>JBDTUG010000083.1:0-12166 GCA_040007855.1 Caldimonas sp.
AAGGCTTCTACACGATCATGTCGGCGCAGTTCTTCAGCTCGCTGGCCGACAACGCATTGCTGGTGGCCGCCATCGAATTGCTGAAGACCGGCGGCGCGCCGTCGTGGCACATCCCGGCGCTGACGCCGATGTTCGCGCTCTTCTACGTGATCCTCGCGCCGCTGGTCGGCGCCTTCGCCGACGCCGTGCCGAAGGGCAAGGTGATGTTCGTCTCCAACGCGATCAAGGTGGTCGGCTGCCTGCTGATGCTGTTCGGTGCCCACCCGCTGCTCTCGTACGGCGTCGTCGGTCTCGGCGCGGCGGCCTACTCGCCGGCCAAGTACGGCATCCTCACCGAGCTGCTGCCGAACTCGCAGCTGGTCAAGGCAAACGGCTGGATCGAGGGCCTGACCATCCTCTCGATCATCCTCGGCGTGGTGCTCGGCGGCCAGCTGCTCGGCCGCGTCGTCTCGGAGCACCTGTTGTCGTTCGACATTCCGATCTTCGACACCGGCATCTCGACCGCCCCGGAAGCGGCGATCGCGCTGATCGTCGTGCTCTACGTCGTCGCCGCGGTCTTCAACCTGCGCATCCCGCGCACCGGCGCGCCGCTGCAACCACTGCTGCACAGCGTCGGCGCGCTGATCCGCGACTTCTCGAACTGCAACGCCCGCCTCTGGAACGACAAGCTGGGCCAGATCTCGCTGGCAACGACGACCTTGTTCTGGGGCGTCTCGGGCAACCTGCGCGTGATCGTCTTCGCCTGGGCCGCGGCGGCGCTCGGCTACACCACCAGGGACGCCTCGTCGCTGGTCGGCGTGGTGGCGATCGGCACGGCGGTCGGCGCGGTGGCCGCCTCGCTGCGCATGCGGCTCGACCAGGCGACGCGGGTGATCCCGCTCGGCATCGTCATGGGCGTCCTGGTGATCGGCTTGAACGTCATCACCAACGCCTGGCTGGCGGCGCCTTTCCTGATCGTGCTCGGCGCGATCGGCGGCTACCTGGTCGTGCCGATGAACGCGCTGCTGCAGCATCGCGGCGCAAACCTGATGGGCGCCGGCCGCTCGATCGCGGTGCAGAACTTCAACGAGCAGGCCTGCATCCTCGGCCTGGGTGCGTTCTACACCGGCATGACGCGCTTCGGCCTCTCGGCCTTCACGGCGATCGCCGTGTTCGGCAGCCTGGTCGCGGGCACGATGTGGCTGATCCGGCGCTGGCACATCGTCAACACCGCCCGCTACCCGGTCGAGATCGCCCACCTGCTGTCGATCGCCCGCCTCGACAAGCATTGAGCGCGCCCTCCCCCGGCCCGAGCCGCGCGTCCGGACTCGCCGCGCTCGCCCTGGTCCTCAACGCCCTCGTCTGGGGCACGTCGTGGTGGCCGTTCCGCTGGCTGCAGGCGGCCGGTCTGCACCCGCTCTGGGCCACGGCGCTCATCTTCACGCTGGCCGCGCTGCTGATCGTCGCCCTGCGGCCGGGCGCGGTCGGCCAGGTGCTGCGCACGCCCGCCCTGTGGCTGCTGGTCGCCGCCTCGGGCACGACCAACGCCGCCTTCAACTGGGCGATGGTGATCGGCGACGTCGTCCGGGTCGTCCTGCTCTTCTATCTGATGCCGCTCTGGACCGTGCTGCTCGCCCGGATCGTCCTGCACGAGCGCTTCTCCGCGGCGGCAGCGTGGCGCGTCGCCCTGGCGCTGGCCGGCGCGGCGATCGTCCTCTGGCCGGAGAGCGGTGCGCCGGGCACGCCGACACCCACGCTGGCCGACTACCTGCCGCTGCCGCGCTCGCTGCCCGACTGGCTGGGCGTCATCGGCGGCTTCTCGTTCGCCCTCAACAACGTCATGCTGCGCCACCAGGCCCGGCGCTCCGAGGAAGGGCGGGCCCTGGCGATGTTCGCGGGCGGCGCGATCGTCGCCGGAAGCCTGGCGATCGTCCTCGCGGCCGGCGGCCAGGCGCACTGGCCGCCGGCGCCGGCCGCGCCCTGGCTGCTGGCAACCGCGCTCCTCACCATTGCCTTCCTGGCCAGCAACCTGGCGCTCCAGTACGGCGCGGCGCGCCTGCCGGCCAATCGAAGCGCGGTGATCATGCTCACCGAGGTGGTGTTCGCCTCGGCCTCGGCGGTGGCGTTCGGCGCCGGCTCGCTGACGGCGCGGCTCGCCCTCGGCGGCGGCCTGATCGTCGCCAGCGCCCTGCTCGCCGCGCTCGCGCCGGCCGAGCATCGCTGAGGCCGCGGCGCTACCATCGACCGTCTCCCTGACCACGAGGACGCCATGGCCGACAAGCCGCGCAGCATCTACGACTTCGAAGCGCTTTCGATCGAGGGCAAGGCCGCCCACCTGTCGACGCAGCGCGGCAAGGTGATGCTGATCGTCAACACTGCCAGCCAGTGCGGCTTCACGCCGCAGTTCGCCGGGCTCGAGAAGCTCTGGGAAGATTACCGCGACAAGGGCCTGGTCGTGCTCGGCTTTCCGAGCAACCAGTTCGGCGCCCAGGATCCGGGCTCGAACGACCAGATCGCCTCGTTCTGCGAGCTGAACTACGGCGTGAGCTTTCCGATGATGAGCAAAGTCGACGTCAACGGCAGCAGGACGCATCCGCTGTGGACCTGGCTGAAGGCGCAGGCGCCGGGCATCCTGGGCACCGAGGCGATCAAGTGGAACTTCACCAAGTTCCTGGTCGGCCGGGACGGCAAGGTCCTCAAGCGCTACGCGCCCAACGATTCGCCCGAGTCGCTGAAGGGCGACATCGAGGCCGCCCTGGCGCAATGAGGCCCGCTGGCGCCTCTCTTTGGTCACTGCCCCCCGAGGGCGAGCGGCCGGGCTCGGGGCGGCCCGGCGCCCGGCCGGCCTTGCGGTAGGTCAACCATGTTCGAACACGTCGAGCCGTTCGCCGGCGACCCGATCCTGAGCCTCAACGAGGATTTCCAGAAGGATCCGCGGCCGCACCGCATCAACCTGTCGATCGGCATCTACTTCGACGACGCGGGAAAGATACCGATGCTCGACTCGGTGCGCCGCGCCGAGGTGATGGTGGTCGCCCGCAACGCGCCCAGGCCCTACCTGCCGATCGAAGGCGCGGCCAACTTCCGCGAGCAGGTGCAGGGCCTGCTGTTCGGCCCCGGGCACGAGGCGCTGGCGAGCAAGCGGGTCGCGACGATCCAGTCGGTGGGCTCGAGCGGCGGCCTCAAGGTGGGTGCCGATTTCATCGCCCGCTGGCTGCCCGGCAGCGAGGTCTGGGTGAGCGACCCAAGCTGGGAGAACCACAGCTCGATGTTCGAGGGCGCCGGCCTCGCCGTTCATTCCTACCCGTACTACGACGCCGCCACCGGCACGCTCGCCTTCGACGCGATGTGCGCCGCCTTGCGCGGCCTGCCGCGCAAAAGCGTCGTTCTCGTGCACGCCTGCTGCCACAACCCGACCGGCGTCGACCTCTCGCGCGCGCAATGGGACCGGCTCATCCCGCTGCTGGCAGAGCGCGAGCTGCTGCCTTACCTCGACCTCGCCTACCAGGGCTTCGGCGATGGCATCGCCGAGGACGCCTACGCGGTGCGCGCGCTCGCCTCGGCGCGCCGCCCCGACGGCCGGCCGATGTCTTTCATCGTCGCCAACTCGTTCTCCAAGAGCATGAGCCTGTACGGCGAACGCTGCGGCGCACTCAGCGTCGTCTGCGCCGATGCCGAAGAAGCGACCCGCGTGCTCGGCCAGCTCAAGTTCACGGTGCGTCGCAACTACTCGAGCCCGCCGATCCACGGCGGCCAGATCGTCGCAGCGGTGCTTGGCGAGCCGGCGCTGCGCGCTGCCTGGGAAGTCGAGCTCGGGGCGATGCGCGAGCGGATCCAGGCGATGCGCGCGGCGCTGCACGCCACCCTGGCGGCGCGCATGCCCGGCCGCGACTTCGGCTACTTCCTGAGCCAGCGCGGCATGTTCAGCTACACCGGCCTGAATCCGGCGCAGGTCGAGCGGCTGCGCCAGGAATTCGCGGTCTACCTGGTGCGCTCCGGGCGCCTGTGCATCGCCGGGCTCAATACCGGCAACGTCGAAGCGACGGGGCTGGCGATGGCGGCGGTGCTCGACGCCTGAGGCGGTGACGCCGCGGGCGCGCTCCGGCGTGGCTCAGGACCCGCGGAAGCGGCGCGCGGCGTGCAGCGCCAGCCCGGTCGCGACGCTCGCGAAGCGGTCGCCGCGCACCGGGCGGGCGGCCGGAAAGGCCTGCTGCAGCCGGTCGGCCAGGAGCCGGAGGCCGGTCGAGCCACCGGTGAAATAGAGCGCATCGATCCGGTCTTCGCGCAGGCCCGCCTGGACTGCGGTGTCGCGCGCCGCCGCGACGATCCGTTCGAGGTCGCCGTCGAGGGCGTCGTGCGCGCCCGCTTCGTCGAAGCCGGCTCGCAGGCCGGGCTCGACCGGGCCGAGGTCGATTGCCGTCGCGCCGCCTTCGGCGACCGTGATCTTCGCGTTCTCGGCGCGCGCCAGCAGCTCGTGGCCGAGCCGTTGCTGGACGACGCTCATCAGGCGGCGGTGCTGCACCGGATCGGCATAGAAGGAGCGCATGCCGCGCAGCTCGACGACCCGCGCCGGCGCGTAGACGGTGTTGACGAGGTGCCAGGTCGCCAGGTCGAAATACACCGCGCTCGGCACCTCGCGCGCCGGCCCGTCGGCGCTCGCGGCGCCGAACGCCCGGTAGCCGAGCAGCGGCAGGACGCTGGCCAGCTCGACCCGCCGGTCGAAGTCGGTGCCGGCGATGTGCACGCCGTGGTTGGCGAGGATGTCGTCCTTGCGCTCGGCCTTGCCGGCCAGGCGCGGGCCTACCCGGACGATCGAGAAGTCCGAGGTGCCGCCGCCGATGTCGGCGACCAGCACCTTTTCCTCGCGCTGCACGCCCTGCTCGTAGTCGAACGCCGCGGCGATGGGCTCGTACTGGAACGCGATCTCGCGGAACCCGGCCCGCCGGGCCGCCGTGTGCAGCGCCGCCTGGGCCAGCGCGTCGCGCTCGGGGTCGTCGTCGACGAAGAAGACCGGGCGGCCGAGCACGACCCGGCCGATCGCCGCCCCGGCCTCGGCCTCGGCGCGCCGCTTCAGGTGCGCCAGGTAGGTGGCGACGACGTCGAGGTACTTGACCGCGCGGCCGCCGCCGATGTCGGTCGTGCGCTCGATCAGGGTGCTGCCGAGGATGCTCTTCATCGAGCGCATCAGCCGGCCGTCGAGGCCGTCGACGTAGGCGGCGACGGCGGCCCGGCCGAACTCGCAGCGCGGCTTCTCGTGCGCCTCGCCCTCGGCCGCGTAGAAGACCGCCGTCGGCATCGTCCGGTAGCCGGCCTCGAGCTCGATCAGGCGCATGGCCGTCGCCCCGGCGGCGTCGGTGCGGGCGCCTGGGATAGCGATCGCCGAATTCGAGGTGCCGAAGTCGATCGCGCAGTAACCGGGGGCAACAGGCATCGCGAGAGCGCCAGCCGACGAAGGGGCGCGATTCTAGTGGTCTGCGCCACCCAGATCCCTTCTTTCGCTGCCCCGGATCGGGCCGTAGGCAAGGCGCGGACTCGGATCCGGCTGCCCGTCCAGCGGTCCAGCCGCGCCGGCCGCCGTGCCGGACCGCGGTCCCTGGATTCCGTGGCCTGCAACGGCTATCCTTTTCCCCTTCGTTCCACGACACGAGGCCCCGCATGAAGACATCGCTCCTCCGCATCCTGCTTGCTCCGCTCCTCATTCTGTTCGCCGGCGCCAGCGTCGCCATCGACACCTCTGCGCCCGCCGCCAACGACATGCTGGGCGCGGCGCGGACGAAGATCGCCGCCAAGGAATGGCCGGCCGCCGTCGCCGAGCTGCGCAAGGTCAACGACACCGGCAACGCCGACTGGAACAACCTGATGGGCTACACGCTGCGCAAGGCCGGCTCGGCCAACGCGGCCGAGTCCGAGAAGTACTACAACGAGGCGCTGCGCATCGACCCGAAGCATCGCGGCGCGCTCGAGTACTCGGGCGAGCTCTACCTCATGACCGGCAACCTGCCGATGGCCGAACAGCGCCTCGCCGCCCTCGACAAGGCCTGCTTCATGCCGTGCAACGAGCACACCGAGCTGAAGAAGGCGGTCGCCAGCTACAAGGCCAACGGCAACAAATACGCCGGCGACTGGTAAACCGGCCCGCCCGCGCCGACGTTCTCATCTAGTGCGAACTGTTGCGCTTTCGGGCGCCGGTTCGCCGCTCGGACCGCCGGGGGCGGCCGATACTCGATGCTCTCGAATGTCCGTGTCGGAGAGGCCGATGAACCTGATTGCCGGGGCCCGCTGGTTGCTCGCGCTGACCTCGCCTCGCGCGGCACGGCGCCACGACAACGATCCGGCCGACATGGGCACGGCGTTCGGCCTCGACGCGATCACCCGCATCGAGCCGGAGACGCTGGGCGACGCCCCCGAGCGCGAAGAGGCGGTCCCGCGGTCCCGCTTCGAGCTTCGCCTGCACCGCCGTTCGACCCTGTAGCGGGCGCGCGCCGGGCGCGCCGGCTCAGAAGCTGCGACGCTTCTCAGACTTCCAGCAGCAGCAGCGGCCGATGCGCTTCGGTCTCGCCGCGCCGCTCGTGGCCGCGCGGGTTGCAGACGACCCGGGTCGAGCCGCCGGCGCGTGCCACCTGGTAGTCCTGCTGGCAATGCAGATGGCCGTGGATCCAGAGATCGGATCGGCCGATCAGGTCGTCGTCGGCATTGCAGAAGCTCGCCGTGCCGCTGCGCGCGCCGTAGCGCGGGTCGGCGCTGCGCAGGCTGGGCGCGAAGTGGGTGACGACGACGGTTCGCTCCCAGCCGGCCGCCGGCCGCATCAGCTCGCTTTCCAGCCAGGCGCGGCAGGCCAGCGCTTCGGTGCGGATCGCCTCGACGTCGAACGGCAGCCCGCCCCGGGTCGCCTGCATCAGTCCGGTGAAGTAGGCGCCGGCGCGCATCGCCTTGGCCCGCCCCGCGGCGCCGAACAGGTCGAAGTCGCTCCAGCGGGTCGTGCCGAGGAAGCGGATCCGCCGGCCGCGCTCGTCGGCGACGATCAGGCGGTCGCGCTCCAGCATCGTCAGGCCGAGTTCGCGACAGCGCTGGCGCAGGGCCGGCAGCGCGGTGCCGACGTCGCGGCCGTCGAACTCGTGGTTGCCGGCGATGAAGAGCACCGGCTGCGGCCAGCCGGCGAACCGTTCGAGGGCCAGCCAGTCGCTGTCGATGTCGCCGGCCAGGACGAGCAGCTCGGCGCCGGGCGCCGGTTGCGGATCGAATTGCTCGGTCTCCAGATGCAGGTCGGACAGCAGCTGCAGCCGCATCTCAGCGCGAGTCCACCCCGTGGCAGAGCTTGAACTTGCGCCCGCTGCCGCATGGGCAGGGGTCGTTGCGGCCGACCTTGGGGGTGGCCCGACGCACCGTCGCGACCTGATAGCGGCGCGCCTCGGTCAGGTCGTACAGGTCGGCGACGCAGGCGATCAGCTCCTCGATCGCCGCGTCGAGCGAGGCGATCGGCCGCTCCCGGGCGAGCAGTGCCGCGGTGGCCTCCTCGTCGGCGCCTTCGGCCGGCAGGAAGCGGTAGAGGCGGGTCAGCGCCGTCGCCACCGCGTCGTCGTCGAGCTCGTACAGGCCGGGAAGGATGCTGGCGGCAAACTCGAAGCCGGCCACCCAGGGCAGGATCGCCCGGGTGATGGCGTCGAGAACGGGCGCGTCGGGTGCGGGTGCGCCGGCCGTGGGGGCGTCCGGCGTGGCGGCGTCCGGCGGGGGGGCGTCCGGCGTTGCAGCGTCCGGCGGGGAAACGTCGGCTGCAGGCGCGTTCTCCGGCGCAGCGTCGGCGGCCGCCGCCGCCCCGGCCGGCCCACCGACGTCGTCGGCCTCGTCCGGCTCGAGGATGAGCGGATCGAAGCCGCCGAACTCGGCGAGCGAGCGGTTCATCGCCGCAAAGCGCCGGGCGATCAGCTCGCGTGCCCGCCGCTGCTCCGGCCCGGGCTCGGCTTCGCCCCAGCGCAGGCCGCTGGCGTCGAACACGTGCGGCAACCAGCGCTCGACGTCGATCAGCTCGGGCTGGACGATCACCGCGGCGAGAAAGCCGTCGAGCATCACCGCGTCGAGCGGCTCGAGCGGCTCGGGGATGGCGGCGAGCAGCTCGTCGAGCTCGGCGAACTCGGCGTCGCTCAGGTCCTGCACCGCCGCAGCGAGCGGCGGGCGCGACGGCGGCTTGTGCACCGATTCGGGCAGGGCCACGGTCGCGACCGGCTCGGGCGGCCGGCTCAGCCGGCCAGCCGCGCCGCGATCCGCTGGCGCACCTGCGGCAGCTCGTCGGGCAGGCGGTAGGCGAGCTGGCGGAACAGGGCGTCGTGCAGCTCGAGCTCGCCGGTCCAGCTGGCGGCGTCGAGGTCGGTCACGAGATCGAACCGGGCCCGATCGAAGTCGAGGCCGGACCAGTCGAGGTCCTCGTAGCGCGGCGTCGTGCCGAAGGCGCTCAGCTCGCCCTCGGCCCGCCCTTCGAGGCGGCGCACGATCCATTCGAGGACCCGCATGTTCTCGCCGTAGCCCGGCCAGACGAACTTGCCGTCGGCGCCCTTCCTGAACCAGTTGACGCAGAAGATCTTCGGTAGCGAGGCGCCGCGGGCGCTCAACAGGGCGCCCAGGTCGAGCCAGTGCTGGAAGTACTCACTCATGTTGTAGCCCATGAAGGGCAACATCGCGAACGGATCGCGCCGCACCACGCCCTGGGCTCCGGCGGCGGCCGCAGTGGTTTCCGAGCCCATCGTCGCGGCCATGTAGACACCTTCGGTCCAGTCGCGCGCCTCGGTCACCAGCGGCACCGTCGTCGAACGCCGGCCGCCGAAGATGAAGGCGTCGATCGCCACGCCTTCGGGCGAATCCCAGGCAGCGTCGAGCGCCGGGTTGTTGGTGGCCGCGACCGTGAAGCGGGCGTTCGAGTGCGCCGCCTTGGCACCGGTGTCGCGGCCGATCGCCGGCGACCAGTCCTGGCCCTGCCAGTCGATCAGGTGGGCCGGCGCCGTCTCGGTCATGCCTTCCCACCAGACGTCGCCGTCGTCGGTCAGGGCGACGTTGGTGAAGATGGTGTCGCGGCGCACGCTCGCCATGCAGTTCGGGTTGGTCTTCTCGTTGGTGCCGGGGGCGACACCGAAGTAGCCCGCCTCGGGGTTGATCGCGTAGAGGCGCCCATCCCGGCCGGGCTTGATCCAGGCGATGTCGTCGCCGATCGTCGTCACCTTCCAGGCGCCGAGCGCCGGCGGCGGGATCAGCATCGCGAAATTGGTCTTGCCGCAGGCGCTCGGGAACGCGGCCGCGACGTGGTGCTTGCGCCCTTCGGGCGAGGTGACGCCCAGCACCAGCATGTGCTCGGCCAGCCAGCCCGGGTTGCCGTGCGCCGGGTCGGCCGCGGCCTTGCCCATCACCGAGGCGATACGCAGGGCGAAGCACTTCTTGCCGAGCAGGGCGTTGCCGCCGTAGCCCGAGCCGTAGCTCCAGATTTCCTTGGTTTCCGGGTAATGGACGATGTACTTGGTGGCGTTGCACGGCCAGGCGACGTCCTTCTCGCCCGGCGCCAGCGGCGCGCCGACCGAGTGCATGCAGGGGACGAAATGGCCGTCGGCACCGAGCACGTCGAGCACCGGGCGGCCCATCCTCGTCATGACCTTCATGCTGACCGCGACGTAGGCGCTGTCGGTCAGCTCGACGCCGATGTGGGCGATGTCGGAGCCGAGCGGGCCCATCGAGAACGGCACGACGTACAGGGTCCGGCCGCGCATCGCGCCCTTGAAGAGCGGCGCCGTGCCGTCCGTCCGGCCGGTCTGGAGCAGCTCGCGCATCGCCGCCGGCGCCATCCAGTTGTTGGTCGGCCCGGCGTCGGCTTCGCGTTCCGAGCAGATGTAGGTGCGGTCCTCGACCCGGGCGACGTCGCTGGCGCTGCTGCGGGCGAGGAAGCTGTGCGGGCGCAGATCCGGATTGAGCGGCGTCAAGGTGCCGGCGTGCACCAGCTGCGCGCACAGCCGGTCGTATTCCGCGTCGCTGCCGTCGCACCAGTGGACGCTGCGCGCCTCGGTGAGAGCGGCCATCTCGCGCACCCAGGCGACGAGCTTGCGGTGCCGCACGTAGGCGGGCGGCTCGCTCGCCGCGCCGTGCGCCAGGGGTCGGTTCATGAACGTTTCCAGTCGTCGAAAAGAATCGGTGGGACGCGGCCCTGCCAGCCCGCGTCGCTGCAGCGCAGACCGCAGCGCTCGGCGCGGGCCGGGACGGCGGTCCTTTTCGCTGCGGATCGATGCGCTCGTGGCGCGTGGGTGGACCCCGCGGCGTCTTGCTCTTGGAGTCAGGCGAGTGTAGCGGGCGGCGAAACCCCGGCCAGCGCCCTGCCCGGCCGCAATAATCGGCCCGATGCTGCGCCGTTCCCTGCTCGTTGCCGGCCTATCGCTCGCCGGCTCGCCGACAGCGCGGGCGCAGAAATTCCCCGGCGCGACCGCGCCGCTGCGCCTCGGTGTCGACTACGCACTGGTCGAGTCGGGGCTCGGCCCGAGCCTGCGCCGCGCTTTCGGCGCCGACACCGGAATCGCCGTCAAGCTGGTCGCCGGCCCTGCGCTCGCGGTGCTGGAGGCGGTCAAGGAAGGCGAACTGGACGCAGCCCTGAGCAACGCCCCCGCGGCCGAATCGGCCCTCGAGGAGCAGGGCCTGGTGCACGACCGGCGGGCGATCGCGACCAGCGAATTCCTGCTGGTCGGCCCGGCGTCGCGCGGCCGGGGCAAGGCGGGGGCGGCCGGCCGCAGCGGCACCGAGGCGCTGACGCGGATCCGCGACCTGGCCTCGGCGGCGCCGGGCAGCCTGGTCTTCCTGTCGGCCGGCGACGGCTCCGGCACCCACCTCGCCGAACAGGCGCTCTGGCGCGCGGCGGGCATCGCGCCAATCGCCCCCTGGTACGTGAGCGCGGCGGCGACGACCGGCTTCGTCGGCCGGGTCCGCGCCCGCGGCGCCTATGCGCTGGTCGAGCGGGGCGCCTGGTCGGCGGCCGGCGGCGCGCCGCTCGCGGTGCTGGCCGAGGGCGATGCACAGCTCGCCGAGTCGATCCATGCGATGCGCGCGTTCCGCATCCCGCATCCGGCTGGCCGGATCTTCGTCGCCTGGATCGCCGGCGGCCACGGCCACGCCGTGGTCGCCGCCCACCGCGGCTACCGGCCGCCGGCCTGACAGACAGCCGTCCTGGCAGGCAGCCGTCGATGAAGTCGGGAACCGTCCTCAGCGTCAACGTCGCACGCGCCCGCCCGGTGGCGATCAACGGCCGCAGGGTGATGACGGCGATCGGCAAGCGGGCCGTCGAGGGTGAGCAGCTCGTCCTGCCGCTCGGCATCGACGGCGACGAGCAGGCCGATCCCAGCGTCCACGGCGGCCCGAGCAAGGCCGTCTACGCCTACCCGAGCGAGCACTACGGGTTCTGGAAGACAGTCCGGGCGCAGGCCCGGGTCGCGCTCTGGGACGAGGACCTCCCGTTCGGCTCGCTCGGCGAGAACCTGACGCTCGAGGGCGTCGCCGAACGGGAGCTCTGGGTCGGCGACGTGCTGCGCTTTCCGGGCTGCGAGCTCGCCGTCAGCGGGCCGCGCGCTCCCTGCTTCAAGTTCAACGCCGCGCTCGGCTTCCCGCAGGCCGCCAAGCTGATGATCGAAAGCGGCTGGTGCGGCAGCTACCTCGCGGTGCGCACCCCCGGGACGATCGCCGCCGGCCAGGACTTCACCTTGGTGCCGGGACCGCGGCAGGTCGGCATCGTCGAGCTGTTCCGCGCCCGGATGGGCCGCGCCGCGGCCTCCTGAGCTCGCCCGGCGATGCTGGCCTACCGCCACGCCTTCCACGCCGGCAACCACGCCGACGTGCTGAAGCACACCGTGCTGATGCTGGTGCTGCGCCACATGAACGCCAAGCCGCGGCCCTATCGCTACGTCGACACGCACGGCGGCGCCGGCGGCTACTCGCTGGAAGGCCGCTACGCGCAGAAGAAGGGCGAGTACGAGCGCGGCATCGGCCGACTCTGGATGCGCACCGACCTGCCGCAAACGCTGGCCGACTACGTCGAGCTGGTGCGCCGCTTCAACCCCGACGGCGTGCTGGCGCAGTATCCCGGCTCGCCGGCCTTCGCACAGATGCTGCTGCGCCGGCAGGACCAGCTGCGCGCCTTCGAGCTGCACCCGACCGAGCAGAAGATCCTGCGCGC
>JBDTUG010000084.1:0-12156 GCA_040007855.1 Caldimonas sp.
AGGGCGATCACCCGCGTCTGTTCGCTATCGGCCGCGCGATGTTCACGACGCACGAGGCGCTGATCGCATGGTTCGAGGCGCACGAACTCGCGCCCGGCCAGTTGATGCGGCCCGCGACGATCGCGCGCGGCTCTAAGCTGCCGCCCGACGCAGAGCAGCGGCGACTGCGCGGGCCGAGGCCGAAGAAGGGCGCCGCGCCGATCGCTCCGATCGCGCCGGTCGCGCTGCCGGGCCGTCCGAAGAAGTCGAAGGAGCCGGCCAGGCCGCGCGCCGTGGAGGCCGCGGAGCAGGCGGCGTGACCCGCCCTAGGGCGGAGAGCGACGCCGAACTGCTGCTTCGTCGCCTGAACAATGTGCTGCGGCATGACGGCCGCAGGGTCAGGTCGCGCGCTCCGGACACGGCCAAGTGCGAGGCGCTGGGACGCTACTACCTCATCGACCAGGCCACCGGGCGCGTGCTCGATGCGACGGTCGACCTCTTGGTCGTAGCGGCCGCTGCCGGCGTCTCTGGTCAACCTGGGCATAAGCGCCGATCGCCGTACCGTGCGCCAGCGCCGGTTCAGCAGCGCGAGCTCGTGGCCATCAGGGATGTCGGCGTGGCGGCAGCGCGCGCGGCCATGGTCGATATCCGCGCCCACGTCTCGGAGCCGGCAGCCGGCTGGCTTGCCCTCGTCGAGCTCAGCCATCTGCACGGGTGGGCTTCAACCGCCTGTCGGGCCTTCGTCGAGACGCTGACGTCGGCCGCGACTGGAAGGCCGGCGCGATGAGCGCTGCCTACCTCTATGGTCGGCCAGCCCGGCCGGTCGACAAGAAGTGGTCGACGATCGTTGCCGAGGCGGCGCTGCTGGGTGTGGCGATCGCGAGGACCGACAGCGACCGCGGCCGCCGGATTTTCGTCGCCACGCTTGGGGCTTGGACTCGCACTTTCGACAGCCTCGCCGAGGTGGAAGTGTTCGTTGAGCGGCTGCGGATCCACGGAAGTGGGGCGTCGCCATGAGGCCGGCGAATCGCCCGCTCGGCGCCGCCACAGCGCCGAGGGGCCCCACATCACCACCAACAAGCGGCGCAAGCATACCGCTCGGCCGGTGCGAGCGTGTGACATGAGCGCGCCGGTCGATGACTGCGACGGAGGCGTGTCGATCAACGACTTCCTCGCGTACATGCCGACGCACACCTACATCTTCCGGCCGACGGGTGAGCTGTGGCCAGCGTCCAGCGTCAACGGGCGGCTGCCGCCCTTGAAGATCGACGGCAGGCCAATGAAGCCGTCCGACTGGATCGATCAGAACCGGCCTGTCGAGCAGATGACGTGGGACCCGGGCGAGGGAAAGCTGATCCACGGCAAGGCTATGCAGGTTTCTGGCTGGGCGCCGCATGCCGGCATGCGCGTCTTCAACCTCTACAACCCGCCGAGGCCCAGCGTCGGCGATGCCGCGCTGGCCGGCCCGTGGCTCGATCACGTTCGCCGCATCTATCCCGACGACGCGGAGCACATCGAGCGCTGGCTCGCGCATCGAATCCAATTCCCCGGCGTGAAGTGCAACCACGCGCTCGTGCTGATTGGGGATCAGGGCATCGGCAAGGACGCGCTGCTCGTGCCTATCAGGGACGGGGTAGGGCCCTGGAACTGGAGCGACATTTCGCCGCCGCAGTTGACCGGGCGCTTCAACAGCTTCGCCAAGGCGGTAGTGCTCTTAATCAGCGAGGCACGTGACCTCGGTACCGACGTCGATCGCTTCTCGTTCTACGAGCACGCGAAGGTCTACATCTGCGGACCGCCACCGGTGTTGCGGGTCGACGAGAAGAACCTGCGCGAGCACAACGTGCCCAACCTCGTCGGCGTCGTCATCACGTCGAACCACAAGCTCGACGGCCTCTACCTCGCACCAGACGACCGACGCCACTTCATCGCCAGCAGCAACGCCACGCGCGAAACGTTCGGTGCGAACTACTGGCCTGACCTTTTCCGCTGGTATGAGGGCGGCGGCATCGGACACGCGATCGCCTACCTGCGCGCGCTCGACCTGTCCGCCTTCAACCCGAAGGCGCCGCCGCCTCGGACGCCTGCCTTCTGGGCGATGGTCGCGGCCGGAGAAGCGCCCGAAGCCGGCGAGATGCGAGACGTGCTCGACGCACTCGGCAGCCCGAGCGTGGTGACACTGGGTCGAGTCATCGACAAAGCCGAGGTCCTGCTCTTGAGCGGCCTGCGCGACGAACTGGTCGACCGCAAGCAGCGCCGGACCCTGCCTCATCGGTTCGAGCGCGCGGGCTACACGGCCGTGCGCAACCCCGACGCGAAGGACGGGCTATTCAAGCTCGGAGGGCGCCGGACCGTCGTCTACGCCCGGCGAGACCTTCCCCTTTCGGATCAGATCCGAGAGGCGCGGCGCTTGACAGTCTGAGCAGTGGTGTCACTGAAGTCAGTGATTTTCCTATCCCCATCCACCACCACACCCCTATGGCAGAAACCCAATCAATGTGAACCGATCACCCGCGTACACACACGCGCGTGGAAGGGGATAGAAATTCACTGACTTCACCGACTTCACCGACCCGACCCGCATGACCAAACCCCGCCAACCGAAGCGCCTGCGCCGGCGCGATCGCCGCCTGATCGCCGCCGCGCTGCTGGCGGCCTACCTCGCGCTCGAGCAGCTGCGCCGCGAGGTCGAGCTGCTGCGCGCCGCGGCCGTGTCGGGTCGGCCATGAGCGTGCAGGGCCAGCGGGCGATGGCGGTCGCGCGGATCTACCCGGACGCGACGAAGCTGCGACGCGCTGGCTCGGGTCTTCCCGATTTCGGGAAGACAGAACAGAACAACGTCTCGATGGCCCGCGCGATCTTGCGGTGGGCGCCCGAGCACGTCGACGCCATCGAGCAGGGGGCGGGCGCCGAGCGCCGCCTGGGCGAGCTGATGCGGCCGATGCAGCGAGCCACGCCACAGACGGCGAACCCGAGCGGCAAGGCCCCCACGTCTAACGCTGGGACGCGGGTCGAGCAGTCCGAGTACGCGGACGCGCTGGCGCGCACCGGCATCAGCAGGCAGACCGCGCATCGGCATCGAGGGCGGGCGCCAAGCCAAAGCGGCTCCGGGGGTGCCCGGTCACCCGCCCTGTTACATCTTGCGGCGGTGCGCACGACGCTCGGGCTAGGTTTCCGCTTCGAGGCCACCAAGTCCCGAGGGACCCTAGCCCCCAGCCCCCTACAGCCGCCAGCCCTCCGGCCCCTTCAATTCCTCGCCGGCCAGCCGTTCGCGCCTCCTTGGCCCTCCTATCGCTTCCCTGGCCCATTGCCGCCCGCCAGTCTCCGCCCCATCAGCAGCCCCCGACCGAGCACCCGACCATGACCACGCCCACGACTCCACCATCACCAGCCCTCGACCTCGAAGCGCTGACGCAGGCCCGCAATGCCTGCCTGATCGCCGCGAGCGAGCTGATCGCGCTCGCGCACCCATCCCTCGACGAGGCGGCCCAGCTTGCCATCGGTGCCGCGGCGACCGGTGGCGGCTGGGTCTGCGTTGAGGCCGCGCTCGACGCGCAGAGTCGACACCGCGTCACGATCACCGTCGTCCTTGCCGATGGCGCGCGCCGCGCCGTTGCGCACGTTGCGTGCATCGCCGACGCCGTGCTCGTGCTACCGGAGTCGGGCGCGACTCACTGACCTTGACCTTGCCGCACTGCCATGGTCGCGCGCATACTTCCCCGCGTGGGGTCACGCCCGTGGCTGGCCCTGCCGAATCGATCGAGGTCACTTGCTCCGCGCTGGCCTCGACACCCGCTGCCTCACGCCTGCGCTGTGGCGAGCTACCTGACCTGGTTGGTCGTCGTCGTTCTACTTCAACCCGTCAAGCGCTCGGAGTACTCCTCAATGAAAACCGCTTTCAAGCTCGGCCTCGGCTTTGCCGTGCTCGCCATCACCGCTACCGCCGCGCTCGCGGCCGGCCTGGATCCGCTGGCCGTGCATCACGCGCTCGTCGCCTTCCTGTCCGACCCGGTCAACGCCGGCGCGCTCGTGCTCGCCGAGGGCGCTGCAGCGATCGACGGCGCGAAGGTCATGACCGAGCTGCGCAGGATCGCGACGGAGGTGGGCACCTTCGTTGCGGGCCGCAGCGAGACGGAGGCGCAGCTGCAGGCCCGGCTGCTCGAGCTCGAGCAGAAGGCAGCCCGGCCGAAAGGCGCGAGCGGTGGCGGCGACATCGGCGGGATGCCGACGCTCGGGGCACAGGTCGAGGCGGCATTCGACGGCGAGCGCGACGCGTTCCGCAAGATGCGCTCCATCACCTTGTCCGTGCCAATGGCGGCGGCCGTGACGACTGTGCAGACCGGAGGCGCGCACGGTAGCCAGGGCGCGGCGGTCGCGGGCTCGACGCCGACCTCGCTGCTCGGGATGCTCGCCCCTGGCGACCTCGCCGGGCAGACGAGCTTTCACTATCCGAGGTTGACGTCCGTTGTGGGCGGCGCCGCTGCGCAAGACGCAGAGGGCGCGGCCAAGGCCGAAGCCTCGCCGGTTTTCACGCCGATCACTCAAGCGGCGATCACGGTTGCCGGTTGGGCCACCTGCTCGGAACAGTCGCTGAACGCGGCCGGTGGCCTGCAGCGGGCGATCGACTCGTTCCTGACGAAGTCCATCCGCGACGCTGCCGACGCAATCCTCGTCGCTGGAACTGCTGCATCGCAGTGGCCTTTCGCGGGCTTCCTCGCCCTGGCCGCGACGCTGACGCCCACCGCCGGCAAGGGCTGGACGTCGATCTACGACGCGGCCGTCGCGGGCGCGACGAGGATGCGCACGCAGGGCTTCGCTCCGTCGATCGTCGTGCTCAACGAAGCCGACTACCTGACGGCGCAGTTGGCGAAAGGCAGCGATGGTCACTACTTGGCCACCGAGTTCGCGACGGCCGGCCTGCAGGTCGCCCTTTCGAGCGGCGTCACCGCGGGCAAGGCTTTGCTGCTCGATCGGGGCTTCTGCTCGGTGCTCATGAGCGGCGCCGTGCGGATCACGGTCGCATACGTCAACGACGGGCTGATCAAGAACCTCCTGACCGTTCGCGGGGATCTGGAAATCTTGCCGATCTTCAGCCACTACCAGGGCGCGCTGCTCGTCACGCCGCCGGCGACCTGACATGAAGCGGCCCGCCCTCGAAGCGGTGAAGGCGGCCATGAGCCGCGGCGACTGGCCGAGCCCGCTCCTCGTCGGCGCGATGCTGCACGAGGCGGGCCGCTGCGAGCCTGCCGAGGCACGGGACATCGTGGCCCGGTACGCCGAGGCGCTGCCCTCGCCCGATCCCGCGCCTGGCTCGGGCGAGGCCGACCTGATGGCCCAGCTCCAGGCGTTCTCGCTCGGGAACATCTGAGGGGGGCGGGCGCTGGCGCTCGGACAGGCCGGCGTCGGTCGCGGCTTGCGTCCGCGTCAACCTCGGGTCTACAGCGTCCCGAGGTTCGATGTCTGTGCGTTCGCCCTCGCTACGCGGCACCTGCGCGAGCAACTCGCCGCAGCGGCGGATCGCACGCGGTTGGCCCGCCTCAAAGGCGCTCGAGGCGGGGCGGTCGCCTCGGCGCAGCTCGCGCAGATCCAGACGCGGGCGCCGCTCACCTTGACCTGCCGGCGGCCGGCCAGCGTCTTGTCGCAGGCGCAGCGGTGGCACCTGAAGAGGCCGGTGATAAAGGTGTGCTGCACGGGGCGATTCTCGACCTCGGCTGCTCGAAAGACACCCGGACGCATACCCGGTGCGCCTCCATGCCCCGAGTTTCCTAGGTTCTCTCGCTCCTGAGCATGCAGGTGTGATCGGCCTGGAGAGCATCTGATCGGAGAGTCCGCCGTCGGCGGCAGCGTAGATGTTGTCGGCCTCGCAGCCAGGTCGGTGCGGGCTTTTCAGCGCCGGAGCCGTGAGGCTGCCTGCTGGGCGGCCGGGAGATCGCAGATGTCCACCTGCAGATTGGGACGGACACGCTGTGGTCGAAATCATGTCAAGTCCCGCAAGGGTCGTCGAGACTGGCCAACATGTCGATGCTGTCCTCGCGCACGTCCAAACCGACGGACCGAGTGATAGATTTCTCCATGGTCCGTCTCATCGAGAATTCGCAATGACCTGATCGCCTATCGGTCCGGTGGATTGGTGTAGCTCGGCACGCCCCTGGCGCGCAACCTACGTTGTCGCAGGGGGGAACGCCGCTTACCTCTAACGTTAGGCGACACAAGACACCTGTTAGGCTTTCCTGTCCCGCCAGCCAAGGAGTTCCCGTTATGTTCGTCCTTTGGAGCGCCTCACTTGAGACGGGTCAAACGCTCATTGATGCAGAGCATCGCATCTTGGTGTTTTTGTTTCGGAAGCTCGACGTGGCGGTAAAGACTGGCCAATCACAAATGGCAATCAATCAAATTATTTCGGAAGTCAAACGCTGCGCTGAGTTTCACTTCGTCAGCGAGGAGAACATCATGCGTGAGACGAACTATCCGCATCTGCTCGTTCACCAAGGTCAACACTCTGACCTGTTGGTGAAACTAGGCGCTCTCGCTACCAAGGTAGCCGCACGCCGTGAGTTCCCGGAGGATTTGCTTTTCTTTCTTAGTTCGTGGCTGACGGAGCACATCTCGCAATACGACCAGCATGCCGCCCTACACATATCCGATTCTGTCGACCGGCCCGTTGCCGAAGACACGTATGGCGAGTACATAGTTTCCACGAGGAGCAAAGCGGCGTAGCGCCTAGAACCCTTCCATCGAGTACTCAGTTTCTGCTGTCACGGCCGCTGGTAGCGCGGAACGCGTCAAGCCGGAGAACGCCACCCGCTGCATCAAGGCGGACCGCCCGAATTCGCAATCACGAAGCCATTCTGTCTAGGCAACTCAACATGTCATTCGACGAAGGTCTAGCTCAACGCGTGCGTGAGGCGCTTGACTCTCGGCCAGGTGTCACCGAGCGCAGGATGTTTGGCGGACTCGCATTTATGCTCGAGGGCAAGATGTTCGTGGGCATTTCGGGTTCGAAGCTGATGGCCCGCGTAGGCGCACAGAGATATCAAGATGCCTTAGCCCTTCCTCATGTGCGCGAGATGAACTTCACCGGCAGGCCAATGAAAGGCTACGTATACATAGACCCGCAGGGGCTGGCGAGAGACAACGAACTTGTCGCGTGGGTTACCTGGTGCGCGAGCTATGTAGCCGGCTTGCCGGCGAAGGTGTCGAAGTGAGGGGGTCATCCGTACAAGCACAGGTTCGTGCCGCGCAGGGAGCGATAGCAAACGGCGCCTGGCGCGCCCCTTGCGTTTGACGCTGTCGCGCGCAGCAGCTCGTGCGCGTGCAGCGTGGCACCCCACGGCAGTCCTGCATGTCAAGGTCTTGCGCTCGGGCAGCTTGCGGGTCTGCCGGACGTTGACCATGCCGACCTGCGGGCCCGCGTCTTCCCGCGCCGCGTACGGCGGCAGCCAGTACACGCCGGGAAGCAACGCTCGCCAAAATGTGCGTCTGATCGCCACCGGAGCCAGTCTTCCATGGTCCGTCTCCTCGCGAATTCGCAACGACCTGACCGCTTATCGGTCTGCTGCATCGGTGTAGCCCGGCACGCCCTTGGCGCGCAACCCGCGTTGTCGCAGGGGACGGACCGCCAGAATTCACAATCACGAAGCCATTCTGTCTAGCCCATGCACGCATTCCAGCGCCAACGGTCGGAGCAAACACTGGCTCAAGGGCTGGCGGAGTACGGTGCAGTCAATCCAATCCTGGCAGACAGTCGGAGCCTGTCCGCGCAAGCCAGGGAGTTCTTTCGCTGCCACGACGTAGCGCACGTGGTGTATGGCTGTGACGTCGCGCTCAAAGACGAAGCCGTCGTCAAGATCGCGAGCATGCTGGGCACAACCGCTGGCCTGCAAGTTCTCAAGGGCTACCGCCTTCACGACTCGCTGCAGATCTATCGCCAGCTTCGCGTCTCTGAGGTTCTGCTCTCCATCATCCCGTCGGTGTTGATCGTCCCGCGAACCGCACTGCGCTGCTTCGCCCAACGAGCGCGATGGCCCTGGGCGGAACACCAGCAGTACATGCAAACCAGCCTTCGCGAGCTACGGCACCGCTTCGGAATCAAGGTCGCACACTTCGAAGCAACCGAGAATGGCGTCTGACCGTTCAATCGAGGCGACTGTCCCGAAGGCCGCCTCGCGCCCCTGGCCGGCCTCTGTCAAACGCCGGGCCCCATGAACACGCCCCTGCGCCAAGCCAGTCCTGACGACGCCCCGGCAATCTCGAAGCTGGTTCAAGCCGGGTTCATGGAGCGCGTTGCGCCGGATTGGGAGGCGTCGGCTCGACAGGACTTTCTGAGCGGCACCGCAGCCGAGGAGCTCGCAGCAAGAATTGCCGAAGCCACGCTGGTTGCGGTGTACGAAGACGAAGGTCAAATACTGGGCGTGATTTCATTGCCTCGTCCAACACTCGTGCAACTGTTCTTTGTCGCTCCAGGTCATCTACGCAGGGGCGTCGGGAGAGTGCTGCAGCACGCTGTAGGCGGCGCAAAGCTGTCGCCTGACCCTTCCATCGAGGCGGCGGCGTGGAACCTGAACTTGCCGGTCCAGCAGCGCGGAATCGTCACAATCGCCGGGACGCCTGCGCCATGATCCTGACCACGCTTCCCGACTTGCCGCCGCTCCCCGAGACCAACGCCAACGCGGAGTTCAGGCGCCGCTTCTATGCGCGCTGGGGCCGGGAGAACGCCGTGATCTGCGGCCAGTCGACCCGCGCGGAGTACGCGACCATGACGCAGGCGCTGTCGATCAAGATGGCCTGGCGCGGCCACGAGCGCTATCGCCTGCGACACCGCGAGGTGAGCGTCGACGACGAGAACTACCTGATCCTCAATGAAGGCAGCTGCTACGGCAGCGTCCTGCAGTCTGCGCGGCCTGCCTGGACCTTCGCGGTCTTCCTTCGCCCCGGGATGCAGCGCGAGGTGCACGCGGCGCAGCGCGCGACGCTCGGCCAGGCCCTCGAGCAGGGGGAGCCGGCCGGCGAGGGCGGCGAGTTCTCCGAGCACCTGCGCCGCCACGACGCGCTCGTCAGCCCGCTGCTGCGGGCGATCCGCGACGCCGTGCTCGATGGCGAGCGCAGCGAGGAGTGGCTCGAGGAGCAGTTGCTGCTCCTGCTGGACGGCATGTTCGCCGCCGAGGCCGCCGAGGCCCGGGCGCTCGACCGGCTCGCGCATGCCCGTCCGGCCACCCGCGCCGAGCTGGCGCGACGCCTGCGCCTGGCCGCCGACTTCATCGAGTCGTGCCATGCCGAGCCGATCGGCCTGGACGACATGGCTGCGGTGGCCTGCCTGTCGCGCTTCCACTTCGTTCGCGTGTTCCGGATGCTCTACGGCGTCACCCCCCATGCCTACCTGGTGCAGCGCCGTGCCGCCGCGGCGCGCCGCCTGATCGCTTCGGGCGAGCACCCGCCCGAGCGGATCGCTCTCCTGGCCGGCTTCGGCAGCCGGGCGAGCCTGCGCCGTGCCCTGATCCGCCCCGTCTGAGCTTCGCGGCGCCCGGCGCCGATTGCGCAATTTCTGCACCTTCCAGCGCCTCGCGCGGACCTAGGCTAGCGGCGTTTCGGCCACCGGCGACCCTCGATGACAACTCCCGCTTCTCTCCTCCGGCGCATCGCCCGGGCGCTCTGCCCCGGCCTGCTCGCCTGGCCGGTCGTTCCGGCCCTTGCCCAGAGCGCGCCTCCCGCGCCACCGCCAAGCTGCCAGAGCGCCGAATATCGGCAGTTCGACTTCTGGGTGGGCAGCTGGGACGTGTTCCTGCCCGACGGGCAGAAGGCGGGCGAGAACCGGATCGAGCCGATCGCCGCGAACTGCGCCTTGCTCGAGCACTGGAGCGGCCGGGGCGGCGTGACCGGCAAGAGCCTCAACATCTACGACCGCGACGACAAGCGCTGGCACCAGACCTGGGTCGATACCAGCGGCGGCCTGCTGATGATCGCCGGCGGCCTGGTCGACAAGCGCATGGTGATGGCCTCGCCGGCCACCGGCGCGGGTGGCGCTCCCGAGCCCGCCCAGCAGCGGATCAGCTGGTCGCCGATCGGCGACGGCAGCGTCCGTCAGCTCTGGGAGTCGACCGCCGACGGCGGCAAGACCTGGACCGTCCAGTTTGACGGCCGCTACGTTCGCCGTCCCTGAGCGATCCAGATGCGCGCCATCGGTCTGCCGCGCTCACCGGCCGATGGGAGGTCCATCGCCTAGTTCAGAGCCATAAGCTTGCCGCGCTTTTGCGTCAGGTCGATGTAGCGCTGCAGCGAGCGCAGCGAATCGCCGCCGATCCGCTTGAACTCGAATCCCGCCCGCACGCCGCGCGCGTCGGCATTGATCGCCGTCACGTGCTGCAAGCGCATGGTGACCTCGAGCCGGGTGTCCGGATCGAGCTCGATGACGACCCCGTTTAGCATCGTGCCGGCGTGCATCGCCGGCACGTCCTCGGGCAGGAACACGCCGCAGCCGCCGATCGAGATGTCGATCACGCGCAGCGACAGGTCGATCGACTTTTCGGGATGGCGGAACTTCGCCACCGGGCCGGCGCGCATCAGCGGCCGGACCCGGAACGCGTTGCGCCGCTGGAACCGGTACATCTCGCGCGGCGCCTGGCACGACAGCACGCTGGCCCGGTTGCCGTGCACCAGTACCAGGTCGTGGACGTCGAACTGGAGCTTGACGTTGTCGAGGTAGCCGACCACGACCACCTCGTCGCCCTCGACCAGCGAGCGCACCGCCGGGTCGGCCGCGTCGGCGTTGAAGCCGATCGTGCCGCGCGTGCTGTCGATCGTCCAGACGGCGCTGGTGACGACGCTGCCGTCGCTGGCGTTCAGGTTGAGCAGCACCGAGCCGTCGAGCAGCTGCTTGAGCAGGCCCTGGATCTCGCGCGGCGACGAGACCCGGAACTCGTCCAGGCCGTCGTCCGCGTTCATGCCGTCGAGCGGGGCGGGTCTCGTTTCCATGGCGTGCCTCGGGGGCGGGGGGGTGTGTCGGGGGGCTCGGTGAAAGTGGCGGGGGATGCGCTCAGTGCAGCGTCTTCGGGCGGCCGGCGAGGATCTCGTCGAGGTCCTCGAGCCAGGGCTCGGCGAGTTGGCGGATCTCGGCGTCGTTGACCAGGATGCGCTGCATGATGCGCGACTTGAGCTGTGCTTCGTCCTGCGGCAGCGGCTTCTCGGCGGCGGTGTTCTTCAGCTGCGCGATCAGGAGCGCGCACGCGCCTTCCAGCTTGACCACGTGGTCCCAGTTGCCGACCCGGGCCGCTTCCAGCATGTCCTGGCTCGCCTTCTCGATCGCTTCGTAGTAGTTCAGCAGCACGGAATTCATGCGGGCTCCGAAAATTTGGGGTGAGGTCACGTCACTGCACCTCGGCCGCGGCGGGCGGTCCGATCGCGAGCCAGGCCGAGCGCACCGGCTCGAGCAGCAGGAGGCACTCGTCGAGCGCCGCGACGTCGTTGTTCAGGTTGGCCTGGGTCAGGCGCAGCGTCACGTAGCCGTACAGCGCCCTCAGGTTGTCGGACAGGGCACCGCCGGCGGCGTCGAGCGGCGCCTTCAGGCCTTCGTCGACGATCCGCACGGCCCGGGTGATGGCCTTGCACTTGGCTTCGACCTGGCCCTGGGCCAGGGCCGTCCGGGCCCCGGCGATGGCGGCGTTGAAGCCGTCGAACAGCATGATCACGAGCTGGTGAGGCGTGGCGCCCGCGACGCCGGTCTCGACGCCCACGGTGCGGTAGGCGCCGGCAAAGGCGCTGGAGGTGTGGCGGGACGGGGCAGCTGACGCGAACATGGTGGCGATGCTTCTCGGTGTGGGCTTGCCATCAATATCGGTATCTTCCCCGGCGACTTGAATTCCCGAACACCCCGATTTGGCGTGTGAAAAGGGTCTCGCGCTACTAGCGCCGCGGCGGCGCGGCGGCGGGGCCTGCCTCAGTTGCCGGAGTTGGCGTTCCAGGCAGCGATCTGCTGCGTGATGTAGCTGCTCTGGGTGGAGAGCCGGGCCATCGCGGTGTCGAGCGCGGTGTACTGGGCGCGGTAGCGCTTCTCGATTCCCGCCAGCCGGATCTCGAGCGCGTCCTGGTCCTTCTGGTTGCGCTGCAGCTGTTGGCCAAGGCCGTCGGTACGGGTCGTCAGCGCGCCGTCGATGCCGATCATCGTATCGGCGATGACGCGAAAGC
>JBDTUG010000085.1:0-11975 GCA_040007855.1 Caldimonas sp.
CCAGAACGCATGACTCCCCCTCACCGAGCTACTGGTGAAACATCCGGGCTAGCGGCTCGGCTCCTCGTGCAGCGCTTCGAGCGCCACGTCGCCGCTGGCGGCGATCTGCCGGTCGAGCCGAGACGGCGGGTGGCCGCGCCACTCGCGCAGGTCGGCGATGCCCGGCGCCAGGTCTTCGGGATGAAGGCTCAGGCGCAGCAGGTTCACCGGCGGCTGCAGCAGCCCCGGCGCGCGGCGGTCACCAGCACCGGCAAGACCGCGTTGTGCGCGACCATCGACCAGTGCCGCAAGCTGATCGGCCTGCCGCCCCGGCTGCTGGTCGCCGCCGCGCGGTCCTTGCTGCCTTACGCCGCGTTCATCGCCTGTGCTAGCCTGTCGTTGCTCATCGGAACGGGAGGATTTCATGGCCAAGGCGTATGCCGTTGTGTGCTACCACTCAGTGTCTGATGAAGCGGCACTGAAAGCTTACGCAAAGCTCGCCGCTCCTGTCATGGAGGCTGCCGGCGGCCGCGCTCTGGCTCGCGGCATGCCCGCCAAGACATACGAAAGCGGGCTCGAGCAGCGCACTCTCGTGGTCGAGTTTCCCAGCATGGCGGAGGCAATCGCCGCGCACGAAAGTCCTGCCTATAAGGCAGCACTAGAAGCGCTCGGCGATGGCGCAAAGCGCGACGTGCGACTCGTCGAAGGGATCGACTGACCGTTCGGCATGGCGTTCAGGCGCCGGCTCTGGCGCTGTCATTGCGCCATAGCGACCGCGAAAGGGTCATCGCTTGCGCGTGTAGTCGCCGAAGCCCGCTGCCAGGAAGGGCACGATGTGCCGCAGGGCCTCCCGGACGGCACGCGCGTCGAGAGGACCAGTTTCCCTGTTGAGAATACGAGCGACGCGCCCATTGTTGGCCCTTAGATACAGCATTGCGCCGTACACGCATTGCAGCCGCCAGTAGAGACCGGCGGTTTTCAGCTTCGGGCAGGCCCGCTTCAGGGCGTCTACGAAGAGCCCCGCGGTCTCGTCATAGGTGGACTGCATAATATCTTGCACCTCGGAGCTCGGATCTACCGAGGCGAGGGCCGAGACCCGCACGAACAGCCAACCCTTGGGATCCGAGCAGATCTCCAGCGCTGGGCCAATGTACGCCTCGAGGATCTTCTCCACCGAAGCGGACTCACCGTTACGGTCGATGCAACGGAGCAGACGCTCCTTGCGCGCCGCGTTGATCTGCTGGGCACGCCGTTCGAGCACCGCCTGCAGCAGGTTTTCTCGCGAGCCGAAGTAGTAGTGAGCGGCAGCGACGTTCACCTGAGCGAGCGTCATTACGGTCCTGAGGGACACGGCGTGGTATCCGTGCTCCGCAAAGGCGCGCTCGGCAGCATCAACGATTCGTGTGCGGGCGTCCGCATCCTTTCGCGACGACGCAGGCGAAAGAGTTTTTGCCATGGATCGCATTGTGCCGGCGGATTGTGCTCGATCGACTGATTGAATCAGTTGATTGACAAGCTCCGTCCGGCCTTCCTACAATCCGCCGGACGTCCTCGATTTTTTGCAAGGTGTGTGACCGATGTATCAAACGAATTTGCACACGGTCGCGATGTCGGGCCCGGGGGACGTCTCCCAAGTTGCAGCGTTGTTGGAGAGCCAGATAGCGCCGAAGGACGTGGTCGCGGTCATCGCCCAGACGGAGGGCGACGGCTTCGCGCGGGGCTATGCCTCGCTCGCCCTGCAGGGGCTCTTCTCGCGCCATCTCGGCATCGAGCCGCACGAGGTTTTCGAACGCGTGCCGATGCTGATGATTGGCGGCACTGCCGGCCTCATGTACCCGCACTTCACCCTGTTCTCGAGAGCGAAGACGGCGGCGCAGGGCAACGCCAAGCTCAAGCGTCTAGCCATCGGTGTCGCGAGCACGCGGCGGCTGCTGCCCGAAGAGTACGGCACGCTTGTCGAACTCGATGCCGTTACGCAAGCCACCGCGCAGGCAATGACCGATGCTGGAATCCTTGACTCAGCCGATGTGCACAGCGTCCAGATGAAGACGCCCAGCATGACCCCGGCGCGCGTTGAGGACGCGAAGAGCCGCGGTAAGCAGGTCTGCAACGCAAACTTGATGACTGCCTCTGGCATGACGCGAGGTGCGGCGGCGCTGGGCGCCGCAGTTGCCCTCGGAGAGATCGACCGGAAGCGCCTCACCGAGCACACCATCGGCGGCGATGCTTCCGTTTACTCCACCGTAGGCTGCGCGTCCGCCGGCGCGGAGCAGCATTCCGTCCGAGTGATCGTCCTCGGCAACGTGGCTGGCGTGCCTGGAAACCTCGTTGCGGCGCATGGGATGATGAAACACCAACTTGACCTTGCCGGCGCTTACGACGCGTTTCGCGGCGCGGGCCTCGAGATCGCCGACGGGCGGCTCACCGCAGGCTCGCGCAAGCGCTTGCGAGCGGTGTTCGTCAAGGCCGGCGGCGACGCCGTGCCGGCGATTGACGGGCGGCGCCACACCATGCGCTCCGATTTTCTCAGCGCCTTCTCAGGGCATCAGGCAAAGGCCGTGGTTCACGGCATCGTATCGTGCATAGCCGGTTCCACCCAGGTGCTCTCCAACGCCGGACCGGAGCATCAGGGAGCGCCAGGCAGTAACCAGATCTGCATCGTTGCCGAGGCCGCCTGAGCACTGCGGGATGAGTGACTTGGCGCTGTTGTCGTGCGAGCGTCTCCTCGACCTGTACCGGTCGAAGCAGGCATCGCCCTTGGAGGCACTCGCGGCCATCGCGAAGCGCATCGAACGTCAGAACGGCACACTCAACGCTTTCGCGCACCTCGACCTCGATGGGGCCCGCGCTTCGGCGAGTGCGTCCGAGCATCGTTGGGCGGCAGGGAAGCCTCAGGGTTTGCTCGATGGGGTGCCGATCTCGGTCAAGGACCTCGGAATGGTGCGAGGCATGCCAACCCTTCGGGGTAGCCTCTCGATCGACCGTAAGGGACCATGGCTCGACGATGCCCCCAGCGTGGCGCGCGCGCGCGCGCACGGGGCCGTCCTGATCGGCAAGACTGCGGTGCCGGAGTTCGGCTGCAAGGGGACCACCGATAGCAGGCTTCTGGGCACCACACGAAATCCCTGGGATCCGCGGCTGACCCCGGGCGGGAGCAGCGGCGGCGCCGTCGCGGCAGTCGCCAGCGGGATGAGTTTTGCGGACATCGCTTCGGACGCGGGCGGATCGATCCGGAATCCCTGTGCGATGACCGGCCTGGTGGGTCTGAAGCCCTCGTTCGGCCGGGTGCCGGACTACCCGCCCAGCCCGCTTGGATCGATGGCGGTGATCGGCCCGATTGGTCGCAATGTTCGCGACGTCGCGCTTTTCATGAACGTGTTGTCGGCGCCGGACAGCCGCGACCCGATGAGCGCGCTTGCGCACACGGAGGACTTCCTCTCCGGGATCGAGCACGACTTGGGCGATCTGCAGGTCGCCGTGAGCCCGACCCTCGGCTATGCGCGGGTCGACGCCGAGGTGCTGTCAGCGTTCGAGCGTGCGGTCGCCGGCCTCGGCCTGAAGTCGATCGAACGCGTGGACTCGCTGTTCCCCGACCCAGGGCCGCTGGTCGCGACCATGCTCCAGTCCGGACTGATGAGGATATACCGGGGACTGGGCCCGACGCGCGTGGTGGACGAGCGCATGGATCCAGCTTTCATCACCGCGGTGCGGCGCGCCGAACAACTGACATTGCACGAGTTCTTGGATGCCGTCGCGGGACGAAAACAGCTCATCGCGACGGTGAGCCGCTTCTTTCAAGATCACGATGTACTGCTCACGCCCACAGTGCCGGTCCCCGCGTTTTCGCTCGGGACCGACGACCCGCCCGGGAACCCCACATGGAAGCCCTTTAGCGGATGGGTCAACCTGACCAAGCTGCCGGCCGTAACCGTGCCTTGCGGCACCACCCGCGCGGGGTTGCCCGTGGGCCTGCAGGTGGTCGGCGCGCGCTTTTCGGAAGCGAAGGTGTTGCGCGTGGCGCGCGCCGTGGAGCGCGCCTGCGGCTTCACGCGTCCCGACCTCGCTGAAACTATCGCCGCACATGCGGGAACCTAGAGGAGAGCCATGGACAAGCAAAATCTGCCCGACCTAGTTGACACGCAGCGCCTGACCCATGTGGGCGCACTCAAGGCGCTACATATGGCGCTCGCGCACGCCGACTCGCTAAAGGTGCCGGTTACCGTATCGGTTTGCGACGCCAGCGGCGTTCTGCTCGCGATGTGCCGTATGGACGGGGCATTCTTTCTTACCGTTGAGTCGTCGCTCAACAAGGCGGCGACGGCGGCGGCCACTGCCACTCCCACCGGGGACCTACCAGACACTGTTGCCGTCAAACTCGGCATAGCGACCTACGGCAGGCAAACCGGCGGCCTCAAAGGCGGGGTACCGATCATCGTCGGCGGCCGGGTGGTAGGCGCCGTCGGCGCCGGCTCGGGCACCGGCGAGCAGGACCGTGAAATCAGCCTCGCGGGCGTCAGGGCTATTGCGGGTGCGAAGACCGATTTCTCCTTTGCCTAGGCGGAAGATCCCGCATGCTCTTGCGCCCACTCGCCGCTCTGGTCTTGCTGCTGGCGTCGGGACCTGCGAGGTCTGGGCGCCAACGCGTACCCAGCAGGCCGATCTCGCTCTCCGAAGAAAACCTTGGGTCGACCAAATGATCGTTGCCGCCGACAAACTGCGCGCGTTCGGCGCCGCACTGCTCGAGAGAGCTGGCTGCAGCGCGGGCGAGGCCGGGCTGGTCGCCAATGCGCTGGTCGAGGCAAGCCTTGCCGGTCACGATTCGCACGGCGTGGTGCGATTTCCGCAATACCTGGAGGCGCTGGAGCGCGGCGAAATCATCGCAAACCGGCATGCAGAGCTGAAGCTTGATCTGCCGGCGCTCGCAATGTTCGACGGTGGCTACGGCTTTGGTCAAGTGGTGGGCCGCGAGGCGGTGGAACACGGCATTGCGCTCGCACGCGTCTCTGGCGCGGCGGTGGTCGGCCTCGCTCATAGCGGCCATTTGGGGCGTCTCGCCGATTGGGCGAAGCTCGCCGCCGATGCTGACATGATCTCGCTGCATTTCGTGAACGTGCCCGGCGGGCTGCGCGTCTCGCCGCATGGCGCTCGCGAGCCGCGTTTCGGCACCAACCCGTTCGCCGCCGGCGTGCCCGTTCCGGGCGGCGATCCCGTCTTGCTCGATCTGAGCACCGCTGCAGTCCCCGTGGGCAGGGTGCAGGTCGCGAAAAACCGTGGCGAGCAGGTCCCGCCCGGCTTGCTGCTCGACCGCGACGGCCACCCGACGCAAGATCCAGCCGCCGTGTTCGAGGGCGGGTCGATCCTGCCCATTGCAGGCCATCGCGGTTCCGGGCTCAGCCTGGTGATCGAACTCCTGGCCGGGGCGCTGACGGGGGGCGGTGCGTCCGCGGCGGGGCGGAAGTTCCTCTACAACAACATGCTTTCGATCTTCATCGACACCAGCACCCCTTCGCGCAGCGCCGCGTATGCGGCGGAGGCGAAACGCTATATCGATTGGGTGCGCGCCGCCGCGCCGGCAGACCCGACGGTCCCGGTGCTGTTGCCCGGGGACCGCTCTCGCTCCGTGCGCGGGGAGCGGGCGCGCAGCGGCATTCCCCTAGACGACGTGACCGCAAGGAAGCTGGACAAGTTCGCGGCGCAATTCGGGCTGGGATCGTTGACATCTTATCCACTAGAGAAGAAAACATGATTGCTAAGAAGGTGTGGGCCTGCCTCCTGGGTCTGATGTTCGCATCGACTGCATTTGCGCAGTCTTTCCCGTCCAAGCCGATCAAGATCGTCGTCCCCTTCCCCCCGGGAGGCACGACTGACATCGTCGCGCGCTTGGTCGGGGCCCGCATGAGCGAGTCGATGGGACAGCCGGTGATCGTCGAAAACCGCGCCGGCGCAGGCGGCCTGATCGGAGCCGACGCGGTCGCCAAAGCAGCACCCGACGGCTACACGCTGCTCATGCACAACGTCGCATTCCCCATGGCTTCGGTCGTCGCAGCGCAGGCGAACCGGGCACTGTTCAACATCGAAACCGATTTCGCCGGCGTTTCGATCGTGGTCTACGTGCCCTTTGTAATCCTGGCGCATCCCAGCGTCGAAGCGAAAGACCTGCGCGAGCTCAGCATGCGGCTCAAGAGCAATAGCGCGCTGGACTACAACTACGGTTCGACCGGGCCCGGATCGGGAGTCCACGTGCTGTTCGAGGGATTCAAGCGCGAGGCGAAGGTGAAACTCACTCACATCCCGTACAAGGGAGCGGCGCCGCTCAAGCAAGATCTTCTCGCTGGCCGCGTCCAGCTCGGCGGAGACCAACTCTCCTCGTCCCTCGGCGAGATTCGCGCCGGTACCCTGAAAGCTCTTGCCGTCCATTCGGCGCAGCGCGCCACGTCCATTCCGGACGTCCCCACCGTGCGGGAGCTAGGCTACGCTGATCTGGAGTACGAGGGCTGGAACGGATTGTTCGCCCCGGCGAAGACCCCGAAAGAAGTCATCGATCGCCTCCAGCGCGAAGTGAACGCCGCCATTCATCATCCAGAGGTGATGAAGCGAATGGCCGATCTCTCTGCCATCCCGGTCGGGTCAACCGGGGCCGAGCAGGATGCGATCCTGCGCAAGCAGATCGAACAGTTCCGCCCCATCATCCGAGAAATGCGGTTGGAGTAGTGTCTGACGGGCCCCGCTCTCAGTAGCTCCTGCATCGTGGTGTCGGCAATCCGGCAAGCCGCCATCCCGAGGTCGGACTCTACTTCGGGTGCCGCTCGGCTAGGTACTCGCTGGTGATAGCGTGGGGGCTACGAGGCGGCGGCCATGGACCTGCGAAGGTGGGCGGGGCGGGCAAGCATCGTGGATGCCGGCGCCCAAGTCGGATGCCCGAGCAGAAGAGCCTGGACAACGCTAAAAGGCTTACGTCCGCCTGCTGCCTTGGTTCGTTTCTGACAAGCTCGTCGCTGCGCCGGAGAATGTTCGGCAGTTGGAACGGCCGCTCGCTAGCTAGACCGCAGATCAGTTCAACGCGCTCAGTCGCATTTTCTGGCTTGCTCAAGTACCTCGTCGTACTGCTTCCTGTCCGCACGGTCCGACAGCACTCGATAGGTCAAACGGATCTTGAGCTCCGTGCGACCCTTGAATAGGCACAAAGCAAATCGCGCCGCCCAGTGCTTGGGGACAACGCCACAGGCAACGCGGCTCCTAGTGGCCACTAGTAGCTCCGCTTCGGCTGCATGCTCCGTGACACGCAATTGAGCGGCCGTGCTGAGCTTCGCCGAGTTTCGAGTTCAGCGGCCTGCGCCGCGCGCCGTCGGCCGCGGGCTGACGCGTTCCGCGGCGGGGCCATCGGCTATCGTCGCCGGGTGAGCCGCGCGAAGACCGAAGCCCCGCCGCGATCGCGCTTCGACCGCCTCGACGCCCTGCGCGGCGTCGCCATGGTCTGGATGGCGCTCTTCCACTTCTCGTACGACCTCAACTACTTCGGCTTCATCCACCAGGACTTCCGCAACGATCCGCTTTGGACGCTGCAGCGCACCTGCATCGTCACCCTGTTCCTGCTTTGCGCCGGCGCCGGCCAGGCGGTCGCCGACGCCCAGGGCCAGCCGCTGGCCCGCTTCTGGAAGCGCTGGGCGCAGGTGGCCGGCTGCGCGCTGCTGGTCAGCGCCGGCTCGTGGTTCGTGTTTCCCGACAGCTACATCAGCTTCGGCGTCCTGCACGGCATCGCCGCGATGCTGATCGTCGTCCGCTTCAGCACCTCGTGGGGGGCATGGCGCTGGCTGCTCGGCCTCATTGCGATCGCCTTGCCGCAACTCGTGCAGTCGCCGTTCTTCGACACGCGGGCGACCAACTGGATCGGCCTGATGACGAAGCTGCCGGTCACCGAGGACTACGTGCCGGTCCTGCCCTGGCTCGGCGTGATGTGGGTGGGCGCCACCGGTATCGCCTGGCTGATCCGGCACCGGCCCGTGCTGCTTTCCGGGCCGCTTGCCCGGGCGCTCGCGCCGCTCGCGTGGCTTGGCCGCTGGAGCCTGAGCTTCTACATGACGCACCAGCTGGTGCTGCTCGGCGCCGTTGGCGCGGTGGCGTGGCTGCTGCGCCGGCCGACCTGAACGCGACGATTGCTACGATCGGCCGATGACGTCGCGAATCCTGTTCGGCTTTCACGCTGTCGGCGTGCGCCTGAAGACGGCGCCGCGCTCGCTGCTCGAGCTGCACGTCGATCCGTCCCGGCGCGATGCGCGCATGCAGCACTTGGTCGCCCGGGTGGTCGAGGCGGGCGTCAAGCTGGTCGAGAGCAACGACGATCGCCTGGCACAGCTCGCCGGCTCGCACCGCCACCAGGGCGTGGTCGCCCGGGTCGAACCGCTGGCGCTGGCCAAATCGCTCGACGACACGCTCGACCGGGTCGAGGGGCCGCCGCTGGTGCTGGTGCTCGATGGCGTCACCGATCCGCATAACCTGGGCGCCTGCCTGCGCGTTGCCGACGGCGCCGGGGCGCATGCGGTCGTCGCGCCCAAGGACCACGCCGTCGGCCTCAACGCGACGGTCGCCAAGGTCGCGAGCGGCGCCGCCGAGACGGTGCCGTACTTCATGGTCACCAACCTGGCGCGCACCCTCAACGAGCTGAAGGAGCGCGACATCCGCGTCGTCGGCACTGGCGAAGGCGCGCCGCGCTCGATCTACGAGCTCGACCTGAGCGGCCCGCTGGCACTCGTCTTCGGCGCCGAGGGCTCGGGCCTGCGCCAGCTCACCGCGAAGACCTGCGACGAGCTCGTCCACCTGCCGATGCGCGGCGCGGTCGAGAGCCTGAACGTCTCGGTGGCGAGCGGAATCTGCCTGTACGAAGCGGCGCGCCAGCGCGCACTAGTCGATCTGGTTCGGTGAACCGGGAGTCCCTGGATGACGATGACCGAGATCCGCCACCCGCTGGTGCGCCACAAGATCGGGCTGCTGCGCGCGGCGACCCTGTCGACCAAGAGCTTTCGCGAGATCACCGCCGAGATCGGGCGCCTCCTCGCCTATGAGGCGACCGCCGATTTCCCGCTCGAGGCGGCCACCGTCGAGGGCTGGGCGGGACCGGTGCAGGTCGAGCGGATCAGCGGCAAGAAGGTGACCCTGGTGCCGATCCTGCGCGCCGGCCTGGGCATGCTGGACGGCGTGCTCGACGCGATCCCGAACGCCAAGGTCAGCGTCGTCGGCATCGCCCGCAACCACGCCACGCTGCTGCCCGAGCCGTACGTCGACCGCCTCGCCGGCGATCTCGATGCGCGTACCGCGATCGTCCTCGACCCGATGCTCGCGACCGGGGGATCGATGATCTCGGCGGTGACCCTGCTCAAGTCGCGCGGCGCCATCGACATCCGCGCCCTGGTGCTTGTTGCCGCACCGGAAGGGATCGCCGCGCTGGCGGCGGCGCACCCCGACGTGCGCGCCTGGACGGCGGCGATCGACAGCCACCTGAACGAGCAGGGCTACATCCTGCCCGGCCTCGGCGACGCCGGCGACCGCATCTTCGGAACCCGCTAGCGGCGGCGCGTCGCGACCGCGCTCAACGCGGCAGCGCGTTGACTTCCTTCTCCCAGCGCTCGATCAGGCGCTTGCGCTCGGCTGCCTTGCCGTACTTCTCGAAGTCGTACTTCAGCAGGCGCACGGTGTCGAGGGTCGGTACCCTCGAATCGACGCGGAAGGTCTTGTTGGCCGGGTACTGGAGCGCGTTCGCCTTCGCGCCCAGGCTCTGTCCGGCCGGGTTCATCAGGAAGTCGTAGTAGCGCTTCGCCGCCTCGCGGTTGCGCGAGCCCTTGACCAGCGCGATGCCGCCGATCTCGTAGCTCGTGCCTTCGCAGGGGGCGGCGCTCCTGACCATCGTGAAGCCCTGCTGGCGCTCGTTCTCGAAGCCGAAGATGAAGCTCACACCGATCCCGACCTCGCCCTTGGCGACGCTCTTGGCCTGGGCCGTGCCGCTGCGCGTGTACTGGGTGACGTTGCGGTGCACCCGCTTCAGGTAGTCGAAGGCGGCGTCCTCGCCCATCATCTGCACCAGGCCGGCGAGGATCGTGTAGCCGGTGCCGCTCGAGCCCGGGTGCGAGGTCTCGATCTCGCCCTTGTACCTGGGGTCGACCAGGTCGGACCAGCATTTCGGCGCCGGCAGGCCCTTCTTCTTCAGCACCTCCTCGTTCCAGCCGAAGCCGATCGCGCTGGTGTAGAAGCCGCCGACCAGGTTGCCGCTCAGCGCGTACTGGCGGACCGCCCAGCCGTGCAGGTCGTTGAGGTAGGCGGGCCGGTACGGGTCGAGCAGGCCGAGCTCGGCGGCCTGCAGGAACGGATCGCCGGTGCCGCCCCACCAGAGGTCGGTCTTCGGGTTGGCCGACTCGGCGCGGATCTGCGCCAGCGCCTCGCCGGTGGCCTTTCTCACCTGCAGCACCTTGATGCCGGTCTTCGCCTGGAAATCGCGCGCCGCCAGCTCGCACCAGCCCTGGTCGGTCGAGCAGATCGCGTTCAGCTGCTGGCTCTGGGCCAGGGCGACGCCGGACGCGCCCAGCGCCAGCCCGAGGGCTGCGCCGATGCTCCTGAGAAGGTCGAGGCTCATGGCGGGCTCCGGATTGCGAAGCGTCGATTATCGGCAGCGCTCAGACCCAGCCGAGCGCGCCCACCACCGCGCCAAGGCCGACCAGCCACATCGGGCTCAACCGGGTCCGCGCCATGACGACGACGCTGACGGCGATCAGCGCCAGCGCGCCGAGGGCGCGCCAGCCGTCGCCCACATAGGGCTGGGCGAGCAGCCAGCCGGTGGCGACCAGGAGGCCGATCGTCAGCGGCGTCAGCCCGGTTGTGAAGGCACGCACACCGCGCGTCTCGCGGCGGCGAGCCCCCCAGCGGGTGGCGACGAGGGTCAGCGCAGTCGAGGGCAGCAGGGTGCCGCTCATCGTCGCCAGCGCGCCGAGCGGCCCGGCGACATTCCAGCCGAGGACGGCGACGAACAGCACGTTCGGGCCGGGGGCCGCCTGGGCGATCGCGATCGAGGCGCTGAACTGCGCGTCGCCGATCCAGCGGTGCTCGGCGACGATGTAGCGGTGCATGTCGGGCGCGGTCGTGATGGCGCCGCCGACGGCGAGCAGGCTGAGCACCAGGAAATGGCCGAACAGACCGAGCAGTTCGGCGCCGGCGAGCGGCGAATGGAAGAAGGCGCTCATCGCCAGCGCCGCCAGGCGATCGCGATCGCCAGCGAACCGAGGCCGGCGATCACCCAGACCAGCGGCCAGCGCAGCAGGGCGATCATCACGAAGGTGAGCACCGCAAAGGCGGCGGCGAGCGGCGTGCCGAGCCGATTGCTGCGCAGGGTGCCGACCAGCTTCAGCGCGGTGGCGATGACCAGCCCGGCCGCCACCGCGCCCATCCCGCGCAGCGCCCCGGAGACGACCGTCAGGCGGGAGAACTCGGCATAGGCAGCGGTCAGCGCCAGCACGATCAGGAGCGGCACGACCAGCATGCCGGCGAGCGCGGCGAGCGCGCCGCGCAGGCCGAAGAAGCGGTCGCCGAGTATCAGGGCCAGGTTGACCACGTTCGGCCCCGGCAGCACCTGACTGAGGGCGAGCATCTCGACGAACTGCTCGCGGCTCAGCCAGCGCTGGCGCTCGACCAGCTCGCGCTGGGCGACTGCCAGCACGCCGCCGAAGCCCTGCAGGGCGAGGCGGTTGAAGGTGCGGAACAGCTCGCCGGGCGAGGCCGGCCGCGCCAGGGGCGTCACGCCTGGGTCGGCCGCCGTCTCGGTCATCGGGCCGGCCGGGTGGCGGAGCGCGCCGCCCACACGCTCACCGCGATGGCGACGAGCAGCCAGCCCAGGCCGGCCGGGCTCAGCGCCGCGTAGCCATGGTTGCTGATGAGCCAACCGCCACCGGAGGCGCCGGCGGCCTGGCCGAGGTAGATCGCCGACGTGTTCAGCGCCAGCAGCGCCGGCGCCAGCG
>JBDTUG010000086.1:0-11913 GCA_040007855.1 Caldimonas sp.
GCGGGCGCGCGGCAGGTCGGGCCGCCTGCGGCGAAACGGGGTCTCGACGAAGCGATGGCTGAGCCACGCCAGGAGCACCGCCGCCGCCACCAGCCCGGCGCGATTCGCTGCCGGGGTCGGCTCCACCCGCAGGGCCCGGTCGATTGCCAGCAGCGGCCAGTGCCAGAGGTAGAGCGAATACGAGATCAGGCCGAAGAACACCGCCGGGCGCGACCGCAGCGCGGCGCCCACCGGCCCGAGCGAGTGGGCATGGTGGACGGCGAAGAGCAGCGCTGCGGTGCCGAGCGTGGCGCCCGCGGCGCCGGCGCCGGGGAAGTGTCCTTCCGGCCAGGGCACGAACACGCACACCAGGACCAGCGCGAGGCCCCCGGCGGCCAGGGCCTGCACGGCAGGGCGCGGCAACGGCCGGGGCGCCTGCAGGGCGACCAGCGCACCGACGCCGAGCTCCCACCAGCGCGCGGGCATCTGGTAGAACGCCAATGACGGCGCCGTCGCCAGCCAGCGCTCGCACAGCAGGAACGAAGCGGCGCAGAGAGCGACCGCGGCCCACCGGGCCGCGGCGCCCGACCCGCGCAGCAGGCCGATCAACAGCAGCGGCCAGAGGAAATAGAACTGCTCCTCGACCGCCAGCGACCAGAGATGGAGCAAGGGCAGCTCGCTCGAGCTGCCGTCGAAGTAGCCGCCGGTCGTGTTCTGGAAATAGACGTTGGCGACGAAGCCCAAGGCCGCGACCGCCGACTTCGCCACCGCCTGCGGCTGCCCGCTTACCGGCGAGAGAAGCAGCCCGGCTGCCACCAGGGTGACGGCGACGACCAGCCAGAGCGCGGGCAGAATGCGCCGCACCCGGCGCACGTAGAAGGCGAGCAGGTCGATGCGCCCGCTGACCTGCCATTCGCGGTGCAGCAGGGCGGTGATCAGGTAGCCCGAGATCACGAAGAAGATGTCGACCCCGACGAAGCCGGCCCGGACGGCGCCGACGCCGGCATGGTAAAGCACCACTGAAATGACCGCGATCGCCCGCAGACCGTCGATCTCCGGGCGATAGCCGCGCTCGGTCACGAAGGCGGCGACCTTGCCGCCAGGCCGGACCGGGCCGCCTGCACCCGGTGCTCGACCAGCGGCTCGGCCGGATCGCCGAGGAGGGCGTGCTCGGCCTGATGGCAATACGCCGCCGCCAGGGCGGCGAGCGCGAGGTACACGTAGGGAATGCTCAGGTAGTTGCTGACGGTCGCCAGCATGATCAGGACGCTGGCCAGGCATGCGAGCAGGCTGGCGCCGATCAGCGCCGAATCGGGGTCGACGCCTGACAGCGCCCACACCGTGCGCCAGGTCCGCACCACGATGACGCCCATGAAGGCGACGAACAGTCCCAGCCCGACCAGCCCGAAGGACAGGGCGAAGGTGGCGTATGCATTGACGAGGTCGATGATTCCTTCGCCGGTGCGCAACTCTTCCATCTGGGCGAGGAACAAGGGCGAGCCGAACAGCGGGTTCTGCTGGATCAGCTGGAGTGACACGCGCAGCAGCTGCTCGCGGTAGGTGACGGTGTCGGAGCCGATGTGGCCGACGAACGGCAGCGCGCCGACGATTCTTCCGCCCAGCGGCGTGGCCAGCGTGATCGCGCCGATCACCGCGAACAGCGACAGGCCCTTGATCGACCGCTGCAGGGCGCCCGGCCCCAGCGCCAGGTAGCCGAGTACCGCGATCACGGCGCCGAGCCAGGGGCCGCGCGAGAAGGTCGCGGCGACGCCGATCGCCAATCCGGCGATGCCCAGCGCGGCCCACCCGCGCGGCACCTGTCGCTGCAGGTAGAGCCACAGGCCGAGGGCGACCGCGAAGAAATAGCCGAGCACGATCGAATGCCCGGCGGTCACGCTGGCGCGCAGAAGGTCGTTGCGGCGCAGATAGAGCGTGTTGGGAATGTTCCAGTCGTCGCCCAGCCCGCCGTAGAGCAGCCAGGCCCGGAGGGTTTCGATGATGGCCAGCGGCGCCAGGATCAGGGCGGCCAGCGCCAGCGCAGACATGGCCTCGACGATCATCCGGCGATTCCGGCAGGCCCGGCTCACCACGTAATAGGGCAGCCAGACGTCGAGAACGATCAGGAAGGCGCGCCGGATCGAATTCGTGCCCGATTCGTAGGGAGTGAAGAGCACCAGCTGCAGCAGGATGAACAGGAACAGGAAGACGTCCGCCGCCACCATCCGCGGTCCGGCAGAGAGCCCGCCCCGGTGGGCCGGCAGGCTGTTCTCCCGGTACAGGCGCAAGGCCACCGGAACCAGCAGGACGATCGACAGCAGCCTGAAGTTCTGCAGCGGGAACAGGGTCTTGACGACGCCGAAGGTCGGCAGGTCGGCCTGCAGCGGCGGGATCACCAGCAGCAGGAACAGGTAGAGCGCGGCCGGATTCGAGTCGCGATGGCCGGCGACCACGACGATGACGGCCGCAAGCGCCATGAACAGCCAGAAGTTGGGCACCAGGAATGCCGCGGCGGTGATCGCCAGCCAGCAGTTGCGCCGCAGCGCGAAGTCCTCGGCCGACATCCAGCTCAGGAAGATCGGCCTGGCCATGGCAAACACCGCGACCGTGACCAGCGCCACGACGATGAACGCCTTGTAGTGGGAATCCATGCGGCTCGTTCAGGACTGGCAAAAACGCCACTAGACTCCGGCGCGCAATCCAGAGGGACCACAGCGGCCACCGCGACTCGAACCGCGCGCGGACGCGATGCGCCAAAAGCTCGTGGACTCTACAACGACCCCGAGCCCAACTTGACCCGCAGCAGCCTGAAGAAACGCTTCCTGGGCGCGACGAAGTGGACGCTGATCGGCCATGTGTCGAGCCAGGCGGTCCGCTTCGCCAGCAGCCTGGTGCTGACGCGCCTGCTCGCGCCCGACCTCTACGGCGTCATGGCGGTCGGCTACCTCGTCATCACCGGCCTGTCGATGATCTCCGACGTCGGCCTGGCCGGCGGGGCGATCCGCAGCAAGCGCGGCGACGACCCGGTCTTCCTCGACGTCACCTGGATCATCGCGATCGCCCGCGGCGCCCTGATCATGCTGGCCGCGCTGGCCCTGAGCGGCGCGCTCGCCCTCGGCGCCGGACAGGCCTGGCTGCCCGCCGATTCGGTGTACCGCGATCCCCGCATCCCGACCCTCATCGCCGTCGTGTCGCTGTACAGCCTGATCGCCGGCTTCGAGTCGACCCGCTCGATCTGGGCGCGCCGCCATCTCGAGCTCGAGCGGCTGGTGAAGATCGATGTCGTCTGCCAGGTCGTATCGAGCGCCTGCATCCTGGTCTGGGCCTGGTTCTCGCCGACCCTGTGGGCGCTCGCCTTCGGCTGGCTCGTCAGCGCCGTCCTGAAGACCGTGCTCAGCCACCTCGCCCTGCCCGGCCCGGCCAACCGCTTCCGCTGGAACCGCGAGGCCTACCGCGAGGTGCTCGACTTCGGCAAATGGGTCTTCCTGTCGTCGACCCTGACCTACCTGCTGGTGACCGGCGACCGGCTGCTCCTCGGCGCCTATGTCAACGCCGAGGCGATGGGCTTCTATGCCATCGCCGTGCTGCTGGTCGGCGCGCTGCGCACGGCGGTGCAGAAGATCACCGCCCACGCCGCACTGCCGGCGCTGAGCGAGGTGGCACGCGAGCGGCCCGAGGTCTTCAAGGCGACGCTGTACCGGATCCGGCGTCCCCTCGACCTCGTCTGCCTGCTCTCCGCGGGGGCGCTCGTCTACCTCGGCCAGCCGCTTGTCCGGTTGCTGTACGACCCGCGCTACGCACCTGCCGGCTGGATGCTAGGCTGGCTCGGCCTGTCGCTGGTCGCGGCGCGGCTCGACGTCTTCGAGCACGGCCTGGTCGCGATGGGTCGCGTCAAGCTGCTGAGCAGCCTGAACGCGGCCCGGCTGGTCGGCCTGCTCGTCCTGGTGCCGCTTGGCTATCACCTCGACGAGACGCGCGGCGCGATCATCGGCATCGCCGCGAGCTTCATCCTCAACGCCGTCGTCATCCTCGCCCTGCAGGCACGCCTGGGCCTGTTCGAATGGCGGCGCGAGCTGATGGCGGTACCTGAATTCGCAGCCGGGGTCGGCGCCGGCTGGCTGCTCAGTCGGGCCTTGCCGTGACGTCCGCGGCGCGGCGACCCGATCCTTCGATGCCCGCGCCGGCCTCGACGTCGACGATCGCCGCCCGCACCTGGAGCGCGCCGCTCGCCGAAGTGCGGGTGCCCGCGGCGCAGATGCACTGCCATCCGACCCGGCTCGGCAACATCTATGCAGCGACGATCGAGACTGTGCTGCTCGAGCCCGAGTTGCTGCCGGCGCAGACCGCGACGCTGCACATCGGCCACGCGACCAGCCGCTCGCTGCCCGAGCAGCGCAAGGTCGGCCGGCGCGGCACGGCGAGAACCTGGCTCGAGCGCGTCCGCCGCGGCCCGCGCGTCGACCTCGGCGAGCGGCTGGTGTACGACGCGCGCTGGGTCGACAACACCAACGTCGCCCACCTCTTCCAGCACCACCTTGCCGCGCTCGGGCTGGCGCGCAAGGCATTGGGCGTCGGCCCGGCCCAGTGCCTGGTCGTGCTGGAGAGCCAGGCCACGCCGTTTGCGCGCGGCCTGTTCGCGCTGGCCGGCTACGAGACCTGCGAGACCAACCTGCCGGTGCGCGCCAACTTCCTGCGCTTCGACATCGACCGCGACGTGCCCTATCACCTGCTGCGCCACGTCGGCGAGCTCGAGCCGGCCGGCCTCGATGCCTGCCTGCCGAAAAGGATCTTCATCTCCCGCCGCGGCACCCGGCGCCTGCTGAACGAGGCCAACGTCGTAGCCTCGCTGCGCGAGCGCGGCTTCGAGACCGTCTACTTCGAGAGCTTGTCGCTGCGCGAGCAGTGGTCGTTGGTGCGCCACGCGGAGGTGATCGCGGCCATCCATGGCGCCGCCCTGGGCCACCTCGCGACCCGGAGCGCCGCACCGGAGCTGCCGTTCAAGCTGCTCGAGCTGTTCTCGCCGGGGCTGGTCGCCGATTGCTTCCGGAAGTACGCCGCCGCGCTGGGCGGCCGCTGGGCGGGCTGCCGCGGCAAGCTCACGCCGGAGTTCGTTCGCTGCCTCGAAGGCGCCGATCCGAAGGCCCTGGAAGGCGCCCACTTCGAGCTCGACCCCGCCACCCTCGAGCGCGCCTTCACGCAGCTCGGCGAGTAGCGCCGTGAACCCCCTTTCGCGGCCGGATCCGACGCGCGCTTCGCCGACAATTCGTCCCCTCGATTCGAACGGAAGAGACGACGCATGAGCAGCCTCAAGGGCCTCGCCTTTGCGATCGCCGGCATGCCGGCGATGCGCCGCCTGCTTCCGCCGCGAACGGCGGCGCTGACGACCGTTCTGTACCACGGCTTCTTCTTCGCGGGCGAGCCGCGCCAGCGGGCCCGCGATCGCCTGCGCCGGCAGCTCGAGTGGCTGAGCCGGAGCTATCGGCCGCTGACGCTCGAGCAATGCCAGCAGGCGCTGGCCACCGGCACGGTGCCGCCGGATGCGCTGCTGGTGACGGCCGACGACGCCAAGGTCGACCTGCTCGAGGTGCACGAGGAATTCGCCGCCTTCGGCGTGCCGCTGTGCGTGTTCGTCTGCGCCGGATGGACCGCGCAGGCGAGCGAGCTCTCGGCCGACGACCTTCTCGCACGCACCGTGGCAGCGCTCGAGTGGCAGGCGGGTCCGGACGCCGTCGTCTCGCTCGGCCCCGAGGCGCGCCCGCTCTCCCTCGGCCCGGCGAGCCGCAGCGCGACGATCGACGCCCTGTTGGCCGCACCCGGCTACTTCGTCCCCCATCTCGAAGAGCTGCTCGCCCGGCTCGCGCAGGCCGGCCCGACGGCAGGGCCGCGGACGATCTGCAGCTGGCCCGAGCTCGTGTCGCTGAAGGAAAAGGGAGTCCGCTTCGGCTCGCACTCGGTGAGCCACATCCGCCTCGCCGCCGCGAGCCAGTCGCGACTGCGCTTCGAGGTCGCCGAAGCGAAGCGGCTGATCGAGCGAAAGCTCGCGCCCTGTACCGCGTTCGCCTACCCGTTCGGCACCGAAGGGACCTGGAACGCGCGGACGACGACCGTCGTGCGCGCCTCGGGCGCGTCGATCGCCTTCCTCACCCACCCGGGCTTCGCGACCACCGGCTCGGAGCTGCTCCACCTGCCGCGCTTCGCCCTGCCGGAGCGGGCCATGCCGGACGCCGAATACCGGGGCCGCGTCGCCGGCGCCGGGGTGGCGCTGGGCGCCCTAAAGGCACGGCTTGCGCTGCGAAGGCGCGGCGACCTCGCCGCCCGCTGACGTGTCGGCGATCCTGGTCTGCCGGCATCGCGCCGAGGTGCTGCCCTGGCGCGACGCCTGGGAGCGCGGCGCCGCCGAGCAAGGCTTCTCGTTCCCGAACTTCGACGCGCTGCTGGCGCTCGTCGAGAGCCGTCCGGGCGATGTCGTCGTACTGGCGCGCGAGGCGCCCGGCGACCATGCAACGCTTGCCTGCTTCGTCCGTTCGGCGGCGCGGAAGACCTGGCGGGCGGGCGAGCGGCGCCTGTTCAGCCTGCCGGTGCGCGAGGTCCGGCTGTTCGGCTCGGCGGTCCTGGGCAAGGTCGATCGCGACATCGTCGCCGATCTGCTCGACGCGCTGAGTGCCGCTTTCGACTTCCATGTGCTGACGCTCGGCGAGCTCAGGATCGAGTCGCCGCTCTACGCGGCAGCGACCTCGCTGCGCCAGCGCTTCGCGGTCACCGAGCTGTCGCGCAAGCGCTCGCTGCGCTGGCTGATCCGCCTGCCGGCCGACTTCGAGGCCTACATGATGTCGCTCGGCGCCAAGTCGCGGCAGAACATCCGGCGCGAGATGCGGCAGCTCGACAAGAACTTCGCGGCGCGATTCCAGCGCGTCACCGAGGCAGCCGAGGTCGGGCCGTTCCTCGCCGCGGCCGAGTCGGTCAGCCGCAAGACCTATCAGTGGAACGTGGGCCAGCGCATCGTCGAAGACGAGCCGACCCGGCGCTCGCTGCAGGAGCTGGCCGGCCGCGGCGAGCTGCGCTGCTACGGTCTGGCGCTCGACGGCCAGCCGTGCGCCTTCATGCGCGGCAAGCTCGCCGGCGGCGTCTACGAGTTCGAGACCGCCGGGTTCGACCCGGCCTTCGGCAAGGCCTCGCCCGGCGCGGTGCTGTTGCTGTGGGCGGTGCGCGACCTGATCGAGCACGCGCCCTGCCGGGTGTTCGACTTCGGGACCGGCGGCGACGACGTCGGCTACAAGGCCCGCTTCGGCAATGAATCGAGCCTGTGCGCCGCCCTGCAGCTCGGGCCGCGCTGGCATCCCTACACCCGGCTGCTGTTCGCCCTGGACAAGTCGCTGTTCATGCTCCTGAACCTGTCCGACCGGCTGCTCGGCCAGGGCGCGTTGCGGTCGCGCCTGAAGCACGCGCTGAGGAAATACGGTGCCGGCTGACCGCCCTCCGCTCGCATCCGGCAGGAGCCCGCGCATCGCTTACCTGGCCCCGGAGATCCCGGCCTTGTCGGCGACCTTCGTCCACGACGAACTGCTCGCTCTCGAAGCCCGCGGCGTCGCCGTCGAGCCGTTCTCGGTGCGCCGGCCGGACCGACCCGCCGCCGACCAGACCGACCTGGCTCAGCGCACGCGGATCCTCTACGACCGTCCGGCGGCTGCCCTCGTCGTCGCCGGCCTCGCCGCCCTGCCGGCGTTCGGCCGCGGCAGCCTGAAGACGCTGCGCTGGCTGGCCCACGACATGGTGGCCACCGGGCTGCACCGATCGATGGCCTGGAAGCTGGCCTTCCAGTGCCTGGTCGGCGCGCTCCTCGCGCGCCGCCTGCAGCGGGCCGGTTGCACGCACCTGCACGTGCACTTCGCGCACACGCCGGCGCAGATCGCCATGTACGCCAGCGCCTTCAGCGGCATCCCATTCACGGTCATGGCGCACGCCAACGACCTCTTCGAGCGTGGCCTGCTGCTGCGCGAAAAGGCCGAGCGCGCGGTACGGCTGCTGACGATCTCCCGGTTCAACCTCGCCTATCTGCGCAGCCGCCAGGTGCCGGCGGGGCAGCTCGCCCTGGTCCGCTGTGGCGTGCCCCCGGCCGGACGGCGCGAAGCGCCGCCGACTCCTACCGGCCCGCGCCACCGGCTCGGCACCTTGTGCCGGCTGGTCGAGAAGAAGGGGGTCGACGACCTGCTGCGCGCCTTGCCCCTCCTCAATGGCGCAGGCTGCGCGGTCGACCTGCTGATTGCCGGCGAAGGGCCTGAGAAGGACCGGCTGGTGCTCCTAGCGCGCGAGCTCGGCGTCGCCGGGCAGGCGCACTTCGTCGGCGCGCTCGGCCACGAAGCGGTCGGCGATTGGCTGCGCACGCTCGACGCCTTCGCCGTCGCCTGCAAGACCGACGCGAACGGTGACATGGACGGAATCCCGGTCGTCCTCATGGAAGCGATGTCGCACGGCGTGCCGGTGGTCTCGACGCGGCTTTCGGGGATCCCCGAGCTGGTGATCCACGACGAGACCGGCCTGCTCGCCGACCCGGCGGCCCCGAAGTCGCTGGCCGACGCGCTGGGCCGCCTGTTCGGCGACGCAGCGCTGCGCGCCCGCCTGGTCGAAGCCGCCGCCCGCCACGTCGAGAACGAGTTCGGCCGCGACGTCAACCTCGATCGCCTGATGATCCACCTCGGCCTCCCCCCCAGGCCCCCGCAGCCGCCCCGCCTCACCATGAAAACGAAGTACGTCCTCATCTCTCCCGGCCGCAACGAAGCGCAATACATGCGGCGCACGCTCGACAGCGTGATCGCGCAGACGATCCGGCCTGCGCTCTGGGTGATCGTCGACGACGGCTCGACCGACGCCACGCCCGCGATCCTCGCCGCGTACACGGCCCAGCACGCCTGGATCCGGGTCGTCACCCGGAGCGACCGCGGCAAGCGCTCGGTCGGACCGGGCGTGGTCGAGGCCTTCTATTCCGGCTACGCCGAGATCGTTCCCGACGACTACGACTTCCTCTGCAAGCTCGATCTCGATCTCGAGCTGCCGACCGCCTATTTCGAAGGCCTGATGCGCCGGATGGACGCCGACCCGCGCATCGCCACCTGCAGCGGCAAGGCCTACATCCGGAAGAACGACCGGCTGGTCAACGAGCGACACGGCGACGAGACCTCGATCGGCGCGTCGAAGTTCTACCGGATGTCGTGCTTCCAGGCGCTCGGCGGCTTCGTTCGCGAGGTGATGTGGGACGGCATCGACTGCCACCGCTGCCGGATGCACGGCTGGAGCGCGTGCAGCTGGGACGACCCCGACCTGCGCTTCCTCCACCTGCGGCCGATGGGCTCGAGCGACGTCGGCGTGCTGACCGGGCGGATGCGGCACGGCTACGGTCAGTGGTTCATGGGCACCGGCTTCAGCTACATGCTCGCCAACGCGGTCAACCGACTGGGCGAAAAGCCTTACCTGCTCGGCAGCCTGGCGATGGTCTGGGGCTGGCTGAAGAGCGCTTCGCTGAGAAAGCCCCGCTACGAGGAGCCGGGCTTCCGCGCGTTCCTGCGAAGCTACCAGTGGCGCGCCCTGGTGTTCGGCAAGCGACGCGCGGTCGCCTGGGCGATGCGGCAGGAGCAGCATGCCGCCTGATTTCACGCGCGACGTGCGCTGCGTGCTCGGCCTGACGTTCGACTGCGTCAGCGAATCCGGCGCCGAGCAGGTCCTGCGCCGGGCGATCGCCGCGCGCCGGCGCTGCTTCGTCTCGACGCCCAACCTCAACTTCGTCGTCGCCAGCCTCGCCGATCCCGAGTTCCGCGACTCGGTGCTGCAGAGCGATCTGAGCCTGGCCGATGGCTGGCCGATCGTCGCCATCAGCCGACTGACTTGCGCCGACCTGCCCGAGCGGGTGGCCGGATCGAGCCTGTTCGCGCGCCTGACCCGCTCGGCCGAGCGGCCGGCGATCGCCGTCTATTTCTTCGGTGGCCCGGACGGCGCGGCGCGCCAGGCGTGCGAGCGGCTGAACATCGCGGCACAGGGCGTGGCCGGCGTCGGCTTCAATTTCCCCGGATTCGGCAGCGCCGAGGAGATGAGCGGCGCCGAACGCCTGCAACGCATCAATGCCGCGCGGCCCGACTTTCTCGTCGTCGCCCTGCCCGCCAAGAAAGGGCAAGTATGGATCCGGCGCAATCTCGAGGCGATCGAGGCGCCGGTGATCAGCAACCTGGGCGCGGTGGTGAACTTCGCCGCCGGCACGGTGTCGCGGGCGCCGCCCTGGGTGCAGGCCTGCCGGCTCGAGTGGCTCTGGCGCATCAAGGAGGAGCCGAGCCTGTGGCGACGCTACCTCCGCGATGGCCGGGTCTTCCTCGGCCTGGTGCTGACCCGGGCACTCCCCGCCGTGTTCGCCAGGCGCGTCTCGGCCCGCGAGCCGCGCCCGCCGACGCCGGTATCGGCCGTGGCCAGCGAAGCGGCGGGCCGGACCGTCATCCGCCTGGCCGGGGCCTGGTCGCGCGCCAACGATGCGCCGCTGCGCGCGTTGTTCGCCCGCCACGCCGCGGCGCGCGGCTCGGTCTCGCTCGACCTCGCCGCGGTCGAGTCGCTGGACAGCGCCTCGATCGGCCTGCTCGCGCTGCTGTACGGCTGGCAGGTGAAGATCGGCGCCGGCTGGGAGATCCGCAGCGCGTCGGCGCAGGTCCGGCGCGGGTTCCACGCCGCCTGCGCCGACGGCCTGCTCGACCCGCGCGGAACTTCCTGACCGGCGGCATGAACGAACCGACCCGCGCCGGCCGGCACACCCTGCCGTTCGGCACAATCGGCGACCGAGCTCTGCCGAGACCCGAATGAAGACCAATCACATCGCCCTCGCGCTGGCCGCCACCATGTTCTGCGTGTCGGCGGCCGGACTGGCCGTTCGCCCGAGCGCGAAGGCGGTCGACAAGGGGCACGCGATCTCGCTCGAGACGGTCGTGCCGAAGCGCTTCGCCGATTGGGTCGAACTGCCCGAGCGCGGAACGCTGGTCGTCAATCCGCAGACGCAGCAGCTGCTCGACAAGCTGTACAGCCAGATCCTGACCCGCACCTACGCGAACAAGGAGGGCTACCTGATCATGCTGTCGATGGCCTATGGCGACGACCAGCGCGGCGGCCTGCAGGCGCATCGGCCCGAGGTCTGCTACCCGGCGCAGGGCTTCCGGCTCGGCAAGGTCGAAGAAGGCGCCCTGGCCACCTCGTTCGGCAGCATCGACGTGCGCCGCCTGACGACCAGCCTGGGCAGCCGCAACGAGCCGGTGACCTACTGGCTGACGGTCGGCGACCAGGTCATCCGCAGCACCCTCGACAAGCGGATCGCCGAGATCCGGCTCGGCCTCACCGGCCAGATCCCGGACGGCCTGCTGTTTCGCATCTCGTCGATCGACAACGACCCGGCGCGCGCCTTCGCGATGCAGCAGAAGTTCGCCGCCGACATGATGTCGGCCGTCCCGGGCGAGACGCGCAAGCAGCTGAGCGGCCTGGCCGGCCCGCCCGGCGCGAGCTGACCGGCCTAGGCGCCGGCCGGGCGCGGCGCCGGCGGCGCGGCTGCTGCGGGCGGGCGGCGCCGCAGCAGCCGGCCGAGCAACGCGTCGAGGGCGAAGAAGAACATCAGCGCCACCAGCATCAGCACCATCCCGGCGGCGCCGTGCAGGAAGCCCTGCCCGGCTTCGTCGCCCAGGTGGTAGGTGATGAGGACGAGCGCAATCACCCGGATGATGTTCGCGACGAAGGCGATCGGCAGGATGCTCGCCAGCATGATCGCGTTGTGCAGCCGGCTGGTCCGGTCGGTGATGTACATGAACAGGGTGCCGAGCGCGGTCAGGCTGTACATCGAATGCAGCCCGGAACAGGCGTCGGCCACCAGCATCTGGTACTGGCCGATCGTGAGGACGACGCCGCTGCGCGAGATCGGGTAGC
>JBDTUG010000087.1:0-11909 GCA_040007855.1 Caldimonas sp.
TAGCCCGAGCTGCGCTCCATGTTGTTGACCCGGCTGCCGAGCGTCGACAAGGCAACCGTCATCGAGTCGAAGACGCGATCGAAGGGCTTGTCGAAGCTGCGGTCGCCGATGGCAAGGGCCATGTTCTCGCGCTGCGCGTGCCACTCCGCCAGGTCGGGCTCGTTCACGAGCGCCATCAGGAGCTTCTGCCTGGCCATCTGGGCGTCGATGCCGCCGTCGGCCGCGCCCCGCTTGCGTTGCGTCGCGGCGAGGAGTTCGGCCATTTGCGGCGCCTCCCAGCCCGCCGGCCGGGAGGCGCAGCCGGGCAGCGTTGCCGCGCCCGGTATCGCCAGGCCGCATGTCGCCGCGAGGAGGAGACGTCTTTGCATGGCGGCCCCTCAGAACGTGCTCGCCCGGACCGAGTAGTCCGACACCGTCTTGTTCGGCGCGAACTTCACGATCACGGTGAGCGAGCGGATCGAGGTCGAGACGCTCGAGCTGGAGGCGCTCCGCCCGATCGATCCGCCGATGTTGACGTCGATGTACTTGAAGAACGCGCCCAGGCTCGCCGCGCCCTGCGCCACCTGGGCGCTGCTCCGGACGTCGGACTGCGTCGCCGTGCGTTCGTAGACCCAGGTCTCGACGCCATCGCGGTCGAGCGTCGAGATGTTCGGACCGCCGAAGGCCTGCAAGAGCTCGAGCTGGGTGGTCTTGCCTTTCTCCACCTGCGAGGTGACGCTGCCGTACGACAGCGGACTCGCGATTTGCGGCGCGCCGGCCGTCAGCGGCGAAGGGGCGGGAGTTGCGACCTGGGCCGCAGGCAGCGGCGGCGGCGCGTTGGCGCAGGCCGCCAGCGCCAGCGCTACCGCCAGTGATGGAACGAGCGCCGCGGCCCGCGCCAGCGAATCGACATTCGGCGAGCGATCGGCGTTTCGAATTGTCATGTCGTCCTCCTTTGGCGGGGCGGCCAATCGTCGTGACGAAGTGGCGTCATGCAGCGCGCGCGCGACAAGATCCGGTCCACGCCATCCGCTCACCTGCGTGCCCGCACGAGCTTCCAGCGATGCCGAACGCTGGATGTTCCGATGCTCGCGTCTTGCGCTCCCTCGAGCGTGCTGCCGTCGTCGGAGATGAAGAACTCGCCGGGCCCGTCGACGTTCAGCCACCCGATCACCGTCTGGCCGGTTGTCTCGTTGCCGCGGCAGTCGGTCTCGGTGTACTCGATCGCCGTGCTGCCCGAGGCACGGTAGCTCCCGGGCGAAGGGCTGGGGAACAGGTCGAGATAGGCATGCGTCGAGCCCGGAACCCGTGGATCGAGCGGCGGCCTGCCCATGGTCCCGATCCCTTTGAATGTGATCTGGCACGATGGAGGCACCTGCGACTTCACGTTGTAGGTCCAGTTGCCGCTGCGCAGCCGAAATGGCTGATGGGGGGTCGGCACGCTGTCGTCGTACTCGAATACGACGCTGGCGGTAACGGTCGACTCGAAGCCAGCGTCGCGGACCTCGAAGCTCGTGCTCCCTTCCCACACCGTGTCGCACGGTGTCGTTTCGCCCGTCACGCCGATTTCGGCCGAGGCCCGCGAGCCGGCGCGCTTCTGGTGGTTGCTGACGACCAGCACCATCTGCCCGAGCGCCTCTTTCGGATCGTCGAGGCAAAACGTCAGCTCGCTCTTGCCATTCAGGTTGCGTGGCTCCGCCTCCCATTCGCCGTCGATCAGCACGAGCGCGTCGACATCGAGGCCGCCGCCCTGCAGGCCGCTCAGGTCGAGCACGACCTTCTTCAGCGTCGCGTCGGTGACGCTGAGCTTGAAATAGACCGCCGACAGCGGCTCGATAGCGCGGCCGAAGTTCAGCCGCTGCCCTGCGCCGGGTGCAACGTCGTGGCTCTTGCTCTTGACGCCATCCTTTGGCAGCAGCAGGCCGTCGGGGAAGAACGGCGGATCGAGGCTGACGTAGCGCTTCGCCCTGGGCAGCGGATCGCGCGGCCCGAACGGCTCGTTCAGGTTGCGCAGGGCGAACTTGCGGAAGTTGGCCTCGAACGGCAGCATGCCATCGACCATGTCGGTCGCCTCATCGTCGTTCGTCGCGCTGCCCAGCGCGAGCCAGGCGCCACCAATTCTGGCAGCGCCACCCTCCTGCTCCATGAACAGTGGCCATGCGTACGAGAAGTACTCGTTGTCGCCCTCAACGCTCAGCAGGCCCATCGGCGAGGCCTGGAAGCTGCCGAAACGCTCGTCGTGCAGGTCGCGGTTTGCGGGCGGATCGATGTTCGCCGTGCGGTTGAAGTGGATCGATGCCCAACTCGCCGACGCTTCGGTGAACCAGTGCCTGCCGATTCGGTAGTTGTGCGCGAACTGCAGCACATGGAACAACTCGTGAATGACGGTGAAGAAGTAGTCGGGCTGCGCCAGCCGCGAGCGCGGCAGCATCACGTAGCCGCTCGAGGTGGGGCCCACGAACGGAGGCTGCTGCACCGCGACGCCACGCACACGTTCGACCACGTAGTCGCCGAGCTCGCGCGGTGCGTCGGCGCTCTCGGGCACGACGTAGACGTCGATCGCGTCGTCGCCCCACAGGTCGGGCTTCGCCGGCCCCATGTTGGCGACCATCAGGCCGTACGCCTTGTCGACCGCGGCGATGACCTTCAGCAGTTCGTTGCGCGCCCGGAGGTCGTCGACCGGCGTGCCGAGGCACAGTGCGAACGCGCGCACCGGATGCTGCGTGCTGCGCTGGGAGATCCATTCGCGCGCACCCCCCGGGCAGCGGTCGGCGAATGGCTCCACCGCCATTGGATGATCGCGCAGTATCTGCTTGCGCGATGTCGGCTGACCGGCGTTGAACACGCTCGACGGATCGGTGGGGCGCAGCAGGAACGGCTGCAGCTGGTCGAGGATCGACTGCGGGAGGTTCGGTCGCTCGCCCTCGATGTCGGCGAACAGCGCAAGGTCCTCTTCGTCGGGGCCTGATCCGACAAACTCGCGTGGCAGCTTCGACGAGCCGAACACGGCGTAGGCGCGGAACAGCAGCGACGTGCCGAGGTCGATCTGCCCAGCGTCGCGAGCGGCCCCGATCAATTGCTGCGATCCGGGCAGCGCCGCTTGCACGTCGAGCTGCACTTTGCCCCTCGCGGCAATCGCGCCCGAGGTGGCGTTCACATCGATGCTCAGCGTGCCTGGCGGCACGTCGCTGCCGAAGCGCAGTGGCAGACGCACCTCGACCTCGCCGTCTTCGGCGATCACCGTGCCGCCGCTGACGCCAGCCGGCGGGTTTGCGAGCTTCAGCTCGATCGCTCCGTTGAAGCCCCCTCGGCGCTCGATGCCGATGCGCAGCAGGCCATTGGCGCCTTGCATCAGCGGAACGCTCGTGGTCGCGAGCCGAAGCTCGAAGCCGGCGGTCGGCGCCTGCGGCGGGGCAGCTCCGCCAGCTTCGCCGACGTCCGAGCCGCCGCCGCATGACGAGAGCAACCAGACAGCGGTGGCGAACACCGCCGGCCAGCGCGGCCCTGTGCGCCGTGTCATTGTCCGATTCGTCATATCGTTCCCCGTGTGGTTGTCAGTCGTGCCGAGCGACGAGCCCGCCGCTGCCCGACACAAAGGTGTGCCCGGAGGCGAAGTCCACCGACCAGAGCTGGCCGAAGCCGACGCTCGGCCCCGGGTTCCACGTCGCCCCGCCGTCGCTGGAGCGCAGGACCAGACCGTTCTCGCCGACCGCGGTCATGTCGTTGCCGTGCGCCGCCAGGCCGAGCAGGTAGCCAGCGATCGCGTTGCGGCTCCAGGTCACGCCGCCGTCGGTACTGCGGTAGATGCCGGAGCCTCCCACCGCCACCCACTCCTGGTCGGTAGTGCCATGCCCGAGGCCGTACAGCGGATCGGTGAAGGTGCTGAACGCGCCGGGAAGCTCGTCCCAGGTGAGCCCGCCGTCGGTGGTGCGGAACAGGCGGTAGTTCGAGGCGGCCAGGCCGAGCTGCGCGTTGCCGAAGCGCACGCTGTGGATGACTCCCGCCGGTGAGAAGTCGTAGCTGCCGTACACGCTCCAGGTCAGGCCGCGATCGGTCGAGCGCCAGACGCGGCTGACGCCGATGGCGATGGCGGTGTTCGCATCGATCCACTCGACCGCCGCCAACTGCTGTTGCGGATAGTCGGCCGCGTAGTCCTCGGCGCGCCAGACCGGGGACCAGGTCGCGCCGCCATCGCTGCTGCGCAGGATGTCGCGCCCGCCGACCGCCAGGCCGACCTGGGCGTCGGCGAAGCGCACTTGCAACAGGTAGCGCTGAGACGCGGTCGTGCCGTAGACCCGGCTCCATGTCGTGCCGCCGTCGGTCGAGCGAATGATCGCGCCGTCGTAGCCGATCGCGACGACGCGGTTCGGGTCGCCGGCGACCAGGGTGATGTCGGAGAGGGTCGTGCCCGAGCCGGTGGGCAGGAAGGTCCACGCCGTCGCGGGTGCAATGCCCTGGACCGTGAGAACCGCGCCGCCGCCGATGGCCGTGCCTCCGGCGGTGGAGACGACGACGTTGAACACCGCGCCGTTGTCGCCGGCCGTGGCCGGCTGCGTGGTGTAGGAGACGCAGCTCGCCGCGCCGACGATGGCGATGCCGTTGCGCGTCCACTGGCAGGCGGGTGCGGGGGAGCCCGACACGGCGACGCGGAAGGTCGCGCCCGCGCCGGCGGCGACGGTCACCGGCGCCGGTTGCGTCGTGATGAGCGGCGCGAGCGCCGGTCCGGGCCCCGCGGATTCGCTGAGCGTGGCGGCGATGCTGGTCACGCTGCCTCCGGGGCCGCTGACGCTCAGGCGATAGGCCGCGAAGTCGGCTGCCTGGACGTTCGTCAGGCGAAGGATCGGGCTGGTCGCGCCCGCGATCGGCACGTCGTTCCTTGTCCATTGATACGACAAGGGCGCGGTGCCGTCGGCGGCGGCGGCGAGCAGCGTGTTCGTGCCGAGCGGGACGCTTGCCGCCGCGGGCTGCACCGTGAAGGTGGGTGCGACCGGTGCTTGGCTGACGCGCCAAAAGACGGTGTCGCTGGTCGCGCTCCCGCCGGCGTTGGTCACGACGGCGCGAAGCAGCGTGCCGTTGTCCGCTGCGCCCCCGGGCGGCGTCACGAGGGTGGCGCCGCCGCCTGGCGTCCCTGGCCAGGCCGCTGCGCCGCCGATGTCGAGCCAGGTAGCGCCATCGGCCGCCAGCAGCTGCCACTGGATCGACGGCGGCGGCGTGCCCGACGCTGCAATCACGAAGTTGGCGGTCTCGCCCTGCAGCGTCGACATGCTCTGCGGCTGGCGGGTGATCGACGACGCCACGGTGGCCTGTCCCTCCGTCAGCCGACCGGTGCCGCTGGTAGCGCATTGCTCGACTGCGCCCGGCGGGGTGTAGCAGGCACGGGCGCGAATCTGCGCGCCGTTGTCGGCCGAGCTGAGGTTCGCGAGGCGGGTCGTGTGCAATCGGCCGTCCGACTCCGAGACCGCCACCGCGTCAAGTTGCGTCGCGGTGCCGATCTGCTGCCATTGAGTGCCGTCCGCGCTCCGCTCCCAGAACAGTTGGTAGGCATCGCGGTCGGTCGGTGCGGCAGGGCCTCCGAAGACCCGCACATCGAAGTCCGCCGTGCCGCCGATAGGGGCCGCACGGTCAGCCACCGGCGCCAGGATGCCGACAGCATCGGCGTTCGGGACGAGATAGGACAGGTCCTCCGATGCCGCGATCCGGTAGTAGTAATTCGACACGATGCATTCGAAGAACACGCGCGCGAACGTGTCCTGCAGCCCGTCGGGCGCGTAAGGGCGGTAGATCCGCAAGTCAAAAGCCCACGGGCCACCCCCCGCAGGATCGATCGCGATCGTCTGCCCGCCAAACGGTCGGTATGTGGATGCGGTCGTCTTGTAGTAGGTCTCGGTCTCGATCGAGGTCGCGATCGGGCAGACGTCGGGCCCACTGTCGCCAAGGATGGGAAGACGCGAAAACGCCAACACTTCCACGACGGAGGGCGCCGCAAAGGCCGCGCCGTTGCGAAGGACATAGGGAAAGGGCGCGATCCAGGACTGGCTGGTGAAGCCCGCGGCGTTGAGTCTGATGCGGCCCGGCGATCTCGGTGACTGCGCCAGTGCCCGGAACCTTGCCGCGTGCGAGGACGCGTCGTTTGCAAAGCGCACCGCTCGGTACTGGCCGAGACGCGACACGCTGATGACCAGGTTCGCGCCGTCGCGTATGGCGTCGCTGCGAAGCGTCCAGATGCCTCCGGTATTGGCTTCGGCGAGGACCACCGCGTCGTCGGCTTCGGGATCAACGGGAATGCTCACCGTTGCCAGGAGCCTCAGCGCCTGACCGTTCGGGGTGATGTCGTAGACCTCGCCGGCGGCCGTGAAGACCGGCGGCAGCGGCGGCGCGTTCGTCGAGTCCTTGGCGATGCGCACCGTGATCGCATCGCCCAGTGCACCGGCGGGCAGGACGATCGAAGTGCCGTCCGGTCCCTGGACGGTCCGGGCCGCCGGTGCCGTGATCGCCGCCACCTGGCGGGCGTCTTCACCGCCGCCGCAGGCGGCCATCAGAAGCAAGGCGCAGACGGCGAAGGCGGCGCCCCAGCGCCTCGAGAACGACCCGACGCGATCGATTGAGGTCTGTGTCATGGCGATGACTCCCACGGGGTCGGCATGTCGCGCCTACGCCGCGACCATGTTGAACTCGACGGCAAAGTCCCAGGCGATGCCGCGCAGCTGGGAGCCGGCGGGCTGCCGCAAGTCGGCGTGCGACGCGACGACGTTGCCGTTCAGTTGGACGGACACGTCGAACAGCGTGTTCTCGTGCCACTTGACACCCAGGACCGTGAGCACGTTGTAGCCGTCCTGAAGCGCCTCGGTGAGGCGCCGCTCGTCGGTGAAGTTGCGTTCGCCCACGCCTTGCTTGGCATAGGCCTCGTCGCCGTTGAGGTAGGCGTGGACCGCGTTGTCGGCGGCCTTGCACACCAGCTTGATGTTGTCGTCTCGCGTGACCCTGATCATCGACATGGCAGCTCCCGCTGGCGGCGCGCTCCGAAGACACTCGAGGCTCTTTCCGTCGCGGCCAGTGTCTGGCGCACGCGGCGAATGCCGCTGATGCAACTCTGAAGAAACACTGAAATTGCGCTCGACCGCGCGCCCGCCCCGGTCCCAGTGGTCTGCGCCACCCACATCTGTACTTTCGTTCGGTTCCTGCGGGCAGCGAAAGTACAGATATGGGTGGCGCAGACCACTAGCATTCACCGATGGATCGGACGCGAACTCAGCGCCAGGCCGAGCGGCCGCCGCCGCAGGCGGCGTTTCGCTTCGGCGGCTTCGAGCTTCGGCCGGGTAGGCAACTGCTGCGCGACGGCGCTGTGATCCCGGTCGGCCGCATCGCGCTCGACCTGCTCGGCGCGCTGGTGCGAGCCCGTGGCGAGCTCGTCACCAAGGACGAGTTGTTCGAGGCTGCCTGGCCGGGCCTGGTGGTGGTCGAGAACGCGCTGCACCAGCACATGCGCGCACTGCGCAGCGCGCTCGGCGACCACTCGGCTTTGATCGTCACGGTGCCTCGCCGAGGCTACCGGTTCGAGGGGCAGGGCGAGGAGATCGAAGTCGGCGATCAGGATGCCGATGCCAGCGCCGAGCTGCCATCGATGCCTGCACCGCTGACGCCCCTGATCGGCCGCGAAGACGAGCTGCCGGCCATCGAGCGCTTGCTGGCCGCGCACCGCTGCGTGACCTTGCTCGGTCCGGGCGGCGTCGGCAAGACGCGGCTGGCGATCGAGATCGCGCGACGCTGGGAGGGTCGCGGCAACGGGCCGGCGCACTGGGTCGGGCTGGCCGGAATCGTCGAGGGCGACGGCGTGGATGGTGCGATCGCAGCGGCGTTCGGGCTGAACGGGCCTTCGAGCCTGCCGCCGCTCGCGAGGGTTCGGCACCTCTTGCGCCACCACCCGGCGCTGATCGTGCTGGACAACTGCGAGCACCTCGTCGAGGCGTGCGCGTCGGCTGCGCATCAGCTCATGCAGGCCCACGCCGGCCTACACGTGCTGGCCACCAGCCAGCATCCCTTGGGCATGTCGGGCGAGCACCGGGTTCGCGTGTCCATGCTCGGCGTGCCGCCGGAGGGCACTTGCGACGGCGGCGTGATCGCCGCGTCACCCGCGGTGAAGTTGTTGCTCGCCCGTGTCGGCGAATGCGCGTCGCAGCTGCACATCGACAGCGACGCCCTGGAGGAGGCCGCCGCGCTGTGCCGGCAGCTCGACGGCAATGCGCTGGCGATCGAGCTGGCCGCGGTGCACGTGGCCACCATCGGACTGGCGGCCACGCGAGCCGCGCTTGCCGATCACTTCCGATTGCTGGCGGGCGGGCCGCGCGACGTGCTGCCGAAGCACCGGTCGCTCGAAGCGATGATCGACTGGAGCTGTGCGCTGCTGAACGGCAAGCAGGCCGCGCTGTTCCGGCGCCTCTCGGTGTTTGCCGGCGGATGGACGCTGGAGGCGGCGAGCGCGGCGATCGGCGATGCGACGCGCGATCCCACCGACATTGCCGGCGACCTGTCGGAGCTGGTCGAACGATCGCTGATCGTGAGCGAAGGCTCGACCCGGTCGCCGCGCCTGCGCATGCTCGAGGCGCAGCGCCTGTATGCCCTGAAGGAGCTGCGCGCCAGCGGGGAACACGAGATCTACGCCTCGGCCCATGCGAGCTACTTCGCTGCGTTCTTCGAGGCAGGGCACGACGATTGGGACGATGCGCACGACGACCGATGGCTTGCCCGCCATGCAGCTGAGCGAGACAACCTGCGGGCCGCGATCCGGTTCGCGCTGGCGATCGCCGAGCGGGAGCTCGCCGCGCGCCTGGTGGGATCGTCGGTCTGGCTCTGGCGTTCGACCGGAGCCGCGCACGAGCTGCGGCAGTTGCTCCAGCATCCCTTGCTCCAGCCGGGCCTCCTGCCGCCGGGACACGTTCGCGCCCGGCTCGAGCTGGCGCTCGCCTTCAGCCTGCACTGGACATCGAGCGAGTCGCTGCGATTGGAGTCGGCCGCAGCGGGCGCCGTCGCCGCCTTCGAAGGCTCGCCGGACGTGCTCGGCGCTGCCGACTCGCTGCTTTGCCTCGCGTCGGCCTTCGCGCAGCTTGGCGACACGTTTTCTCACCGGACTTGCCTCGGTCGCATCGAGTCGCTGCTGGGCGAGCATCGCCATGGCAAGACCTATGGCTGGTACTGCGGGTCGCACGCCTGGGCGGCGCAGCTGGCGGGCGATCTTCCCGCCGCTCTTGCCTGGGCCACGAAGTCGAGGATCGCCTATCGCGGCAGCGGCGCCCGGCATGGCGAAACGCGTGCGCTGCTGCATCTGGCCGATCTCCAGCTCGCCGCCGGCGATGCGGTGCAGGCGATTGCCCTGGGCGAGGAGTGCATCGCCAGGCTCGACGGCGGGCTGCATCGGGTCGATCTCGGCCGCGCCCACGCCAACCTGGCGGCGGCAAGATTCGCCTGCGGCGATGTCGATCGAGCGCGCAGCGACTGGCAGCTGGCGCTGGAAGAGCTGCGCGGCCTGGATTTCAGCTACTGGGTCTTCGACCACCTCGCCTTGCTGGCGATCCTGCAGGGGCGCGACGACGCGGCGGCAAGGATGGTCGGCTTTGCCGATGCCGGATACGCGCGGCTGAGCAAGGGCAGGCGCGTGCAGAACGAGCAGCGCGCCCATGACCGGGCGATGGCGCGTCTTCGCGGCCGATTCCCGGCCGACGAGCTGGCGGGGTTGCTGTCGGCGGGAGCTGCCTCGTCCGAGGAGGAGATGTCGGAGCTGGCGCTGCGGGTCTGAGATTGCCGACCGCGGCGATCCGGCGTCGCGACGAGTGGGCGAGCATGGCCACCGGCGGGAACGCGACAGGCGGGGGGGCGGTCAGGCGCCGCCGGGTCGGATCGCCCTGCTAAGCTTTCGGCCGCGCCGCAGGGAGCGTGTCGACGCAGGGCAGCCACACCATGGCCGACGTGATCATCGAGCACACCCGGCTCGCGGCGAACATCACCTCGAAGATCAAGCCGGTCCACCTCAAGGTGCCGAGTCTGCTGTTCCGCATCACGGTGCCGACCGAGAAGGGCATCCGCGACGCCTACGACAAGGACCCGCTGCTGCGCGCCAAGATGGCCGAGGCCGCGGGCAAGGTGTACGACAGCATCGAGCGGCAGATGGAGATCGCCACCCGCGGCTGGGATGCCAAGGTCGAGCAGGTCAAGACCGACGAGTCCAGGCGCAAGGCGGCGATCAAGGACTACCAGAAGCTGTTCGAGGACCAGGTCGACCTCGCCCAGAAGGCCGCGCAGCGCAGCACCGAGGCGGTCTGGCTCGAGCTGGCGAAGACGAAGAAGGACTACGCCAAGTACAAGTGGAAGGCCGGCATCAAGGTGACCCTGGGCGTGGCCAGCCTGATCACCTCGGTGACCATCATGGCGAGCAGCGCGGCCACCTTCGGCGCGACCGCGATCCCCGGCATCCTCGGCATGATCCGCACCAGCGCCCAGCTGGCCCAGACCTGCAAGGCGCTCTACCAGAACCTCGAGACGACGATCAAGGAGCTGAACCGCCGCCTGGCGCACGTGTCGGCCACCTACCAGGACGCCTCCAAGGCCAAGGTCGTCGCCTCGGAGATGGCGGCCATGCTGGTGCAGAAGGTGATCGCGGTCGAGCTGGACAGCATCAAGATCTGCGAAGACCTGCTCGGCCGGGCCGAGAGCAAGCTGGGCGGCGTGGTCGCCGGCGCCGACAAGATCGCCGAGAAGCTGGACAAGGCCCTCAAGGAGGTCGACCAGATCGGCAAGAAGGCCGACCCCAAGAGCAAGAAGAAGCTCGAGGCGGTCTCGGACACGATCACGGTCATGATCATCGGCATCCAGGGCGAAGTCGACCGCTCCGAGAAGGGCAAGCGCGACATCGCCAACTCCGAGAAGATCATCAAGGCGCTGATCGCCAAGAAGCCGTCGGCGCTCGCCCTGGTCGACAAGGCGGCGATCGTGATCGATCTGGCTGCCGGAGTGGCCGGATGGGAAGACCTGGTCCAGAACACCTCGGGCGTGATCCTGGACCTGGCGGTCGACAAGATCTTCGACAAGGTCTGACCCCTCGCGGCGAACCGCGGCCTCGTCTGGGCACGTGGATTGCCGGGAAACGTGACATGTCCAACCATTGGAGAAGAGAGTCATGACCCCATCCCTGAGGCGATCGATCCTGGCCGGGTCGCTTGCAGCCGTTGCCGCCGCTGGCCTGTTGGCGGGCTGCGAAAAGAGCACCACCCAGAACACCGACGGCACCAAGACGACCACCACCACGGTCACGGTTCCGGCACTCCCGGCCAGCGTCCCCGAGAGCATGCGCGCGGCGGCCAGTGAGGTCGCCACCGGTGCCAGTCAGGCGATGACCAAGGCCGGCGAAATGATCGAAGACGGCGCGATCACCGCAAAGGTGAAAACGGCATTGCTTGCCGATCCGGACGTCAAAGGTCTGATGATCGACGTCGACACCAAGGACGGCGTCGTCACGCTCAAGGGCAGCGCCGACAAGGCGGGCAATCGCGACCGCGCCGTCAGCCTCGCCAAGGGCACCGGCGGCGTGAAGTCGGTCGACGATCAGCTGGTCGTCAAGTAGACCCGCGCTGATCGTCAGGCCGGCGCGGCGCTTCCCCAGACCTCGTCGGCCACCTCCACCACGAGGCGCAGCTTGGCCCGCTGCGCCTCGACGGCGATGGCGTTGCCGTGCACCGTGCTCGAGAAGCCGCATTGCGGCGACAGGCACAGCTGCTCGAGCGGCACGTACTTCGCCGCCTCGTCGATGCGCCGCTTCAGGTCGTCCTTCGACTCGAGCTCGCCGAGCTTGGTGGTCACCAGGCCGAGCACGACGGTCTTGCCTTTCGGCAGGAAGCGCAGCGGCCTGAAGTCGCCCGAGCGCGCGTCGTCGTACTCGAGGA
>JBDTUG010000088.1:0-11837 GCA_040007855.1 Caldimonas sp.
GTACTCGACCGCCTTGACGTCGTGGTTGGTGGTGCGCTCGATCGCCTTGATCGCCGCCGCGTCGGCCTCCGAGAAGTCGGCGACGATGGCGCCCAGCAACGCCCGCGACGCCGGGCCGAACGGCTTCAGCTCGGCGAAGCCGGCCTCGGAAAGGGCGATGAACCACTCGACCTCGACCTGGACGCGGCGCCGGATCAACCCGTATTCGGAGAGCAGCGGCCGGAGCGCCTCGACCTTGCTGGCATAGCGGCCGTCGAGCGGCGACAAGGCGAGGAGCGGCGAATCGGGCATCGGCAAAGGCGCGGGGGAAGGCGAGGAGGCCGGCCATTATCGGCTGCCCCTAGAATGAATTCGACACCGCGCGATCGGGCAAGGCGGCACAAATCGAACTCTGGAAAGCGGCGCATTCCCCCATGAAACTGATCGGTTCCCTGTCGAGCCCGTACGTGCGCAAGGTGCGCATCGTGATGGCCGAGAAGAAGCTCGACTACCGGTTCGAGAGCGAGGACGTCTGGGCCAGCGACGCGATCCTCGCCTCGAATCCGCTCGGCAAGGTGCCTTGCCTGGTGATGGAAGGCGGCGAGGCGGTGTTCGACTCGCGCGTGATCGTCGAGTACCTCGATGCGCGCTCGCCGCTGGCGCGCCTGATCCCCGAGCCGAACCGCGAGCGCACCGAGGTCCGCACCTGGGAGGCGCTCGCCGACGGGATGATCGACGCCGCGATCCTGGCCCGGCTCGAGGCCAACTGGCCCGGCCGTAGCGCCGAGCAGCGCAGTCCTGCCTGGATCGAGCGGCAGATGAAAAAGATCGACGCCTCGCTCGAGGCGATGTCGACCGGCCTGGCCGAGAAGCCCTGGTGCAGCGGCATCCACATGACCCTGGCCGACATCGCGGTCGGCTGTGCGCTCGGCTACCTGGCGTTCCGCTTTCCGCAGATCGCCTGGCGCGAACGGGCGAACCTGGCCCGGCTCGCCGACAAGGTGAACGCGCGCCAGAGCTTCATCGACACCGCGCCGCCGACCTGAGCCTTTACGCCGCCGCGCACCGCGGCCCGCCGCGCGACGCCGCTCAGGAGGGCATGGCCGGCGTCGCGCTGAAGCTGCCGGCGCTGGCCATCGGCCAGTAGGTGCGGAACACCTGCAGCTTCGATTCGCCGTCGAGCAGCTCGCCGGTCTGCACGAACGGCAGCAGGTTGGCGAGCAGCTTGACGCCGTGCTCCGAGTTGCGCCGGACGATGTGGTCGGCGGTGATGCCGGCCGGGTCGTCGAGGCCGGCCGCCTGCACCAGCTCCTTCAGCGCCATCAAGGTGTTCTGGTGGAAGTGATAGACCCGGTCGGCCTTGGTCGGCACGTCGAGGGCCTTCTGGCGCTGCGGATCCTGGGTCGTCACGCCGGTCGGGCAGGCGCCGGTATGGCAGGTCTGCGCCTGGATGCAGCCGAGCGCGAACATGAAGCCGCGCGCCGAGTTGCACCAGTCGGCTCCGAGCGCGAGCATGCGCGCGATGTCGAAGGCGGTCACCACCTTGCCGGCGCAGCCGATCTTGATGCGCTTGCGCAGGTCGAGCCCGACCAGCGTGTTGTGGACCAGCAGCAGGCCTTCCTGGAGCGGCGCGCCGACGTGGTCGCAGAACTCGAGCGGCGCCGCGCCGGTGCCGCCTTCGGCGCCGTCGACGACGATGAAGTCGGGCAGGATGCCGGTCTCGTGCATCGCCTTGGCGATGCTGAACCATTCCCACGGGTGGCCGATGCAGAGCTTGAAGCCGGTCGGCTTGCCGCCCGAGAGCTCGCGCAGCCGCTCGATGAACTTCATCATCTCGATCGGCGTCTTGAAGGCCGCGTGCGACGCCGGCGAGACGCAGTCGACCCACGGCTGGACGCCGCGCGCCTCGGCGATCTCGATCGTCACCTTCGGTCCCGGCAGGACGCCGCCGTGGCCGGGCTTGGCACCCTGCGAGAGCTTGACCTCGATCATCTTGACCTGCGGGTCCTGCGCGTTGGCGGCGAATCGCTCTTCGCTGAACGAACCGTCGGCGCCGCAGCAGCCGAAGTAGCCCGAGCCGATCTCCCAGATCAGGTCGCCGCCGTGGACGCGGTGATGCCGGCTGATCGAGCCCTCGCCGGTGTCGTGGGCGAAGTTGCCCCGCCTGGCGCCGGCGTTGAGCGCCAGGATGGCGTTCGCCGAGAGCGCGCCGAAGCTCATCGCCGAGATGTTGAAGATGCTGGCGCTGTAGGGCTGGGCCCGGCCGGCGCCGATCAGGACGCGGAAGTCGTGGCTCTTCAGCACGCTCGGTCGCATCGAGTGGTTGATCCACTCGTAGCCGACCGCGCCGACGTCGAGCTGGGTGCCGAACGGTCGCTTGTCGGATTCGCCCTTCGCGCGCTGGTAGACCAGCGATCGCTGCTGGCGCGAGAACGGCGCCGCTTCGTGGTCACTCTCGATGAAGTACTGGCGCATCTCGGGCCGGATGAACTCCAGCAGGAAGCGCAGGTGGCCGATCACGGGATAGTTGCGCAGGATGGCATGCCGGGTCTGCGTGGTGTCGCGCACGCCGAGCAGGACCAGCGCGAGGAAGATCAGTGCCAGCCAGCCGTCGACGCCCATCCGCGCCCAGGCGAACGCGCTCGCCAGCAGGCCCAGCATGCACAGGGCCCAGACCGAATAGCGGATCGGGAAGTGGTCGTCGAGCCGGCTGATCCAGGCGAACATCGGCGCTCCTGCCGCGAAAGTGGCGCGATGGTAGACCCGACCTTTCGGCCCGGCCTCGTGGAAAGCGTGAACGCTGTCGCTAGGCGGCGAGGAAGAAGTCGCGCAAGCGGCGCGCCGTCTCCTCGGGCAGCTCTTCGGGGATGAAGTGGCCGGCCGCCATCGGCGCCCCCTGCACCGCGCCGGCGCACTGCGCCTGCCACAGCGCCACCGGCTCGTAGAGTCGGCCGACGACACCGTGCTCACCCCAGAGCACGAGCAGCGCGCAGGCGACTTTCTCGCCGGCGGCGCGCGAGGCGCGGTCGTGCTCCAGGTCGATCGTGGCCGAGGCGCGGTAGTCCTCGCAGGCGGCGTGGATCGCGTCGGCACGGCCAAAGCAGCGCTCGTATTCGGCGAGCGCCTCGGGCTCGATGTGGCCGAGCCCCTGCGAGCCCCAGCCGCCGAGCGTCCAGCGCAGGTAGTACGACGCGTCGCCGCCGATCATCCGCTCGGGCAGCGGCGCCGGCTGGATCAGGAAGAACCAGTGGTAGTACAGGCGGGCCAGGCGCATGTCGGTGCGCTCGTAGACGTCGAGCGTCGGTACGATGTCGATGACCGCCAGCCGCGCGACGCGATCCGGATGGTCGACGGCGAGCCGGTGCGCGACCCGCCCGCCGCGGTCATGGCCGGCGACCGCGAAGCGGCGGTGGCCGAGCCCGCCCATCAGCGCCGCCAGGTCGGCCGCCATCGCCCGCTTGCTGTGCAGCGCGTGGTCGGCCTCGGGCGTCGCCGCCGGCTCGGGCTTGGTCGAGTCGCCGTAGCCGCGCAGGTCGGGGATGACCAGCGAGAAGTCGGCGGCCAGGCGTTGCGCCACCCGGTGCCACATCGCATGCGTCTGCGGATAGCCGTGCAGGAGCAGCAGCGGCGGCTTGGCCGGATCGCCGCCGGTGCGGGCGAACAGCTCGACCTCGCCGGCGGCGTGCAGGCCGCCCTCGAACCCGTCGTACCAGCCCATGGCGGCGCCCTCCTCAGAAAATCGACAGGCCGGTGCGCCCGGCGAACAGCTCGAGCGCCTTCGTGCCGAGCACCGAGTTGCCGCTCGCGTCGACCGCCGGCGACCAGACGCACAGGCTGAGCGTGTCGGGGACGATCGCGACGATGCCGCCACCGACCCCGCTCTTGCACGGCAGGCCGATCCGGTAGGCGAACTCGCCGGCCGCGTCGTAGGTGCCGCAGGTCAGCATCAGTGCGTTCAGGCGGCGCGCCTGGCGTTCGCTGATCACCGCCGCGCCGCCCTTCGGATGGGCGCCGTCGCGGCACAGGTAACCGGCGGCGCAGGCGACCTGCCGGCAGCTCATGCGCACCGCGCACTGGTGGAAATAGAAGTCGAGCACGGCCGCGACCTCGTTGTCGATCTTGCCGAAGCTCTTCATGAAGTTGGCGAGGGCGACGTTGCGAAAGCCCGTCGCCGCTTCCGAGGCGGCGACCTCGGCGTCGAAGCCGATCGGCTCGCCGGACAGGCTGGCGAGCATTTCGAGCAGCCCGTCCTTGGCGCCGGTGCCGAGCCGGCTGACGAGCCGGTCCGAAATCGCGATCGCACCGGCGTTGATGAACGGATTGCGCGGCACGCCCTGCTCGCTTTCGAGCTGCAGCAGCGAGTTGAAGGGATTGCCCGAGGGCTCGCGGTGGATGCGCTCCCACAGGGCATCGCCGAGCAGGCGCATGGCGAGCGTCAGGGTGAACAGTTTGGAGACGCTCTGGATCGAGAACGGCCGGTCGCTGTCGCCGGCCGCCACTTCCTCGCCGGCGCAGGTGCGCAGGGCGATCCCGAACTGGCCGGCCGGCACCCGCGCCAGCGCCGGGATGTAGCTGGCCACCTGGCCCGCCTGGCCGAGCTGCGGGCGCAACTCGGCGTCGATCTCGTCGAGAAGGGCTTGGAAGTCCATGGCGGGCGGGAGTGCGGGGAGGGCGCGCCCTCAGGACAGCGCGCGCAGCCGATGATGCGCCAGCAGCGCTGCGGCGGCGAGCACGGCGACGACCCCGGCCAGGGCGGTGCGCGCGCCCAGCCCGGTGGCGAGCCAGCCGCCGCCGAGCGCGCCGGCAAGGGTGGCGAGCTGGCCGAGGCTGCGCAGGCCGGCGTCGGCGCGCGCCAGCAGCGCGGCGTCGACCGCGGTCTGGCGCAAGGTCCGGTCGTGCACCTGGAAGATCGTCGCGCCGGCGTCGCCGACTAATTGGTGGGCGACCAGCAGGGCCGCGCCGACGACGCTCGCCCCCGGGGCGAGCGGAATGAAGAGCGCGCCGAGGGTCAGCAGCAGCAGGCCGGCGACCATCGTGCGGCCGCTGCCGAGGCGGCGCCCGAGCCGCGGCGCCAGCGCCGCGCCGGCCAGGGCGCCGAGGCCGCCGGTCGCGAAGATCATGCCCAGCGTGCCGGTGCCGAAGCCGAGGTCGCGGGCGACGAAGATCATGTAGCTCGTCCCGGCGACGCTGCCGGCGAGCGCGAGCAGCACCTCGAGCCCGGCCAGCGTGCGAAGCCGCGGCGAAACGCGGATCACGGCGATCCCGTCGCGCAGGTCGGCGACGAAGGAGCGGCGCTGACGCGATGCGGGCGAGGCCGGGGCGCGGGCCGCGTCCGGGATGGCCGAAGTGGCCGGGGTGGCCGGGGTGGCGGGGGTGGCCGGAGTGGCCGGGGTGGCCGGAGCGATCGGAATGGTGGGATCGCCGCCCGCCCCAGCCTGATCCGGCCCTTTGCGAAGCCCCCACAGGCAGGCGGCGGACAGCAGGTAGCTCACGGCGTCGACCGCGAGCGCCAGCACCGCGCCGAGCAGCTGGTAGAGCCAGCCGCCGAGGGCGAAGGCGGCGGTCTCCGAGGCGCTGCCGACCGCCGACAGCTGGGCGTTGCGCGCCGGCAGCGCGGCCGGCGCGACGCTCTGCGCCAGCCAGGCCGATCGGGCCAGCTCGAAGGCGACGCTGCACAGGCCGGTCAGCGCCGCCGCGCCGACCAGCACGGCCATCGACAGCAGGCCGGCGCCGGCCAGCGCGGCGGTGACCGCGAGCACGCCGGCCCGCGCCAGGTCGGCGCCGATCATCACGCTGCGCTTCGAGACGCGGTCGACCAGGGTGCCGAGGAGCAGCGCGCCGACCGCGCCGGCGGCGACGTCGGCGACCAGCAGAAGCGCCATCTGCAGGGGCGTGGCGGCGAGCGCGAGGGTCGCCAGCCAGGGCAGAGCCAGCCGGCTCAGCATCGAGCCGAAGTTGGAGATACCTTCGCCCGCCAGGACGCGGCGGAAGTCGTTCGTCGAAGCCGCCATGAGCTGCGCGTGGCGCGGGGCCGGAGTGCGCGGCAGCTTAACGGTCGTCGCCCGACACCGCGGGGCGATGGTCAGCGGGCGGGTTCAGCAGGCCCGTTCGGCGATCCGGGCGGGCGCCGGTCGCGGCGGCTGCGCCGAGGGCGCGGCGCCCTGCGCCACTGCGAGCAGGATCGATGGCTTGACAGCTTCCGAGGCGAGCGCTGGCTATACTTGCCCGCGAAGCGCTGATTTGTTCCGGCTTGCGGGCGCTCTATAAATTCGGCTAAAGACAGGATCCGAAACCCGGTGTCCCGCTTTGGCGGCGCCGGGTTTTTTTCTTGCCTTCGCGCCATGCCTTCTCTCGGCGACGTCCAGCCGCAATCGATGCACTTCCCGGAGCCGCTCGGCCTGGCCAGCGGCGCGGTGCTGCGCGACTACACGCTCGCCTACGAGACCTACGGGACGCTGAACGCGGCGCGCAGCAACGCGGTGCTGGTCTGCCACGCGCTCAACGCCTCTCACCACGTCGCCGGCACCTATGCCGGCAAGGACAAGAGCGAAGGCTGGTGGGACAACCTGATCGGCCCCGGCAAGCCGCTCGACACCGAGCGCTTCTTCGTGATCGGCGTCAACAACCCGGGCTCGTGCTTCGGTTCGACCGGGCCGACCGACCCGAATCCCGATCCGGCCGCCGGCGGCCGTGCCTACGGCAGCGACTTCCCGGTCGTGACGGTCGAGGACTGGGTCGACGCCCAGGCGCGCCTGGTGAGCGCGCTCGGCATCGAGCGGCTGGCGGCGGTGATCGGCGGCAGCCTCGGCGGCATGCAGGCGCTCGACTGGTCGCTGCGCTATCCGGAGCGGCTTCGCCAATGCATCGCCGTCGCCACCGCGCCCAACCTGTCGGCGCAGAACATCGCCTTCAACGAGGTGGCGCGCCGGGCGATCGTCACCGACCCGGAGTTCCACGGCGGCCACTACGCCGAGCGCGGCGTGATTCCGCGCCGGGGCTTGCGGGTGGCGCGGATGATCGGCCACATCACCTACCTTTCCGACGACGCGATGGAGGCCAAGTTCGGGCGCGACCTGCAGAAGGCCGCGTTCGGCTACTCGACGCAGGAGATCGAGTTCCAGATCGAGGCCTACCTGCGCCACCAGGGCGACAAGTTCAGCGAGTACTTCGACGCCAACACCTACCTGCTGATCACCCGCGCGCTCGACTACTTCGACCCGGCGCGGGCGCACGGCGACGACCTGACCGCGACCTTCGCCCCGGCGCGCTGCCGCTTCCAGCTGGTCAGCTTCACCACCGACTGGCGGTTCGCGCCGGCGCGCTCGCGAGAGATCGTCAAGGCGCTGGTCGACAACCGGCTCGACGTCAGCTACGCCGAGATTGCAGCACCGCATGGCCACGACGCGTTCCTGCTCGACGACCCCCGCTACCACGGCGTGCTTCGCGCATGTTTCGATCGCCTGGCCGCCGAGGACGGCCGGCCGGGCGCCGGGCCGCCCCAAGCCCGGCCGCGCCCCCTCGGGGGGCAGCGCAGCGGCGACGCCGCAAGCGCGGGGGCTCCAGGATGAGCGACCGCAAGGACATCGAGCTGATCGCCGGGCTGGTGCCGGAGGGATCGCGGGTGCTCGACCTCGGCTGTGGCAACGGCGAGCTGCTCGCGCTGCTGCAGCGCGAGCGCGGCTGCAGCGGCTACGGCATCGAGATCGCCGACGCCGACGTGCTGGCCTGTCACCGGCGCGGCGTCAACGTGATCCAGCTCAACCTGGAAGAGGGCCTCTCGTTGTTCGAGGACCAGAGTTTCGACGTCGTGCTCCAGCTCGACACCCTGCAGCACCTGAAGAACACAGAGCGGATGCTGCGCGAGACGGCACGGGTGGGCCGGGTCGGCATCGTCAGCTTCCCCAACTTCGCGCATTGGCCGAACCGGCTGCACGTCGCCGCCGGTCGCATGCCGGTGACGCGCGTGCTGCCCTACCAGTGGTACGACACGCCGAACATCCGCGTCGGCACGTATGCCGATTTCGCGGTGCTGGCGAACAAGGACGGGCTGGCGATCCTCGACGCGTTCGGCATTCAGGCCGGCAAGGCGGTGCGGATCTGGCCGAACCTGCTCGCCAGCGTCGCCGTCTTCAAGTTCGAGCGCGCCTGAGCGGCCCGCCGGCCCGGCGCGACGCGCTCGATCAGCACCGAGTCGCCGAACTCGTGGGGCCGGTAGGCGCAGGCCTCGAGCGCCGCGTCGCGACCAGGGCCAGGCCCAGCCCGGAGGTGCCGCCGGTGACGGCGACGCGCAGCGATGCGCGCGAGGGAGTGGGGGTGTTCATGGAGAGTCGGCGTCGCCCCGGCGCGGCCGGCCACACGGAAGTCGGGGCTCGGCTATTCTCGGCAGCTTTCGCGTTGGCAAGGCCCCCATGACGCTCACGATACGCAGCCTCGTAGCCGCATTCACCGGCGCGTTTTTGTTCGCCGCTGCAGCCCAGGCGGCGGCGCCCCAGGTCAAGACCCAGGCACCCGGCTTCTACCGGATGATGCTCGGCGACTTCGAGATCACGGCGCTCAGCGATGGCACGGTCGACCTGAAGCCGGGCGAGCTTCTTACCCGCACCACCCCGGCCGAGGTGGCGAGCCTGCTCAAGCGCTCGTTCCAGGGCGCCGCGGTGCCGACCTCGGTGAACGCCTACCTGATCAACACCGGCGACAAGCTCATCCTGGTGGACACCGGTGCGGCCAAGCTGTTCGGGCCGACGCTCGGCAACCTGCTCGCCAGCCTGGGCGCGGCAGGCTACCGGCCCGAGCAGGTCGACGCGGTGCTGATCACACACATGCACGCCGACCACGTCGGCGGGCTGATGGCCGACGGCAAGCCCGCCTTCCCGAACGCCACGGTGCACGCCGACAGGCGCGACGCCGCGTTCTGGCTCGACCCTGCCCAGCTCGAGAAGGCGCCCGAGGCGATGAAGGACTTCTTCCGCGGCGCGGTCGCGTCGGTGGGGCCGTACCAGAGCGCCGGCCGCTTCAAGCCGTTCGACGGCTCGGGCGAGCTTTTCCCCGGCATCCGCGCCCTCGCCACGCCCGGCCACACGCCCGGGCACAGCGTCTACGCGATCGAGTCGAAGGGACAGAAGCTCGTCCTCTGGGGCGACCTGATGCACGTGGCGGCGGTCCAGTTTCCGAAGCCCGCGGTGACGATCGCCTTCGACGTCGACTCGCTGGCCGCCGCGGGGCAGCGCAAGAAGGCCTACGCCGACGCGGCCCGGGGCGGCTACCTCGTCGCTGCCGCCCACCTGCCGTTCCCCGGCATAGGCCATCTGCGCGCCGACGGCCGGGGCTATGCCTGGGTGCCGGTCGACTACGCCCCGGTGCGCTGAGATGAGCGAGCCCGGACTGGCGCGGGCCGCGGTCCTTCGCGCCCGGCCCCCCTTGGCAGCGGCGTCGGCGCTGGTCGTCGTGCTGGCCGCCCTGCTCGCGGCGTGCGGCCAGAAGGCCGATCCCGGCAAGGCGCCGGGAGGCGGCGCCCCGCCGCCGGCCGAGGTCGGCGTCGTCACGGTCGCGCCGCGTCCGGTCGGCCTGGTTTCCGAGCTGCCGGGACGGCTCGAGGCGTCGCGGATCGCCCAGGTGCGGGCCCGGGTCGCCGGCATCGTCCTCAAGCGCCTGTTCAGCGAAGGCAGCGACGTCAAGGCCGGCCAGCCGCTGTTCCAGATCGATTCGGCGGCCTACCAGGCGACGGTGGCGAGCGCGCAGGCGTCGCTGGCGCGCGCCCAGGCCAACGTCACGCAGGCGACGGCGCAGGCCGAGCGCTACAAGCCGCTGCTCGAGGCCAACGCGATCAGCAAGCAGGACTACGTCAACGCGGTCGCGGCGCAGAAGACCGCGGAGGCCGACGTCGCGGCCGCCCGCGCCAACGTGCAGAGCGGCCAGATCAACCTCGGCTACGCATCGGTGACGGCGCCGATCTCGGGCCGGATCGGCCGCGCCCTCGTCACCGAAGGCGCGCTCGTCGGCCAGGGCGAGGCGACTCAGCTCGCAGTGATCCAGCAGATCAATCCGATGTACGTGAACTTCACGCAGTCGACGACCGATATGCTGGCCTTGCGGCGCGCCGTCGAGAGCGGCAAGTTCCGCCGCACCGGCGGTGGCGGCGATGCCGCGGGCGTGAAGATCGTCCTCGAGGACGGCAGCGTCTATCCGCAGGAAGGCAAGCTGCTCTTTTCCGACCTCAGCGTCGATCCGACGTCGGGGCAGATCACGCTGCGCGCCGAGGTGCCCAACCCGCGCGGCATCCTCCTGCCGGGCATGTACGTGCGCGTCCGCCTCGAGCAGGCCGAGACGCCGAGCGGCATCGTCGTGCCGCAGCAGGCGGTGCAGCGCGGCACGAACGGCGACTCGGTGATGGTCGTGGGCGCCGACGGCACGGTCGCGCCGCGGCCGGTCAAGGTCGGCTCGGCGCAGGGCGGCGACTGGGTCATCCTCGACGGCCTCAAGACCGGCGAGCTGGTCATGGTCGACGGCTTCCAGAAGTTGCGCGGCACGGCGCCGGTCAAGGCCGTGCCGTGGCAGCCGGCGGCTTCGGGTGGCGGCGCGCCGGGCGCTCCCGGCGCGGCCGCGTCACGCGCGCCGGCTGCCGCATCGGCCGCGTCGCGCTGAGGGCACCATGGCCCAGTTCTTCATCGACCGGCCGATCTTCGCGTGGGTGATCGCGCTCTTCATCCTCGTGATGGGCGGGGTCGCGATCAAGCAGCTGCCGATCGCCCAGTACCCGACCGTCGCGCCGCCCTCGATCGTCCTCACCGCGGTCTATCCCGGTGCCTCGGCGCAGACGCTCGAGGACAGCGTGATCAGCGTCATCGAGCAGGAGATGAACGGCTCGCCCGGCCTGATCTATTTCGAGTCGGTGAGCCAGTCGAACGGGGTCGGCTCGATCAACATGACCTTCGAGACCGGCACCAGCCCCGATCTGGCCCAGGTCGACGTGCAGAACCGCCTGTCGCGCGCCGCGCCGCGCCTGCCGGCGGCGGTGATCCAGCAGGGCGTGCGCGTCGACAAGGCGCGCTCCAACTTCCTGCTGTTCACGATCCTGTCTTCCGACAACCCGGCGTTCGACCCGATCGCCCTCGGCGACTACGCGTCGCGCACCGTGCTGCCCGAGATCCAGCGGATTCCCGGCGTCGGCCAGGCGCAGCTGTTCGGCACCGAGCGCTCGATGCGGATCTGGATCGACCCGGCCAAGCTGGTCGGCTACAACCTCTCGACCAGCGACGTCGTGGCGGCGATCCGGGCGCAGAACGCGCAGGTCTCGTCGGGAACGATCGGCGACCTGCCGATCGTCGCCGGCACGCCGATCAGCGCCACCGTCGTCGTCGCCGGCCAGCTGACGACGGTCGAGCAGTTCGGCCAGGTCGTGTTGCGCGCCAACACCGACGGCTCGGCCGTCAAGCTGCGCGACGTCGCCCGGATCGAGCTCGGCGGCCAGAACTACGGCACCTCGGCCCGCCTCAACGGCAAGCCCTCGACCGGGATCGGCGTCCAGCTCTCGACGACCGGCAACGCCCTGGCCACCGCCGAGCGGATCCGCACCCGGATGAACGAGCTCGCGACCTACTTTCCGCAGGGCGTGAAGTACGACATCCCGTACGACAGCTCGCGCTTCGTCAAGATCTCGATCGGCCGGGTGGTCGAGACCCTGATCGAGGCGGTGATCCTGGTCTTCCTGGTGATGTACCTGTTCCTGCAGAACCTGCGCTACACGCTGATCCCGACCATCGTCGTCCCGGTCGCGCTGTTCGGCGCGTTCGGCACGATGTACGCCTTCGGCTACTCGATCAACGTGCTGACGATGTTCGCGATGGTGCTCGCGGTCGGCA
>JBDTUG010000089.1:0-11837 GCA_040007855.1 Caldimonas sp.
GGAAGGCCTGGCCGGCCGGATACCAGCCGCCGTACTTCTTGCCGAGGTACTCGGCCAGATCGGTGACGTCGAGCAGCTTGTCCGGATAGAGGTTTGCGTCGTCGTTGGTCGACAGGATGATATCCGGGCCGGCGCCGGTATTGGCCGCGACCGCGGCCTTGGGGCGGACGTCCTCCCAGCCTTCGTTGTCGACGCGGACCTCGATGCCGGTCTTGTCGATGAACTTCTTGACGTTGACCATGTAGGCGTCGATGTCGCCCTGGACGAAGCGGCTCCAGCGCAGGACGCGCAGCTTGGCGCCCTTCTCCGGCTTGAAGGTCATCGTCGCCTGGCCGAAGGCCTGGGGCGAGAACAGGGCGCCTCCGGTGCCGAGCGTCGCGACCGTGGCGACGCCGGCCGAGCTTTCGAGGAAGCGGCGGCGATTGAAGGTCTTGTCGTTCATCGTGATGTCTCCATGCGGTGGGTCTTCTGGGAAGGGAACGATGTCAGGCGGCGAGCCGGTCGCCGCTGCCGGCGTCGAACAGGTGCGCACGCTGCGGATCGGGCACCAGGTGGATGGTGCTGCCGGGCGCGAACTCGTGGCGCTCGCGGAACACCGCGGCGACCTCGGTCGTGCCATGGCGGCACGCCACCAGGGTGTCGGCGCCGGTCGGCTCGAGCACGACCACGCGCGAAGGAATGCCGCCACTCGCGGCGAGTTGCAGATGCTCCGGCCGGGTGCCGAGGACGACGCTCTGCCCGTCGACGCCCCCGGCCCGGTGCGGCGCCTCGAGGCGCGTGCCGTCGGCGAGCTCGAGCTGGGCCGCGGCGCCGCTGCGGCGCAAGGTGGCGGGCAGGAAATTCATCGCCGGCGAACCGATGAAGCCGGCGACGAACACGTTCGCCGGGTGGTCGTAGAGCTCGAGCGGCGAGCCGATCTGCTCGATCCGGCCGTCTTTCATGACGACGATCCGGTCGCCCATGGTCATCGCCTCGATCTGGTCGTGGGTGACGTAGACCGAGGTCGTCTTCAGCCGCTGGTGCAGCTCCTTGATCTCGCCGCGCATCGCCACGCGCAGCTTGGCGTCGAGGTTGGAGAGCGGCTCGTCGAACAGGAACACCTGCGGATCGCGGACGATCGCCCGGCCCATCGCGACCCGCTGGCGCTGCCCGCCCGAAAGCTGGCGCGGGTAGCGGTCCATCAGCGCCGAGAGCGCCAGGATCTCGGCGGCGCGGCCGACCTTGGCGTCGATGGTCGCCTTGTCCTTCTTCGCGAGCATCAGCGAGAAGGCCAGGTTCTGGCGCACCGTCATGTGCGGGTAAAGCGCGTAGTTCTGGAACACCATCGCGATGTCGCGCTCTTTCGGCGGGACGTCGTTGACGCGCTTTGTGCCGATCCGGATCTCGCCCGAGGAAATCTCCTCGAGGCCGGCAATCATGCGCAGCAGCGTCGACTTGCCGCAGCCCGACGGGCCGACCAGGACCGTGAACGAGCCGTCGGCGATGTCGATGTCGACACCGTGCAGGACGGCGGTGTCGCCGAAATTCTTCTTGACCGACTGGATCGTGACGCTGGCCATCGAGCGCTCGTGAAAAGGCGTTGCCGCCCGGGCTGCGCGAAGTATCTGCACCGGCCGCGGCCGGCGCCATGAGGGCAAACCGGTAGATCGGCGCAGGGGCCGATTCGTATGATGACCCGACCACCATGCTGACCCGCGCCAGCGCGGCCCTCGCGGCCGCCGTTCCACCGCTCGTCGCCGAGCGGCTCTCCGACCGCCTCGCCGCCCGACTCGGCGACGAGATCGACGCCGGGCGCCTGCGCCCGGGCGATCGCCTGCCCACCGAGCAGCGCCTCGCCGACGCGCACGGCGTCTCGCGCACGGTCGTGCGCGAGGCGGTCCACCAGCTCAAGTCGCGCGGCCTGGTGCGCTCGCGCCAGGGCTCGGGCGTGTTCGTCACCGCTGCCCCGCCGGGCGAGTCGCTCACCCTCGACCTGAGCCTGATCGGCTCGATCGAGGACGTGATGCGCGTCCGCGAGGTGCGCCGCGCCCTCGAGGCCGAGACCGCGGCGCTGGCGGCGCAGCGGGCGACCCGCCTGCAGGTGGCGGCCTTGCGCCGCGCCCTGCGCGCGATCGACAAGAGCGCGGCGGAGCGGCGCGACGGCGTCGAGGAAGACCTCGCCTTCCATCGCCTGCTGGCGCACGCCGCCGGCAATCCGCATTTCGGCCAGCTGCTCGAGTTTCTCGAGCAGTACACCAAGGAAGCGATGCGCGTCACCCGCCGCAACGACGCCAGGCGCGCCGATTTCGTCGAGGCGGTGCGCATCGAGCACCGGGCGATCGTCGATGCCATCGACGCCGGCGACGCCGCGCTGGCGCGCCGGCGCGCCATCCAGCACATGCGCGGCGGCGACCGGCGCCTGCGCACTGCCGCCCCCCTCACCCCCCAGCCCAGGACGACCAAGCGATGAACATCCTGATCACCGGCGGCGCCGGCTTCGTCGGCTCGCGCCTGGCGCGCGCCCTGCTCGCGCGCGGCCAGCTCGGCGGGCGCACCATCGAACGGCTGGTGCTGGCCGACCAAGCCGCGCCGCGCCCCGAGCTGCTCGCCGACCGGCGCGTGCAGACACGTGTCGGCGCCCTGGCCGGGCAATGCGAGGCGCTCGGCAAGGAAGGCTTCGACGGCGTCTTCCACCTCGCCTCGGCGGTCAGCGGCGAATGCGAGGCCGACTTCGACCTGGGCCTGCGCTCCAACCTCGACACCACCCGCGCCCTGCTCGACGCCCTGCGCGCCGCGACCGGGCGTGGCGACGCCCCGGCGAAGCTGGTCTTCTCGAGCTCGGTCGCGGTGTTCGGGCCCGACCCGTCGAAGCCGCTGCCCGATCGAGTCGGCGACGACACCCTGCCTGCGCCGAAGACCTCCTACGGCACCCACAAGCTGATCTGCGAGCACCTGATCGCCGACTACTCCCGCAAGGGCTTCATCGACGGCCGCTCGGCGCGCCTGATGACGGTGACGGTGCGACCGGGCCGGCCGAACGGCGCTGCCTCCTCGTTCTTCTCCGGGATCATCCGCGAGCCGCTCGCCGGCGAGGAGGCGATCTGCCCGGTGTCGGCCGAGGTCTCGCATCCGCTCACCTCGGTAGCGCGGACGGTCGAGGGCCTGATCGCGGTGTACGAGGCGAGCCTCGAGCAGCTCGGCGGGCGGCTCGCGCTCAATCTGCCGGCCGTCAACACCACCGTCGGCGGGATGCTCGACGCGCTCGAGGCGGTGGCCGGCAAGGCGGTGCGCGAGCGGGTGCACTTCGTGCGCGACGAGACAGTTGCCTCGATCGTCAGCAACTGGTCGCGCGGCTGCAGCGCCGAGCGGGCGGCCCGGCTCGGTTTGCGCCCCGACCCGGACTTCGCCAGCATCGTCCGCCAGTACATCGCCGACTGTCGCGAGTCGCCGGACGGCGCCGCCGCCCTGAAGGGAATGTCATGAACAAGATCGATCTCGAAGGCCGCGTCGCCATCGTCACCGGCGGCGCGCAGGGCATCGGCTACGCCATCGCCGAGCGCATGCTCGCCTCCGGCGCATCGGTCGTGCTCTGGGACTCGGATTCGCAAAGGCTCGAGGAAGCGAAGGGTGCGCTCGGCAGCCGCAGCCGGATCGCCACCCATGTCGTCGAGCTGACCAGCGAGACCGACGTGCTGGCGGCGACCGAGAGCGTCGTCCAGTCGCACAAGAAAATCGACATCCTGGTCAACAACGCCGGCATCACCGGCGGCAACGGCACCACGTGGGAGCTCGCGCCCGAGGTCTGGCGCCGGGTGATCGAGGTCAACCTGATCGCGCCTTACCTGGTGGTGCGCGCGGTGGTGCCCAAGATGCTCGCCCGGGGCTACGGCCGGATCGTCAACATGGCCTCGGTGGCGGGCAAGGAAGGCAACCCGAACGCCTCGCACTACAGCGCCTCGAAGGCCGGCCTGATCGCCCTCACCAAGTCGCTCGGCAAGGAGCTCGCGGGCAAGGGCGTGCTGGTCAACGCGGTCTCGCCGGCGGCCGCCAAGACGGCGATGTTCGCGAGCATGACGCAGCAGCACATCGACTTCATGCTGTCGAAGATACCGATGGGCCGCTTTCTCGAGGTCGGCGAGGCGGCCGCGATGGTCGCCTGGCTGGCCTCCGAGGAGTGCTCCTTCACCACCGGATCGGTGTTCGATCTCTCGGGCGGCCGGGCCACCTACTGACGACCGGGAACGGGCCTTGCCGGGCGCGGCCATGACAGCGCCGATCCCACCCCCCGCCCGGCTCGGCCTTCGCCTGGTGTTCGGCGGGCTGCTGATGGTGGCGGCGGCCTGGCTGTTCGGCGCGATCGCCGAGGACGTCGTCACCGGCGACCGGATCACCCTCTTCGACGCCGCCCTGGCGCAGTGGCTGCACGCGCACGCGAATCCGGCCCTCACCCGCTGGATGTTCACCGTCAGCAATCTCCATTCGACCGTCGCCGTCTCGGGCTACGCGGCCGCCGCCGGCCTCTGGTTCTGGCGCGCCCGGCAATGGCGGCGGCTGACGACGCTGGCGGTCTGCATGGCCGGAGGGCTGGCCCTCAACGTCGCCATGAAGCTCGCCTTCCACCGCGCCCGGCCGGTGTTCGAAGATCCGCTGCTGACCCTGTCGAGCTACAGCTTTCCGAGCGGCCACGTGATGGGCAGCACGGTGCTCTACGGCTTGATCGTCGCCTGGGTCTTCGTCGGTACGCCGCGCGCGGTCTGGCGCGGCCTGGCGCTCGGCGCCGGCCTGCTCGCCGTCGGCGCGGTCGCGTTCTCGCGGATGTACCTCGGCGTGCACTACCTGAGCGACGTCAGCGCCGCCTTCCTCGAAGGCGTGGCCTGGCTCGCCCTGTCGCTCGGCGGGCTTGCCGAACTCTGGCGCCGGACCGCGCAGTTCCCGCAACCTGCGCCGCCGGCGCTAGGCCCGTGAGCGGCGTCGCCCGACCGGCGCGGCGCATCGTCGTCATCGTCAATGCCGGCTCGGGCACCGGTCACGACGACGCCACGAGCGAGCGGCTGCGCGGCCTGTTCGAGGAAGCCGGGGCGGCGGTCGAGATCCGCCGGCTCGAGGCCGGTGCCGACCTCGCCGCCGAGGTGCAGGCCGCGATGCAGGAGGGCCCCGACGTCATCGTCGCCGGCGGCGGCGACGGCACGGTGAGCGGCGTGGCCGCCGCGCTGGTCGACCGCGAGATCACGCTCGGCGTGCTGCCGCTCGGCACGCTCAATCACTTCGCCAAGGACCTGGGCATTCCGCTCGACCTCGCCGAGGCTGTGCGGACAATCGTCGAAGGGCATGCCGTGAGCATCGACGTCGGCGAGGTCAACGGCCGCGTCTTCATCAACAACTCGAGCCTCGGCCTCTACCCGGACATCGTGCGCGACCGCGAGCACCAGCAGAAGCGCCTCGGCCGCGGCAAGTGGCTGGCGCTGGCCTGGGCTGGCCTGGCAGCCCTGCGCCGTTTTCCCTTCATCGGCGTGCGCCTGACCGTCGACGGCAGCGAGCTGCTGCGCCGGACGCCGTTCGTCTTCATCGGCAACAACGAATACCGCATGGAGGGCTTCGCGATCGGCCAGCGCAGCCGCCTCGACCAGGGTCGGCTCAGCCTGTACGTCGCGCAGCGGCCGGGGCGCCTCCGCCTGCTGCAACTGGCCTTGCGCGCGCTCGTCGGCCGGCTGCACCAGGCGCGCGACTTCCAGGCGATGCTGGCCGGCGAGTTGGTCGTCGAGACTTCGCACCGCCGGCTTCGCGTCGCCACCGACGGCGAAATCACGCTGATGACGCCGCCGCTCCTCTACCGCGTCCGCCCGGCCTGCCTGCGGGTGATGCGCGGCCCGGACGACCCTGCTTCCCAAGGCTGACCGCGATGCGCACCCTCGTCCATCTCTCCGACCTCCACTTCGGCCGCATCGACGCAGCGACGCTCGAGCCGCTGGCGAAGACGGTCGCGGCGATCCGCCCGGACGTCGTCGTCGTCTCCGGTGACCTGACCCAGCGCGCCCGGAGCGCCCAGTTCGAAGAGGCCCGCAAGTACCTCGACCGGCTGAGCGGTCCGAAGCTGATCGTCCCGGGCAACCACGACGTGCCGCTGTACCGGGTCTGGGAACGCGTTTTCAGTCCGCTCGGAAAGTTCCGGCGCCTTGTCACCGACGACCTCGAGCCTGCGATCGTCGACGACGAGATCGCCGTCCTCGGCGTCAACACCGCGCGCTCCCTGACCTTCAAGGGCGGGCGCATCAACGAGGAGCAGATCGCCTCGCTGAGGCGGCGCCTGCAGGCCTTGCCGGACTCCCTGACCAAGGTCGTCGTCACCCACCATCCGTTCGACCTGCCCGACGAGACCGGCGACGCCGAGCTGGTCGGCCGGGCCGGCAAGGCGATGGCTGCGTTCGCCGAGTGCGGCGTCGACCTGCTGCTGGCCGGCCACTTCCACACCAGCCAGGCCGGCGCAACCTCGCGGCGCCATCCTCTTCCCGGCTATGCGGCGCTCGCCGTACAGGCCGGCACGGCGACCTCGACCCGCGGCCGGGGCGAGTCGAACTCGTTCAACGTGCTGCGCGTCCAGCGCGACGCCATCGAACTCGAGCTGCAGGTCTGGCAACCGGAGAAGGGCGTGTTCGCGCTCGAAAGGACGGAACGCTTCAGGCGGCAGGCGCAGCGCTGGGTCGAGGTCTAGTGGTCTGCCACTAGCTGCACGCTCAGCCGGCCGTCTCCTGGTCCTGAAGCAGGCGCCACATGACCTTGCCGGATCCCGACTTGGGAAGCGCGTCGACGAACTGCACGATCTTGGGCACCTTGTAGGCTGCCATGTTCTGCTTCGCCCAGCCGATGATGTCCTCGGCCTGGGTCGAGTCCCGGGCCTCGGTGCGCAGCACGACGATGGCCTTGACCGTCTCGCCGCGGTAGGCGTCCTTGGCCGAGATGATGCAGGCTTCCTGCACCGCCGGGTGCTTGTAGAGCAGCATCTCGACCTCGGCCGGCCAGACCTTGAAGCCGCTCGCATTGATCATGCGCTTGAGCCGGTCGGTCATGAAGAAGTAGCCTTCCTCGTCCATCCGGCCGAGGTCGCCGGTGCGAAAGAAGGAGCGGCCGTCGAACTCGACGAAGGCCTCGGCGGTCGCCTCGGGATGCTTCCAGTAGCCCTTGAAGACCATCGGCCCGCGGGTGATGATCTCTCCGGTCTCGCCGACCGGCAGCTCGCGCAGCGTCAGCGGGTCGACGACCCGCGAGTCGACCGAGAAGAACGGCAGGCCGAGGCACTGCAGCTTGGCCCGCTCGGGCGGGTTCGAGTGGCTGGGCGCGGCGGTCTCGGTGAGGCCGTAGCCTTCGGCGAAGTGCAGGCCGAACTCGTCGAGCAGGCGCTGCGCCACGGCGTGCGGCATGGCGGCACCGCCACCGCTGATCGAGCGCAGGCTGGCGAGGTCGAAGCTCTTGTAGTTGGGACTGCCGAACAGGTCGATCACCATCGTCGGGATGCAGACCCAGTGGGTGATCTGGTGCTGCGAGATCAGGCGGCCCGCGAGCTCGCGATCCCAACGCGGCATCAGGTAGACGGTCGACCCGGCATGCACCGAGGCGAGCACCGAATAGAGCATGCCGGTGACGTGGAACATCGGCACCACGCCGAGCGACACCGACTCGGCCGAGCCGTAGCCCCACTGGCCGCAGACCGTGTTCGACATCAGCGTGCGATGGGTGTGCATGCAGCCCTTGGGCAGGCCGGTGGTGCCCGAGGTGTAGGGCAGCAGGGCCAGGTCGTCGGGGCGCGCTGTGTGCGGGCCGGGCCGGTGGCCGGTGGCGACGACGTCGTTCCAGCGCGCGTAGTCGGCGGGCAGCTCGGGCCGGGCACGCAGCCAGGCGTCCATCGCCGGCGCCGGCGCGTCACCGGCGGCGACGGCGCCCTCTGGCATCGCGTCGCTGTAGTGGGTGACGAGCACGCGCCGCGCCCGCGCCGTCTCGGGCAGCGCGGCTTGTGCCTCGGCGACGATCGGCGCCAGGTCGGCGCTGCAGATGACGACGGCGGTGTCGGGGTCGGTGATGTAGTGCTTGAACTCCTCGGCGCGGTTCATCGGGTTGACCGGCACGACCACCGCGTTGGCGCGCAGCACGCCGTACAGGGCGATGCTGAACTGGGGGCAGTTCTGCATGAAGAGGGCCACCCGGTCGCCGGCCGCCACCCCTTGCTGCTGCAGCCAGCCGGCGATCGCTTCGGCCTGCTCGCGCAGCGCGCGATAGCTGAGGCTGCGGCCGAAGAAAACGTAGGCGGGCTTGTCGGGAAAGCGCGTCGCCGCCGCCTCGACGTTGAACCAGAGCGAGGTCTCGGGCACCGACAGCGCATGCGGCAGGCGCTTCGGCCAGACACGGAATTGGGGCCGGTCCGCGGGCACCTCGAACGGGTTGGACGACGTCTCCACGAAGGGCTCCAGAAGCTCGAAAGGCAAACGCCCGAGGTATAGCCGAGCGGCCGGCCGCTGCCCACGGAGCCAACCCCAATCCGCCCGCGGCACAGACTTGCTGCGCCGGTTCCTCGCCCTCGGCGGCTGAACACCGCCGCCCCGTGCCTGGATCCTGGTCGCCTGGGTCCCAACCAGTGCGCCACCCAGATCTCGGTGGCGCAGATCACTCGCTAGCGGTTGTCCCGGGCGCGCTTGCGTTCGTTCACGGCGACGCACTCGGACGAGTTGCGGAACCGCCCTTCCTGGCACTTTTCCTCCATGCACAGGGCGAGGGCGATGAAGACCCGCTTGCCGCAGGCTTCACGCGCCGACGTCGGGCCCGCGTCGACCTGCTGCGCCGGCGCCGGCACAGGCCCCGGCACCGGGCGGGCGCTGGCGACCGGCTCGCGCACATTCGACTGGCCGAGCGGACGCGGCCGGTCGTTCGGAGCGCCGGAGTTGTTGGCCGGCGGCGCGCCGTACGGGTTGACGTAGCCGGTCGAGGGCTCGGTCGGCCGGGCGGGGTAGCCGCCGGGCGAGGTCGTCGTGCCGGTGGCCGACGTCTCCGGGTCGCGCGGGCGCGGCAACGGCATGCCGAGCGGCCGCGGCCGCTGCTGCAGCCCGGCCGATGTCGATGCGGCGAGCGACGCGCGATCGGCGGACGCGCTGCGCTCGCCGGCCAGCGTCGCCCGCCCGGAGACCGGGGATCGGGCGTCGGGGTCGGCGTGGGCGTCGGCGCGCGCTGCCGCCGGCGCCGGCCGCGAGAAGGGCGCCGGGACACTGCGGCCAGCCGGCGGCAAGGTCGCGGTGGCGGTGGCAGGCGGCAGGTTCCGAGCGATGGCGGCCGGCACCGCCGTTCCCGAAAGAGGGGGCGCTGGCATCGTCGTGGCGGGAACCGTCGCTGCCGGCAAGGCGGCGGCCGTGGGCGCCGGATCCGGCGTGGCTGGCGCAGGCACCGCGACCGCCGGGGGCCCGGCCGGTGCGGTTGCCGTCGGCGGGGGCAGCGGCGCGGGAACCGCCGGCGCAGGCGCTGCCAGGGCCGGGCCACTGGCAGCGCCGAGCGCCGCCGCCGTGCCGCCAGGGTCGCGTTGCGCGCCGAACTGCCAGGCAGCGACCCCGGCGATCGCAGCCACGCCGATCACGCCGGCCAGAATGACCCAGGCCTTCGATCCGCCGGAGGACGTGCTTCTGCCGACGGGGATCGGCGCCGGACCGGCGGCGGGCGTCACCGGCGGCGCAGCCCGCGGCCCGCCCGGGGGCTGCGCCGCGAGCGGCACCGGCGGCCTGGGCGGCGGTGCCGGCGGCGGCGGCGGCGTCAGCGCCGGCTGTTGCGACGCCGGCCATTGCGAGGCGGCCGCCTCGCTGCGCGGCAGCGCCGTGCGCGACGCGGGCGGCGCCACCGTGACAGGCGGCGCGCCGGCCGCGCCGCCTGTCCACGGCAGATCGGGCAGCGCAGGCTGCGTCGCGGTGCGCGCGGTCGGCATCTGCGCCGTCGGGCTGAAGGTCGTCGGCGCCGGGCGCGAGCTGCCCGGCGGCGGGAGGTGCGCCGTCGGCAGGTGGGTCGGGATATGCGCCGTGGCGACGAACGTCGGATCGGACGGCGCCTCGCCGGGCGGCCGCGCCAGCGGGACCAGCCCAGCCGCGACCGGGCTGTTCGGCGGAATCGTGATGCCGGGCAGGCCGCGCGGCGGAATCTGGGCAGTGCCGTCTAGAACCGCGCGCAGCTGCTCGCCGTTCTGCGGCCGCTGGTTCGGTCGGATCGACAGCATCCACGACACCGCCTCCAGGAAGCGCGGCGACACACCGGGAACGATCCGGTTTTCGATCGCTTCCGCGTCGTCCTGCACGGCGCGGGCGGTGGCCGGCGCCGGCGGCACGCCGAACAGCAGGTAGTGGATCACGGCGCCGAGCGCGTAAAGGTCGGTCCACGGGCCCTGGCGCAGCTGCGTCATCTCGGCGTACTGCTCGATCGGCGCGTAGCTCGGCTTCAGGATCGCCGTGAGCGACTGGGTGCGGTCGCTGATGACGCGCCGCGCCGCGCCGAAGTCGAGCAGCACCGGCGGGCCGTCGGGCGGCAGCAGGATGTTGTCGGGCGCGATGTCGCGGTGGTAGACGCCTTCGCGGTGGAGCAGCTCGAGGGCGGCCAGGATCGGCGAGATGACGCTGCGGATCCAGGCTTCGTCGGGTGGATGCGTCATTCGCCGGCGCGTGTCGCGCAGGGTCACGCCCTGAAGGAACGGCATCACCATGTAGGCAGTGGCGTTGTCTTCCCAGAACCGGTAGACCTTGACCAGCGACGGATGGTCGAAGCGGGCGAGCAGGCGCGCCTCGTTGATGAACGAGCGCAGGCCGATCGCGTAGGTCTCGGCGAACGAGCTCGAGCGCACCGTGATCTGCGGCCCGAGCCCGCGCGCCGCCAGCGAGGCCGGCATGTACTCCTTGAGCGCGACCTCGCGTTCGAGCGAGTGGTCGTTGGCGAGGTAGACGATGCCGAAGCCGCCGACCCCCAGCACGCGCAGGATCTCGAACTCGCCGAAGCGCGTGCCGGGCGGGAGCGCGTCGTGGTCGGTGCCCGCCGGGGGGGCGGGCGTGGAGGCGGAGGCGGGCGGAAGCGTGCTCATCGAGGAGATCGCCCGATGCGGCCCCGGGCAGGGGGCGAGCTTACCGCAGGGCGGCGGCCGCCGGCCACCCGCGGGGAGCGTTCGCAGGCGCCGCCGCCCGCAACGCGCCGGGACTAGGCAGGCAGCAACGAGAATAGGCGCCACTATCGCTCGTTCCCCGCTCACGACATGGCCACCATCCTGCAGCACCTGCCCGCCGGCGAGAAGGTCGGCATCGCCTTTTCCGGCGGCCTCGACACCAGCGCCGCCCTGCACTGGATGAAGCTGCGCGGCGCGATCCCGTACGCCTACACCGCCCACCTCGGCCAGCCCGACGAGCCCGACTACGACGACATCCCGCGCCGGGCGCTGCAGTACGGCGCCGCCCAGGCACGCCTGGTCGACTGCCGCGCCCAGCTCGCCGCCGAAGGCCTGGCAGCGCTGCAATCGGGCGCCTTCCACATCTCTACCGCCGGCGTCACCTACTTCAACACCACGCCGCTCGGCCGCGCCGTCACCGGCACCATGCTGGTCGCGGCGATGAAGGAAGACGGCGTCGCCATCTGGGGCGACGGCAGCACCTACAAGGGCAACGACATCGAGCGCTTCTACCGCTACGGCCTGCTCGTCAATCCAGCGCTGCGCATCTACAAGCCCTGGCTAGACCAGGCCTTCATCGACGAGTTCGGCGGCCGCGCGGAGATGTCGGCCTTCATGGCGAGGGCCGGGTTCGCATACAAGATGTCGGCCGAGAAGGCGTACTCGACCGACTCCAACATGCTCGGCGCGA
>JBDTUG010000090.1:0-11642 GCA_040007855.1 Caldimonas sp.
CGAGGCGATGGACAAGGTCGGCAAGGAAGGCGTCATCACCGTCGAAGACGGCAAGAGCCTGAACAGCGAGCTCGAAGTCGTCGAAGGCATGCAGTTCGACCGCGGCTACCTGTCGCCCTACTTCATCAACAACCCCGAGAAGCAGACCGCTGCGCTCGACAACCCGTTCGTGCTGTTGTTCGACAAGAAGATCAGCAACATCCGCGATCTCCTGCCGACGCTCGAGCAGGTGGCCAAGTCGGGCCGGCCGCTGCTCATCGTCGCCGAGGAAGTCGAAGGCGAAGCGCTGGCGACCCTCGTCGTCAACACGATCCGGGGCATCCTGAAGGTCGTCGCCGTCAAGGCACCGGGCTTTGGTGACCGGCGCAAGGCCATGCTCGAGGACATCGCCATCCTGACCGGCGGCAAGGTCATCGCCGAAGAAGTCGGCCTGACGCTCGAGAAGGTCACGCTGGCCGATCTGGGCCAGGCCAAGCGCGTTGAAGTGGCCAAGGAAAACACCACGATCATCGACGGCGCCGGCGCCACGGCGGACATCGAAGCGCGCGTCAAGCAGGTGCGCGTCCAGATCGAGGAAGCCACCAGCGACTACGACAAGGAAAAGCTCCAGGAGCGCGTGGCCAAGCTGGCCGGCGGCGTGGCGCTGATCAAGGTCGGCGCCGCCACCGAGGTCGAGATGAAGGAAAAGAAGGCGCGCGTCGAAGATGCGTTGCATGCGACCCGCGCGGCCGTGGAAGAAGGCATCGTCGCCGGTGGCGGCGTGGCCTACCTGCGCGCCAAGCAGGCGGCCGGCACGATCAAGGGCGACAACGCCGACCAGGAAGCCGGCATCAAGCTGATCCTGCGCGCAATCGAAGAGCCGATCCGGATCATCGTGCAGAACGCCGGCGACGAGCCGAGCGTGGTCGTCAACGCAGTGCTGGCCGGCAAGGGCAACTACGGCTACAACGCCCAGAATGGCCAGTACGGCGACATGATCGACATGGGCATCCTCGATCCGACCAAGGTCACGCGCACCGCGCTCCAGAACGCAGCCTCGGTTGCGGCGCTGATGCTGACGACCGAAGCCATGATCTCCGAAGCGCCGAAGGAAGAATCCTCGGGCGGCGGCGGCATGGGCGGCGGAGGGATGGGCGGCATGGGCGGCATGGGCGGCATGGACATGTAGGTCCGGCGTTGCTTGCGCGACTCGAAAAGGGCTGCTTCGGCAGCCCTTTTCACTTTCTCCTCTGGTACGCAAGGGGCCACCCGGCGCGGTGTTTTGCCGCGACTCCGTGTGGCTCGAGGCGCTTTCGGGCGGGATAATCCGCGTGTCGACTGCCGCGAGAACCTTGTTGGCCGCAGCCCTGTATCAACACTTCGTCGAAGACGAGCTGGCCCTGGCCTCGGCCCTGGTCGCCCGCGTCCTGGCGGGCACCGTGCAACTCCTCGGCCCGTCCAAGGACAACGGCGCGGCGAGCGCCGGCGAGCGAACCCATCACTCGGAAATCGTCAAGACGCTGTTGCGCGAGGCGGGGCTGTACGAGAAGACCTTCGTCGAGTCGCTCACCAAGCGCGTGCGCGAGGAGATCGACGGACAGCCCGAGACGGCCTTCGCCGAGGGCCGCAACGGGCTCGGCACCCTCGAACTGATGGACGAGTCGCGGGTCGAGGTCGACATCGAGATCTCGCGGGCGATGCAGCTCATCGACAGCACCGCCGAATGGGAGCTCCGGGAGCTGCTGACCTACACCTCGACGCTGACCGGGCTGTCGCACATCAGCGCCGACTCGAACCCATTCCGGCCCCAGGTATATGCCTCGGCGCTCTGGGACGCGACCTGCGCGGTCGTCGACTCGCCGATCCAGCGGGCGATCGTGCTGCGCACCGCCGCCGGCGTGATCGCCGGCTTGCTGAAGAACGCCTGGGCCGCCGCGTCGACGCGCCTGGAAAACGCAGGCGTGGAGCCCGGCACGTACCGCACCGTCATCCTTCCGTCGGGGGCCGGATTCGGCCGCTTCGCCGCCACCGAGCCGGCACGCGCCGGAACCCTGAGCTCGTTGCTCCCGAGCATGCCGGGCGCCGCGTACGCAGCGTCGCCCGGCAGCATCGGCGGCAGCGACGCCGCCAGGGCCGACACGCGCGGCGTGCGCAGCGACGGGACGAGCCGACGCAACCCGGAGCTCGAGCGGGCCTTGCTTCGCCTCGACGAGCTGCTGCGCAACCTCCCGTCCGAGGTCTCGCTGACCGGGCGGGGTACCCCCGGCGGCACGCACATCGAGCAGCATCGCGCAGCGCTCGTGGCCAGCGCCAGCGAGCCGATCGATCGCCAGGTGATCGAGCTGGCGACCCGGCTGTTCGAGTCGCTGCTCAGCGATTCGCAGCTGCCGGGCGCCTTCCGTCCCCTGATCGCGCGCATGCAGATCGCCGTGCTGCGCGTCGTGCTGGCGGAAAACGCCGTGCTCGATTCCTACGATCATCCGGTGTGGCGCCTGCTCGACCGGATCGGCGAGGTGAGTCTGGGCTATTCGCGGATCGAAGACCCGCGCCTGTCGGCCTTCCTCTCGTTCAGCACCGCCGTCGCCGAAGAGATGGCCGGTGCCTCGGCAGCGGACAGCGCGCTGTTCCGGCGCGGCCTGAACCGCGTCGAAGGCTATTTGTCCGAGCAGCTGCAAGGGCAGCTGCGCGCGGCGCAAGGCTCGGTCGACGCGCTCCAGCTGTCCGAGCGGCGCGAGATCCTCCAGCAGCATCTGGCCCAGCGCCTGACCGACCAGATGGTCCAGGTGCGCACCACACCGACGATCCGCCGCTTCGTCACCGGCACCTGGGCCCAGGTCATCGCCGAGGACATGCTCACCAAGGGCGAGCAGTCGGAAGCCACCATGAGCGACCTGAAGTCGGTCGACGACCTGCTCTGGAGCCTGAAGATCCCCGACCACCCGCAAAGCCGGCAGCGCCTGTTGCAGCTGCTGCCGGGGCTTTTGCACCGGCTGCGCGTCGGCATGGAGCTGGTCGCGCTGCCTCTGATCGAGCAGCAGGCGGTGCTCAACGAACTGATGACGATCCACACCGATGCCCTGCGCCCCGGCACGCGCGGTACGGGAGCGCTGACACCGGAAGAGATCGTCCAGCGCATGCGCGACGAGGTTGTGCCGGAAACGCCGGCGCCGCGCAGCTTCAGCGATTCGGTGATCGATCTCTCGTCGATGGAGACCGTGCCGGCCGAGCACCTGCCGAGCTCGGGCGAACTCCGCGAGGACGATCCGACCCGGCGCATCGAGGCGCTGCGCGCCGGCGACCGGCAGCGCATCTTCCTGCACGGCCGCTGGAGCCGGGTCCAGCTGCTCTGGCGCAGCGACCGGAGCCTGTTCTTCCTGTTCGCCGGTGAATCGCCGACCCGCAACCACTCGATCACCCGGCGCGCGCTGGAGCGACTCAGTTCCGCGGGTCTGGTCCAGCCGCTCGAGACGCGCTCGCTGGTCCATCGCGCCGTCGACCGGATGATGCGAGAGCTCGCGCCGCGGGGCTGAGCACCGCGGAGTGGGCGCCGCGGCTCCGCGCGAAGGTGCGCCGCCGGCCTTGCGACCACGAGGCGGGGCTGGCCCGTTCGCACTCGATCTCGGCAGCCATCGACGCCGGCTGCTCGTGGATGATCCAGTGCGTCGCGCCAGGCACGCGCACCAGCCGCATGGCCGGCACGAATTCGTCGAGGCCGTCGAGGCCGTCGAGCCGCGACGGCAGCAGGGCGATGTTGTCCTCGGCCCGGATCACGAGCGCAGGCACCTGCACCCGGATCCGCGAAGAGCGGCCAGGCCGGTTGGGAGCGACGCAGCGATAGCACGGCGCGAATGCAGGAGCAGGTCGTCCGGACGAACGCCGCTTCGGGAAAACCATGAAGGAAGAGCAGCATCGGCCTGCCCGCCGCACCGCCTGCGCGGCACCTCAGCTCGATGCCGCCAGGCAGAGCAATGGCAAAAGACTCGACCATGACGGAGCGCCTGCCTCGCGCCGTGCCGGCGAGGATTCCATGCCGCTCGTCGCGAACGGGCGCGTTGCCCCGAAATGGCGTTTGACAAGGGCAGCCGCTGTTGGCACTCTTTCGGCCTTCTTCCGTCCGCCGCGACGATCGGGCCTTCGGGCTTCACATTCACAGGGAGCAAGCGCATGGCCTCGGCATTGAACGCCTTCATGAAGATCGGCAAGGCCGAAGGGGAAGCCCGCCAGGGCATCTACGGCAAGGAAAAATGGATCGAGCTCCAGAACTGGGAGTGGTCGGTCGAGGCCGAAACCAGCTGGACCAAAGGCGGCGGCGCGGCGGTGGGCAAGCCTTCACCCGAAAAGATGAGCTGGGAGCACTACTGGGACAAGTCGTCGCACCTGATCCTGGGTTACATCTGCACGGGCACCTCCTTTCCCAGCATCGATCTGCACATGTGCAAGGGCGTCGGCACCGCCGAGCCGCAGGTGTATTTCAAGATCCATATGGAAGAGGCGTTCATCACCAAGGTCACCCAGAAGGCGGGCGACGACGGGGCTGTGGTTCAGACGGTGGAGATGGTCTTCAAGACCATCCACATCGATTACGCCAAACAAGGCTCGGACAAGAACAATCCGGGCAAGCTCGATGCCTTCGTCAGCTACGACTGGGACATCCCGGCCGGCAAGGCGTCGCCAGCGACGGGAGCCTGAAGGGCAGCGCCGTCCGCGGGGTGAACCCAGCCCCATAGAACGCGCGCGGCGTCGCCGACGCCGGCGCGGCTGAGCGCCGAGAACGACGCCAGCGACACATCCGCTTGCTCCGACGTCAGCTCGCCGAGCACCTCGTTCGCGCGCCGCAGGGCGGCCGCGGTGTCGCTGCGGTTCAGCTTGTCGGCCTTGGTCAGGAGCACGAGCAGCTTGACCGCCCCGTTGACGATGCGCGGCGTCACGAAGCCGAGCAGCTTGAGATCGATCTCGGTGAAGCCGAGCCGCGCATCGACGAGCACGACGATCGCGGCGAGACTGCGCCGCACGGCGAGGTACTCGGCCATCACCTCCTGCCAGCGCAGCTTCGCGCTGCGCTCCACGGCGGCGTAGCCGTAGCCCGGCAGATCGGCGAACAGCGCGTCGGCGGCCAGCTTCGGACCGACCTCGAACAGGTTGATGTGCTGGGTGCGGCCCGGCGTCTTCGACGCAAAGGCCAGGCGCTTCTGCTGCGTGAGGACGTTGATGGCGGTCGATTTGCCGGCGTTGGAACGGCCAACGAAGGCGATCTCCGGCAGCTCGCTGACGGGCAGCTCGGAGAGCTTGCTCGCGGTGGTCAGGAAGCGCGCGGTGTGGGTCCAGGCAAGAGCCCGTTTTGTTGCCGCGGCGCTGTCGTCGCCGCTGACCGAGGCGGGCGCCGCAGGCGGCGATGATGGGCTCATGACTCTGGCAAATCGGTCATTGTAAAATCAACGGCTTTGGACGAGGACTCTCCCCTCCCATGAAGCCTGCTGCGCGATTGAGTCTCGGTCTGATCCTGGCTTGCCTGGGCGCCTGGTCGCTCGCCGCCGAGCCAGCTGTGGCGGTGGCCAAAGCCGATCCGGCCAAGGGTGAAGCGATCTCCACGGGCACCTGCGCCGCCTGCCACACCAGCGACGGATCGCGCGGGAGCGCCGCCAATCCGATCCTGCAGGGGCAGCACCCCGACTACCTCGTCAAGCAACTGACCGAGTTCAAGGCCGGCAAGCGCGAGAACGCGATCATGAAGCCGATGGCATCGGCCCTGAGCGACGCGGACATGAAGAACGTCGCCGCGTTCTACGCCGGCAAGCAGGCCAAGCCGGGCTTCGCCAAGAACAAGGCCCTGGTTGGCCTGGGCGAGAAGATCTATCGCGGCGGCGTCGCCGACCGGGCGATCCCCGCGTGCGCCGGTTGCCACGGACCGGGCGGCGCCGGCATCCCTTCGCAATACCCGCGCCTCGCAGGCCAGCACGCCGACTACCTCGAGATCCAGCTCACCGCCTTTCGCGGCGGAGCGCGTCACAACAACGCGGCGATGACGGGTGTCGCGGCCAAACTCAGCGACCGCGAGATCAAGGCTGTGTCGGACTATGTCGCCGGCTTGCGCTGATCGGCAGGTGCCGGAGCCGGCGCAGGATCCGGCCTGAGCAGCAAGGCGTCGACGCCGTAGAGCTTGGCGAGGGCTGCCAGCTTGGCCGGCGCCGACCGGACCGCGAAGCGCCGCCCCCATGCTTCGGCCAGCCGATCGATCTCGAGCAGCACCGCCAGCGCGGCCGAGTCGAAGTGCTGGAGCGGGCTGGCATCGACGACGACCGGCGCATCGCCGCCTTCGCTCTGCAGCGCCTGCTTGAGCATGCGCAGCGTGTCGCGCGCTTCGCGCGCCGTCAGGGTGGCGGGAAGAAGAAGCACGCGCGGATCAGCGAGCGTTCAGACGGCAGGCCACCTGACCCTCAGCTCTTGGCGCCTGCGGCGGCGGCCGCCTTGTTGCGCTCGGCAAGCTTGCCGATCAGGCCGTCGATGCCGTTGGCGCCGATCTCCTGGGCAAAGCTGTTGCGATAGTTCTCGACCAGCCAGACGCCGAGCACGTTGACGTCGTAGATCCTCCAGGAGGCTCCGGTCTTGACCAGGCGGTAGTCGAGCTGGATCGGATCGCCCTTGCCGCGGATCTCGGTGCGCACCACCACTTCGGAGTCGCCCGGGGCCGAACGCATCGGCTTCAGCTCGATGGTCTGTTCCTGGCTCACCTGCGACAGCGCGCCGGAGTAGGTGCGCACGAGCAGCAGCTTGAACTCGTCCTGGAGGCGCTTTTGCTGGTCGGGAGTCGCCTGGCGCCAGTAGCGGCCGACGGCGGAGGAGGTCATGCGCTGGAAGTCGACGAACGGCATCACCTTCTGGTCGACCAGCGCCGTCACCTTCTTCACGTCGCCGATCTGCATCGACTTGTCGGCCTTCACCGCATCGAGGACATCGCTCGACACTTCCCTGATCAGCGCGTCGGGCTCCTTGGCGCCCTGCGCGGCGGCACCTAAGGCGGTGCACAGCGCCAGCGCCGCTGCCGCCATCCAGGCGAGAGTTCGTTTTGTCGAGATCATTCTTGTCCTTGCGAAAGAGAGAGCCGGAGCGTGCCCGAAACGAGGCGACCCTGCCGGCAGCGTGGCAGTCAGCGTGCCGGGGCGGAACCCGACCCGGCGGGCCCGGACGCCGGCGTGGCCGAGGCCGGCGGCGCAAGATTGCCGGCGGCGGCGCCCGCCGCGCTCGGGGCCGCTTCCTCAGGGGCAGCCGGCGTTTCGGGGACATCGCCGTCGAACACCAGGCTGCGCCGCCGTTGCAGGTAGGCGTCGCGGACGAAGGTGTACTTGTCGAGGGCGATGTCGTCGATCACGCGAGTAGCGCCGAGCAGGCCGGCGCGGGTATTGACGATCTGCAGCAGCGTCAGGCCGATCTGCGTGCGGGTCCCCTCGAAGAAGGCGGGCGGCGAGGCCAGGCGATTGAGCGGAATGGTCGCCGCGTCGCGCACCGTCGACGGCCCGAGGATCGGCAACACCATGTACGCGCCGGCACCGACGCCGTAGCGGCCGAGCGTCTGTCCGAAGTCTTCGTAGTGGTGATCGAGCCCCATCTCGGAGGCGACGTCGAGAACGCCGAACAGGCCGAAAAGGGTGTTCGCGCCGACCCGGGTCGCGTCTTCGAAGCCGGCCTCGAACTTTCCCTGCAGCATGTTGTTGATCGCCGACCAGGCGTCGGCGAAGTTGCTGAAAAAGTTGCCGACGCCGCGCCGCAGCGGCTGCGGCACGACGTTGGTGTAGGCCGTCGCGACCGGCTTCAGGACTGCCTGGTCGACGCCTTCGTTGAAGTTGAAGACCTTGCGGTTCCATTTCTCCCACGGGTCGAGCCGTTGGCCCGGGCCACCTCGGGCCGCCTCGATGGTGGTGCAGCCGGCGAGCGCGCCGACAAGCGCCGCCCCGGCGAGCAGGGCCGTGCTCCGGCGCAGCGAAGGCCAGCTCACTTTTTCGCCCCGCTGGCCGCGGCAGGCGGCGCGAAGGTGCCGCCGGCGTCGGCTGCCTTGCTGAAGAGGAACTGGCTGATCAGGCTTTCCAGGACGACGGCCGACTGCGTCTGCTTGATCTCGTCGCCGGCGGCGAAGTTCTTTTCCTGCGCCCCCGGCTCGAGCCCGACGTACTGATCGCCGAGCAGGCCGGAGGTGAGGATCCGGGCCGACGAATCGGTGGGGAACTGGACATCGCGCTGGATCTCGAGCCGCACCACGCCCTGGAACCGCTTCGGATCGAGGCTGATCGAGGCGACCCGACCCACGGTCACGCCGGCGCTGCGCACCGGTGCCCTGACCTTGAGCGCGCCGATGTTGTCGAAATAGGCGACCAGCGAATACGTCTCGCCGGCGCTGAAGCTGCCCAGGTTGGCCGCCTTCAGGGCGAGGAAGACGACGCCCAGCATGCCGAGCAGCACGAAGACGCCAACCAGGGATTCAATGCTTTTCTTGCCCATGTTCGATTCCGGAGTGTCGCGATGCTAACCGCGGGTCAGGGCGTGGAAAACATCAGCGCGGTCAGCACGAAGTCCGAGCTCAGCACGCCGAGCGAGGCGATCACCACCGTGCGCGTCGTGCCGTGGGCCACGCCTTCGGGCGTCGCCTCGGCCTCGTAGCCCTGATAGAGCGCGACGAAGGTGCAGATCAGCCCGAAGACGATGCTCTTGACGACGCCGTTGCCGATGTCGCGCCGGACATCGACGCCCGATTGCATGATCGACCAGAAGTTGCCGGAATCGACGCCGATCAGGAGCACGGCGACGACGTAGGCGCCGAGGATGCCGACCGCCGAGAAGAGGATCGCCAGGATCGGCATCGAGACGATCCCGCCGAGGAAGCGCGGCGCGAGCACCCGGCTCTTCGGATCGATCGCCATCATGTCCATCGCCGCAAGCTGCTCGCCCGCCTTCATCAGGCCGATCTCGGCGGTAAGCGAAGTGCCGGCGCGGCCGGCGAACAGCAGCGCGGTGACGACCGGGCCGAGCTCGCGCGTCAGCGACAGGTTGACGATCAGCCCCAGCGATTCCGAGGCGCCGTAGGTGACCAGCGCGTAGTACATCTGCAGGGCGAGGACGAAGCCGACCGCCAGCCCGGACGCCAGGATGATGACGAGCGACAGGTTGCCGATGGCATGGATCTGGGCCACGACGAGGTACGGCCGGCGCAGCGCGGCTGGGCAGGCGCGGATCAGCTCCACGAAGAAGACCGCGTGATGGCCGAAGATGCGCAGCAGCTCGATGGCACTGCGGCCCAGCCGGGTGACCAGCAGCGTCATCGCCCGCGCCGCGCGGCGCCGCTCACAAGGGTAACCTTCGCGCTTCGCGCTGCGGTCTTCGCCTCGGCGAAGTGAGGCCGGACACGGACGTCCCTGCGGTCTGTCGCTGCCTGCCGAACGCCGTCGGCCTCCCGACGATGGCGGCCCGGCGGCTCATGCCCGCACCCCGAAATCTTCCGCGAGCGGGGGCGCCGGGTAGTGGAAGCGGACCGGGCCGTCGGGCTCGCCGCGGATGAACTGGCGCACTTCCGGATCCTCGGATTCGGCGAGTTGGTCGGGCTTGCCGTGCGCCACGACCTTTCCCTGCGAAGACATCAGATAAGCATAGTCGCAGATCGAGAAGCACTGCTCGACGTCGTGCGAGACCAGGATCGCGGTCGCTCGGGTGGTGTCGTTGAGAGTGCGGATGAGGTTCGCCGCGACTCCCATCGAGATCGGATCGAGCCCGGCAAATGGCTCGTCGTACATGATGAGCTCGGGGTCGAGCGCGATCGCCCGTGCCAGGGCGACACGACGCGCCATGCCGCCCGAGACCTCGGAGATGCGCAGCTTGGCGGCGCCGCGCAGTCCCACCGCATTCAGCTTCATCAGGACGATGTCACGGATCATGACCTCGTCGAGGTCGGTGTGCTCGCGCAAGGGGAAGGCGACGTTCTCGAAGACCGAGAGATCGGTGAACAGGGCGCCGAACTGGAACAGCATGCCGAGGCGACGGCGCAAGGCGAACAGCTGCTCGACGTTTCGCGCATCGATCACCTGCTCGTCGAAGCGGACCTCGCCCTGGCCGACCGGATAGACGCCGCCGATCAGGCGCAGCAGCGTCGTCTTGCCGCAGCCCGAGCCGCCGAGGATCGCGGTGACCTTGCCGCGGCCGAACGACATCGTGACGTCGTTGAGGATGGTCCGGCCGCCCTCGTAGCCGAAGACGACGTGATCGACTTCGATCAGCGCATCCGGATGCGAGCGCTGGGATTCGATCGGCGGCTGCGTTGCCTCGACCATGCTCAGCGCGGCAGCTCGCTCGAGCCGACCAGGAACTCGTCGACCACGCGCGCCTCCTGCCGGACTTCGCGCTCGACCGGCGCCAGCCGGTCGTCTCGTCCTGGCGCCCGCAGGGCGATTCGCGAAGGCCGGCTCATCGCGGCAGCTCGCTCGCGCCGACCAGGAACTCGTCGACCGCGCGCGCCGCCTGCCGGCCTTCGCGGATCGCCCAGACCACGAGCGACTGGCCGCGCCGCATGTCGCCGGCGGCGAACACCTTGGCGACGCTGGTCGCGTAGCCGCCGTCGATCTCTACGTGCGCCTTGGCATTGCCGCGCGAGTCGCGCTCCACGCCGAAGGCTTCGAGCGTCTTTGCGACCGGGCTCACGAAGCCCATCGCCAGCAGCACCAGGCCGGCCGGGATGATCTGCTCGGTGCCCGGCACCTCGACCATCTTGCCGTCCTGCCAGTCGACGCGTACCGCCTTCAGGGCCTTGACCTTGCCGCCCTCGCCGATGAATTCCTTGGTGGCGATCGCGAACTCGCGCTCGCAGCCCTCTTCGTGGCTCGACGAGGTGCGCAGCTTGGTCGGCCAGTACGGCCACACCAGCGGCTTGTCTTCGTGGTCGGGCGGCATCGGCATCAGCTCGAACTGGGTGACGCTCTTCGCGCCGTGCCGGTTGCTGGTGCCGACGCAATCGCTGCCGGTGTCGCCGCCGCCGATGACGATCACGTCCTGGCCGTCGGCCCGGATCTGGCCCTCGACCCCTCCGCCGGCATTGATCTTGTTCTGCTGCGGCAGGAACTCCATGGCGAAGTGGATGCCGGCGAGATCGCGCCCCGGCACGGGCAGGTCGCGCGAGCGCTCGGCACCGCCGGCGAGCAGCACCGCATCGAAGCTCGCCTTCAGCTCCTCGGCCGAGACGCTTTCGCTCGACCAGTCGGTCACCCGCTCGTCGCCGGTGAGCTCGCCGACCCGGACGCCGGTTCGAAAGACGACCCCCTCGGCCCGCATCTGCGCGACCCGCCGGTCGATGTGCGTCTTCTCCATCTTGAAGTCGGGAATGCCGTAGCGCAGCAGCCCGCCGATCGCGTCGTTCTTCTCGAACACGGTGACGTCGTGGCCGGCGCGCGCCAACTGTTGCGCCGCGGCCAGGCCCGCCGGCCCCGAGCCGACCACCGCGACTTTCTTGCCGGTCCGGGTCGCCGCCGGCCGGGCCACGACCCAGCCCTCGGCCCAGGCACGATCGATGATGGCATGCTCGATCGACTTGATGCCTACCGGCAAGTCGTTGATGTTGAGGGTGCACGCCTCCTCGCACGGCGCCGGGCAGATGCGGCCGGTGAACTCGGGGAAGTTGTTGGTCGAGTCGA
>JBDTUG010000091.1:0-11558 GCA_040007855.1 Caldimonas sp.
GGCTCGGCTGCATCGCCGACGACTTCACCGGCGCCACCGACCTCGCCAACAACCTGGTGCGCGCCGGCATGCGCGTGGTGCAGGTGATCGGCGTGCCGGAGCGGCCGCTCGGCGACGCGGTCGACGCGGTCGACGCGGTGGTCGTCGCGCTCAAGTCGCGAACCATCGCGCCCGAGGCAGCGGTCCGCGAATCGCTCGACGCGCTCGCCTGGCTGCAGGCCGAAGGCGCGCCGCAGATCTACTTCAAGGTCTGCTCGACCTTCGACAGCACGCCGCTCGGCAACATCGGCCCGGTCACCGAGGCGCTGATGAGCGCGCTCGGCTGCGACTTCGCGATCGCCACGCCGGCCTTTCCCGACAACCAGCGCACCGTCTTCAAGGGGCATCTTTTCGTCGGCGACGTCCTGCTCGACGAGAGCGGCATGCAGAACCACCCGCTGACACCGATGACCGACCCGAACCTGGTGCGCGTGCTGCAGGCGCAGTGCCGCTCCACGGTCGGCCTGATCGACTACCGCAGCGTCGGCGCAGGGGTCGAGGCGATCCAGGCGCGGATCGCCCGGCTGCGCGCCGACGGTGTGGCGATCGCGATCGTCGACGCGGTCTCAAACGACGACCTGCTCGTCCTCGGCCGGGCGATCGCCGACCTGCCGCTGGTCACCGCCGGCTCGGGCGTGGCGATCGGCCTGCCGCAGAACCACGGCCTCGCGCCGTCGGCGGTCGCGAGCGGCCTGCCGGCGGCGGCCGGGGCGCGGGCGATCGTCTCGGGCAGCTGCTCGATCGCGACGAATCGCCAGGTTCGCCACTTCATCGACGCCGGCGGCGCCGCCTTCGCGGTCGACCCGCTGCGCCTGGGCGACGGCCACGACGTGGCGGCCGAGGCGCTCGCCTGGGCGACCGGGCGGCTGCCCGACGGGCCGGTGCTGATCCATTCGACCGCCGAGCCGGGCGCGCTGCAGGCGGTGCAGGCACGGCTCGGCAGTGCCGCGGCCGGCGCGCAGGTCGAGGCGGCGCTGGCGGCGATCGGGGCCGGCCTGGTCGAACGCGGCGTCGGCCAGCTGATCGTCGCCGGCGGCGAGACCTCGGGCGCCTGCGTCCAGGCGCTCGGCATCGACCGGCTGCGGATCGGCCCGCAGATCGACCCCGGCGTTCCGTGGTGCCACGCGACGCCGAACGGACGACCGCTGCACCTGGCCCTGAAATCGGGCAACTTCGGCAGCGACGACTTCTTCACCAAGGCGTTCGCGCTGCTCGCATGACCGAAGACCAGGCGCGCGAGGAGATCTGCCGGGTCGGCAAGAGCCTGTTCGAGCGCGGCTACGTCCACGCCAGCGCCGGCAACATCAGCGTGCGGCACGCCGGCGGCCTGCTGATCACGCCGACCGACGCGTGCCTGGGCTTCCTCGACCCGGCCCGCCTGAGCAGCCTCGACCTCGCCGGCGAGCCGGCGGGCGGTGACCCGCCGAGCAAGACGGCGGCGCTGCATCGCCGCATCTACCAGGCGGCGAGGCGGGCCGACCCGCACACCGGCTGCGTCATTCACACCCACGGCAGCCACTGCGTGGCGCTCAGCCTGACCGCCAGCGGCGCCGAGCTGCTGGCACCGCTGACGCCTTATTTCGTGATGAAGGTCGGCCACGTTCCCCTGATTCCCTACGACCGGCCCGGCGCGCCGGCCAGCGCCGACCGGGTCGAGCAGGCGATCGCCCGCTACGAGCAGGGCGGCACGCCGATCCGCGCCGTCATGCTCGAGCGGCTGGGCCCGATCGTCTGGCACGACACGCCGGCGGCGGCGATGGCCACGCTGGAAGAGCTGGAGGAGACGGCTCGCCTCTGCCTCCTGGGCGGCGCGCAGGCGGCGCCGCTGGCCGAGAATGCGATCGACGAGCTGCGCCGCGTCTTCGGCGCGAGATGGTGACCTCCATGCCCCGATTCGCGGCCAACCTCAGCATGCTTTATCCCGAGCTCGACTTCCTCGACCGCTTCGAGGCGGCCGCGAAAGACGGCTTCGAAGGCGTCGAGTTCCTGTTCCCGTACGCCTGGCCCAAGCAGGAGCTGGCGGCGCGCCTGAAAGGCAACGGCTTGCGCCAGGTCCTCTTCAATGCGCCGCCCGGCGGCAGCGACGCGGCGTCGATCGAGCGCGCCTGGCAGGCCGGCGACAAGGGCATCGCCAGCCTGGCCGGCCGCGAGGCCGAGCTGCGCCAGGGCTTCGCGCTCGCCCTCGACTACGCCGAGACGCTCGACTGCCCGCGCATCCACCTGATGGCCGGCCTGATCGCGCCAGGCAGCGACACCGCCGCGGCGCAGGCTACCTACCGGGCCAACCTGCGCTGGGCGGCAGCGGCGGCGGGCGCGGGGCGCGACGTGCTGATCGAGCCGATCAACACGCGCGACATCCCCGGCTACTTCCTGAACCGGCAGGCCGACGCCCACCAGCTCGTGCTCGACGTCGGCGCGGCCAACCTCAAGGTGCAGATGGATCTCTACCACCTGCAGGTCGTCGAGGGCGATGTCGCCATGAAGATCCGCCAGTACCTGCCCACCGGCCGGGTCGGCCACTTCCAGATCGCCGGCGTTCCGCAGCGCCACGAGCCCGACCTGGGCGAGCTCGACTACCGCTACCTGTTCGAGGTCATCGACGAGGTCGCGAAGGCCTGCGCCTGGGACGGCTGGGTCGGCTGCGAATACCGGCCGCAGCGCGGCGCCGTGCCCGGCGGCACGAGCGACGGCCTCGGCTGGCTGCGCTCGGCGCGCAGCGTCGCAAGCGCCGCCGCGGACCCGTCGCGCGGCTGAACACCTCAAGAAAGGCCACGTCTTGCACCACCGCACTCTCGGCAAGAGCCCGCTCCAGGTGTCTGCGCTCTGCCTGGGCACCATGATGTTCGCCGACCAGACCGAGCTCGCCGAGGCGCGGCGGATCACCGCGCATGCCCGCGAGCACGGCGTCAACTTCATCGACACCGCCGACGTCTACTCGCGGGGCAACTCGGAAACGATCGTCGGCGAGCTGATCCGCGAGGCGCGTCACGACTGGATCCTCGCCACCAAGGTCGGCAACCGGATGTCGGACCGGCCGAACGAGACGGGCTGCTCGCGCTCCTGGGTGCTGCGCGCGTGCGAGGCCAGCCTGCAGCGGCTGGCCACCGACCACATCGACATCTACTACCTGCACCGCGACTACCACGGGCTGGCACTGGAAGAGCCGCTGCGGGCGATCGACGCACTGCTGCGCGCCGGCAAGATCCGCTACTGGGGCGTCTCGAACTTCCGCGGCTGGCGGATCACCGAGGCGGTGCACCTGGCGCGCGGGCTCGGCATGCCGGGGCCGGTGGTCTGCCAGCCCTACTACAACCTGCTGAACCGGCAGCCCGAGGTCGAGGTGCTGCCGGCCTGTGCCCACCACGGCATCGGCGTCGTGCCGTACAGCCCGATCGCGCGCGGCGTGCTCGCCGGCAAGTACGCACCCGGCCAGCCGCCGGCCGAAGGCTCGCGCGCCGGTCGCGGCGACAAGCGGATGATGGAAACCGAGTTCCGCGAGGAGTCGCTGCGGGTGGCCCAGACCCTGAAGGCGCATTGCGAGCGCAAGGGCGTCTCGCTGGCCCACTTCGCGACTGCCTGGGTGCTCGCCGGCAAGTCGGTCAGCGCGGTCATCGCCGGCCCGCGCACGCTCGCCCAGTGGCAGGACTACCTCGGCGCGCTCGACTGCACGATCGACGCCGAAGACGAGGCGGTCGTCGACGGCCTGGTCAGTCCGGGCCATCCGTCGACGCCGGGCTACAACGACCCGCAGTACCCGCTCGATGGCCGTTAGCGCTGCGCCATCGCCGCTGCCCGATCGGGCCCCGGAAGCGAAGGCCGGGGCCGCCGCCGTCTACGAGTTCGGCAACGGCGTGCGCGTGCACCGCGCCGACCTGATGGCCGTGCAGTTGCAGCGCTACGCGATGGACGGCAATCCGAACCTGCACGAGCCGGTCGAGGAAGAGTGGATGCTGCGCGCGTTCGCGACCGACCCGCCGGCCCGGCCGGTCTTCCTCGACATAGGCGCGGCGGTCGGCTACTACGCGATCCTGATCAAGTCGCGCTGGCCGACGGCGCGGGTGATCGCGGTCGACGCGCTGACGCGCCACCTGGCCGCCTTGCGTGCCAATGCCGCGCTGAACGGCCTGCCGGACGACGCGCTGGAGACGCTCGAGGTGGCCGTCGGCCCCGGCGAGGCGGTGCGCAGCTTCGTCGACATCGGCTTCGGCAGCGCGTTCGCCGAGGCGACGCCGGCAGCGCGCCGACCCGGGGCGCGCCTGCTCGACGTCCGCACCCGGCCGCTGTCGGCGCTGCTGGCGGGGCTGCCCACGGTGCACCTGATGAAGATGGACATCCAGGGCGCCGAGCTCGAGGTGCTTGCGGCAGCGCGCGCCGAGCTGGCGGCCGGGCGGGTCCGCCAGGCGCTGGTCGGCACGCACGGCAAGGCGCTGCATGCCGGCGTGCGCTCGCTGCTGCAGGACTGCGGCTTTCGCATCCTGTTCGACGATCCGGCGCCCGCGATGCAGCCGGACGGGATCGTGCTGGCGCGACACGGGTGAAGACCGAGCCGATCTGGGACATCGCCTGCGCGCTGGTGCGGCGGGTGCGGCCGCAGGTGGTGTTCGACGTCGGCGCGCACCAGGGCCACATGAGCCGGCTCTTCCTCGACGCCCTGCCCGGCGTGCAGGTCCATGCCTTCGAGCCCCAGGCAGCGCTGCGGGCGCGGCTGTGCGAGCGCTTCGCCGGCGAGCCGCGCCTGCGCGTCGTCGGCGCCGCGCTCGGCGACCGCGAAGGGACGAGCGCCTTTCACGAGGGCGTGTCGAGCGCGACCTCGTCGCGCTTCCCGCGCAACCTGGGCGGGCGCCGCTACTACCGCTCGGACTTCGTCATGACCGGCACGACCGAGGTACGGCTCGACAGCGTCGACGCCTATTGCGCACGCGAGGGCGTGGCGGGCATCGACCTGCTCAAGCTCGACACCCAGGGCGGCGAGCACGCAATCCTGCGCGGCGCCGCCGGGCTGCTCGGCGCGGGCAGGATCGCGGTCATCGTCAGCGAGTTCTTCGCCGTCCCGCACTACGAGGGCGCGCCGCTGCTCGACGAGATCTGGGGCCTGCTGCGCAGCCACGGCTACGGCCTGTTCGACCTGCACTGCGGGCCGCATGCCGGCAACGGGCAGCTCCGCTACGGCGACGCGATCTTCGTCAGCCCGGGCTTTCGCAGCGCGCACCTCGACAACGCGCCGGCCGAGCGCTGAAGGACTGGCCGATGGCGACGCCCGATCCGCGCCCGCTCAACATCGTGATCGTCAATCCCGATCAGATGCGCGGCGACTACTGCAGCCACGCCGGCCATCCCTTCATCGGCACCCGCCACCTGTCGCGGCTGGCGGCAATGGGCACGCCGTTCAACAAGGCCTTTGCCGCCAATCCGATGTGCGCGCCGAGCCGCAGCTCGTTCGTGACCGGCCTCTATCCGATGCAGCATGGCGTGCGCGACTTCGGGCCCAGCCTCGACGCACGCCATCCCAACGCGCTCGTCAACCTCGGCCGGGCCGGCTACCGGCGCGCCCTGCACGGCAAGGACCACGTGCTGCGCGAGACCGTGGGCGGGCCGCAGGCGATCGGCACCTTCTACGACGAGGGCGAGAGCATCAGCCTGGGCAACCTCGCCGACCACCCGGACAACCATGCAAGCTACGCTTCGGGGCTGCTCGCAGCAGACAGCAAGTGGAATCTCAGCGAGCGTCTGGCGACCGCCGGGATCGCCTTCATCCGGCGCCAGGCCGCGGCGCGCCGGCCGTTCTTCCTGACCCTGAACTTCCAGGACCCGCATCCCTACTTCTGCTGCCCCGAGCCCTACGCGAGCCTGTTCTCGCCCGAGCAGTTCAGCCTGCCGCCGAACTTCCGGCTCGACCCCGATCCGCGCGAGCCGCGCCGCCTGACCCTGTGGCGCGAGCACAGCCGGCACCGGGAGGCAAGCGAGCGCGAAATGCTGGCCCTGATGGCGATCTACTGCGGCCAGATCCGCTACGTCGACGACCAGCTCGGCCGCGTCCTCGACGCGCTCGGCGAGCTCGACCTGCTCGGGCGAACGATCGTGCTGTTCTGGTCGGATCACGGCGAGTATCTCAACGACTTCGGCGTCACCCACAAGCAGGCGACCTTCTACGACTGCCTGATGCGCGTGCCGATGGTGCTCTGGGACCCGACCGGGCGGGTCGCACGCGGCCCGAACGACGACCTGGTCGAGGCGATGGACGTGATGGCCACGGTGCTAGACCTGGCCGGCGTGACGCAGCCGGACGGCAGCAAGGCCTGGAGCTTGCTCAGCCCCGGTTACCTGCCGCGTGCCGACGTGTTCGGCGACGGCGGCCTCTACCGCATCCCGCCCAGCGAGCCCATCGCCGGCCTGCGCCTGCGCGGCGCCCTTGCGCCCACCGCCTACGGCCCGGGCGCGATGCTGCGAAACCACGCGCACAAGCTGTGCGTCTCGGCGTTCGACGGGCCGGAGCTGTACGACCTGCGCGACGACCCGCACGAGACCCGCAACCTGGCCGGCGATCCAGCCCGCGCGGCCATCCAGGCACAGCTGACCGAGCGACTGATGGCGCGGATGCTGTGCCGCGGCCAGGCCCCGGAGCATCTGCCACGCTGGGGTAACGAGGTGGTCAGCGGCTAGTGGTCTGCGTTCCGGTTCGATCCGGGGTTTTCCCGTTGTTGCTGGGGGTCACACGGCGACGGACGGACTTCGGCATCCGCGCCCTGTAGGACAGAATGCCGTGACAAAGTAGGCAAGAATGAGGCTGCAAGCCGGCGCGCGTCGCTGCCGATTTGCTCTGGAGCGGTCATGTCCCTGAAGTCGACGCGCCATCGGGTCGGAGCCGCCTTGCGTCGGGCGCGCCGCGCCGCCCGGGCCGCACCCGCGACGGTCTGGCGCATCGAGACGCTCGAGCCGAAGCTGCTTCTCTCGGCCGACGCCATCCCGGCGGTCCACCTGATCGTCAACGATCCGCCCGGCGGCGTCGCCAACACCTACCAGTACCACGCCGGCGACGGTGCCGACTGGGTGGCGTCGTACTACGACGCGTCGCCGGCCAAAGCGAACACGTTGCAGTTCGAGGGCGCCATCCGGCCCGCCGACGTCGTCGTGTCGCGGGTGTTCGATCCCCGCTCGGGCGCCGACGTCGGGCTGCGGCTGTCGATCGGCGGCGGCGACAGCGTCTCGATCGACGCCTTCTTCGCCGACGACGACCCGGGCAATCCGCGCAATCCGATCCAGCGCGTCCGCTTCGCGAGCGACGGCACGGTCTGGGACCTGGCAACGCTGCTGCGCCTCGCCGCCACCGGCGGCCCGGGCAACGACGTCCTGCGCGGCTCGAGCGCGGGCGAGCCGTTCGGCGGCCAGGCCGGCAACGACGTGATCGATGGCGGCGCCGGCGGCGACAGCATCGACGGCGGCCTCGGCGACGACCTGGTCACCGGCGGCCCGGGCAACAACCTCTACCTGTTCGGCAAGGGCGACGGGCAGGACACGATCCGCTCCTACCTCGACGCGACGCCGGGCAAGCTCAACACCCTGGAATTCAAGTCGGGCGTCACGCCGGCCGAGGTCGGCGTAGCCCGGGTCGACGATGCGCAATGGGGCGTCGGCGCCGGTCTGACGCTGACGATCGCCGGCACCGGCGACTCGATCATCGTCAACGGCTTCTTCCAGGGTGGCTCGCCGACCAGCCCGCACAACGGCCTGCAGCAGGTGCGCTTCGCCGACGGCACGCTGTGGGACGTGTCCGAAATCCTGGTCCGCCTGGGCATCGGCGGCAGCGGCGGCGACGACGAGGCTTACGGCGGCGCGGGCAACGATCTTCTCAACGGTGGCGCGGGCTACGACTACCTGACCGAGAACGAGCCGAACGGCGGCGACGACACGCTGTTCGGCGGCGACGACGGCGACTTCCTGAACGGCGGCGACGGCAATGACGTGGTGCTGGGCGGAAATGGCTCGGACCAGCTGCTCGGCGGCTACGGCAACGACGTCCTCGACGGCGGCTCCGGCGACGACACGCTCTACGACGGCAATGGCCTCGACACCTTCCTGTTCGGCTTCGGCGACGGCTCGGACCTCGTCCAGACCCAGGGCTACAACTACGACGGCAGCAGCGTCGGCACGCTGCAGCTCAAGGACGGCGTCACGCCGGCCGACGTGGCGCTGGCGCTGGTGGCCGACGACTACTACTCCGGCCAGGCCCTGGAGCTGACCCTCGTTCCCACCGGCGACCGCTTCACGGTCCTCGGCTACTCCAATCCGTACGGCCTCGGCTACGGCGACGGTGACAATCCGTACAACCCGGTGCACGTGATCCGCTTCGCCGACGGCGCTGCCTGGACCGTCGCCGACATCAACGCCATCCTGCAGGGCGGTACGCCGTTTCCGATCTACTTCTCCGGAACGGGAGCCGACGACTCGCTTTCCGGCAGCTCCGCCGCCGATGTCATCGAGGGCGACACGGGCCGTGACACCCTGCACGGCCTCGCCGGCAACGACGACCTGAGCGGCAGCGAGGGCGCCGATCTCCTGTTCGGCGACGCCGGCGACGACACCCTGACGGGCGGCGACCAGGACGACACCCTGGACGGCGGCACCGGCAACGACCTGCTCGCCGGCTACGACGGCAACAACACCTACCGGTTCGGCCTCGGCGACGGCCAGGACACGATCGACTCGTACTACGACCCTTCCCCGGCCAAGAACAACACGCTCGAATTCAAGCCCGGCATCGGCCCGTCCGACCTGCTGCTGGCGCAGGTGGCCGACCCGTGGTGGGGCCTCGACGTGGCACTCGAGATCGGCATCGCCGGCCGCGACGACAAGGTCACGGTCAGCGCCTTCTTCGCCGATCCGTCGATCCCGGTCGGTTACCACGGACTGCAGCAGCTCCGGTTCGCCGACGGAACGCTCTGGGACGTCGCCTTCGTCGTCGAGCGGCTCGAAGCCGGCATGGCCGTCGACGAGGCGATCGTCGGCACGAGCGGCAACGACCTGCTGAACGGTGCCGGCGGCGACGACACGGTGAGCGGCCTGTTCGGCGACGACACCCTCTATGGCGGCTCGGGCAACGACCACCTCTACGGCGGCGGCGCGAACCTCAACGACGAGTTCGGCGGCAACGACCTCCTGCTCGGCGGCAGCGGCGACGACACGCTGGACGGCAACTGGGGCGACAACCTCCTCGACGGGGGACCCGGCGACGACACGCTCTGGACCGGCCTGGGCAGCGACACCTTCCGGTTCGGCCGCGGCGACGGTCACGATGCGCTGCGCACCCTGTCCTATTCGAGCGATGTCCGCGTCAACACGCTGCAGATGAAGTCGGGCGTGCTGCCGTCGGAAGTCGTCCTCCGGCAGGTGGTGGACAACTACTACGGCGGCATCGGCTCGCTCGAGGTCTCGATCGTCGGCAGCGCCGACACCTTCACCGTCGGCAGCTTTTTCTCCTTTCCCGGCTGGCAGGACGATCCGAGCGGCCCCGCCAATCCGCTGCAGCGGATCGTCTTCGAGGACGGCACGGTCTGGGACCTGCCCCGGATCGAGGCGATCGCTTTCGCCGGAACGGCGGGCGACGACGAGCTGCGCGGCACCATCGGCGCCGATACCGTGTCGGGCGGACTGGGCGACGACGCGGTCGACGGAGCGGCCGGCAACGACCGGGTCGACGGCGGCGACGGTGGCGACTACGTGCAGGGCGGCAGCGGCAACGACTCGCTGTTCGGCGGCGCCGGCAACGACCTGCTCGACGGCGGCACCGGCAACGACACGATCGATGGCGGCGTCGGCAACAACCTCTACAACTTCGCCCGCGGCGGCGGCCAGGATGTCATCTCGTCGTACCTCGACGCGACGCCGGGCAAGCTCAACATCCTGCGGCTCGAGGGCAGCATCCTGCCGTCGCAGGTCGAGCTGGTGCGGGTCGACGACGCGCAATGGGGACCCGGCGGCGCGCTCGAGGTGCGCATCCTGGGCAGCGCCGACAAGCTCACCGTCAGCGGCTTCTTCGCCGGCGGCGATCCGGCCAACGCCAACAACCCGCTGCAGCAGATCCACTTCTTCGCCGACGGCACGACCTGGGACATCGGCTACGTGCTCGGCATCTTCGCCGGCAACCTGGCGCTGACCGGCGGGCCCGGCAACGACCTGCTCACCGGCGGCAGCGGCGCCGACACGCTGCGCGGCGGCGGTGGCGACGACACCCTGCTCGGCCTGGGCAGCAACGATTCGTTGTACGGCGAGGTCGGCAACGACCTGCTCGACGGCGGCGCCGGCAACGACTTTCTCGACGGCGGCAGCGGCGACAACACCGTCCTGTTCGGTCGGGGCGACGGTCAGGACACGGTCACCGGGAACTACGACCCGACCCCCGGCAAGCTGAACACGCTGCAGCTCAGGCCCGGCGTGCTGGCGAGCGAGCTGCGCCTCAGGCAGACCTTCGATCCGGCCTACGGCGCCAATCTCTCGCTCGAGGTCGCCATCACCGGCAGCAGCGACGCAATCACCTTCAAGCTGTTCTTCAACGTCGACGATCCGGCCAGTCCGTACAACCCGCTGCAGCGGATCCGCTTCGACGACGGCACGTCGTGGGACCTCGCCCGGATCCAGGCGGAGCTGTTCGCCGGCACCGCCGGCGACGACGACATCCGCGGCACGGTCGCCAACGACGCCCTGGCCGGCGGCGCGGGCAACGACACCCTGAACGGCGCGGCCGGCAACGACACGCTCGACGGTGGCACCGGCAACGACTCGCTCGACGGTGGCTTCGGCGACAACACCTACCGGTTCGGCATCGGCGACGGCCAGGATACGATCCGCGCCGGCTACGACCCGTCGCTCACGCGCACCGGCACGCTCCTGCTCGAGGCCGGCATCGCCCCCGCCGACATCTCCCTGGCGCGCGTCAGCGACCCGCAGTGGGGCGCCAACGCCGCCCTCGAGCTTGGCATCGCGGGAGTGGCCGACAAGGTGCTGCTCGGCGGCTTCTTCGCCGGCGGCACTCCGGCCGGCCCGTACAACGGCGTGCAGCAACTGAAGTTCGCCGACGGCACGCTCTGGGACGTGTCCTTCATCCTCGGCCGCCTCGGGCTGGGCACGGCGGGCAACGACTCGATCGTCGGCGGTACCGGCGTCGACCTGCTGAACGGCGCCGGCGGCGACGACACATTGCGCGGTGGCACGGGCGCCGACGCCCTGTACGGCGGCACCGGCAACGACGCGCTGTACGGCGAGGACGGCAACGACACCGTGTCCGGCGGCGTCGGCGCCGACCTGCTCGACGGCGGCCTCGGCGACGACGTCCTCGACGGCGGCGCCGGCAACGACACGCTCTGGAGCGGCACCGGCAGCGACAGCTACCTGTTCGGTCGCGGCGACGGCCAGGACCTGCTGCACTACTCGTACGACCCGGCGGCCCACCTCGGCACGCTGCAGCTCAGGGCCGGCATCGCGGTCGGCGAGGTCCTGATCCGGCAGGCGCCGGACAGCGACTTCGG
>JBDTUG010000092.1:0-11542 GCA_040007855.1 Caldimonas sp.
CGCGGCTGTTCAGCCGCTCCTTGATCTGGCCCTGGAACTGCGGGTCGAGCACCTTCGCCGAGAGCACGAAGCTGGCCCGCGAGAAGACGTCGTCGGGCATCGGCTTGACGCCCTTGGGCAACAGGCCGTGCATGTCGATGAAGCCCTTGACGGCGCCGAACAGGCCGTCCTTCAGGCCCGACTCGTGGGTGCCGCCGGCGACCGTCGGGATCAGGTTGACGTAGCTCTCGCGCACTGCGTGGCCGTCCTCGGTGAAGGCGACGCACCAGGCCGCACCCTCGCCTTCGGCGACGTCCTCGCTCTCCTTGCCGTCGGCGAAGTGCGCACCCTCGAACAAGGGGATCACGGGGTCGGCCGGCAACGACTGCATCAGGTAGTCGGACAGGCCCGCCTGGTAGAGCCAGTCATGGCGCTCGGGCTCGGCCTGGTCGCCCTTGTCGAAGCTCAGCGAGACCTTGACGCCCGGCATCAGCACCGCCTTGCTGCGCAGCAGGTGGATCAGCTCGGGGCGCGGCAGCTCGACGCTCTCGAAGTAGCGCGGGTCGGGCCAGACGCGCACCGACGTGCCGCTCCGCCGCTCGCCGGCGGCCGCCTTGCGCACGGCCAGCGGCGCGACCACGTCGCCGCCGGCAAAGGCGATCGTCGCGACCTGGCCGGCGCGCCAGACGGTCACCTCGAGCCGCCTGGCCAGTGCGTTGGTGACGCTCACGCCGACCCCGTGCAGGCCGCCAGAAAAGCTGTAGGCGCCGCCCGCGCCCTTGTCGAACTTGCCGCCGGCGTGCAGGCGGGTGAAGACGATCTCGACGACGCTGACGCCTTCGTCCGGGTGCAGGCCGAACGGGATGCCGCGGCCGTCGTCGTCGATGCTGACCGAGCCGTCCCGGTGCACCGTGACGTCGATCGAGGTCGCGGTCGCGGCCAGCGCCTCGTCGGCGGCGTTGTCGATCGCCTCCTGGACGACGTGCAGCGGGCTTTCGGTACGCGTGTACATGCCCGGCCGCTGCTTGACGGGCTCGAGGCCCTTCAACACCCGGATCGACGCTTCGCCGTAGTTTCCCGCCTTGCTTGCCATGCAAAGGATTCTAGGCAGCGCTGTCGAGCGCCCCGCTGCGCCCCGAGGCGCAGGCCGAGGACCGAGGCGGACCCGGACAGCGGCCTGCGTGGCCGCCCGCCCCCTGCAACAATGTGCCGATGAACCCTCCCGCACGGCGCCGGCTCGGCCGCTCCGACCTCCAGGTCTCGCCGCTCTGCCTGGGCGGCAACGTGTTCGGCTGGACGGTCGACGAGGCGATGTCGTTTCGCCTGCTCGACGCCTGGGTCGACGCCGGCATGAACTTCGTCGACACCGCCGACGTCTACTCGCGCTGGGTCCCGGGCCATGCCGGCGGCGAGTCGGAAGCGATCATCGGCAAGTGGCTGCGTCAGACCGGCAAGCGCCACCGGATCGTTCTCGCGACCAAGGTCGGCAAGCCGATGGGCGACAGCGACAAGGGCCTCTCGCCGCCGTACATCCGGCGCGCCGTCGAGGCGTCGCTGCGCCGGCTCAGGACCGAGACGATCGACCTCTACCAGTCGCACGACGACGACATCGAGACGCCGCTCGAGGAATCGCTGGCCGCCTTGGCCGAGCTGATCAGGGAAGGCAAGGTGCGCGCGATCGGCGCCTCCAACTACGGCGCTCAGCGCCTGGGCGAGGCGCTCGCGGTCAGCGCCGCCCAGGGCTTGCCGCGCTACGAGTCGCTGCAGCCGCTCTACAACCTGGTCGAACGCGCCGCCTATGAAGACGAGCTCGAGAAGGTCTGCGTCGACAACGGCCTGGGCGTGCTCAATTTCTACGCGCTGGCGAGCGGCTTTCTCACCGGCAAGTACCGCAGCAGCGCCGACGTCGCCAAGAGCGTGCGCGGCGGCGGCGCGAAAAAGTACCTGAACGAGCACGGCCTGGCGGTGCTCGGCGCGCTCGACGCCGTTGCCGACACGATCGGCGCGACGCCCGGCCAGGTAGCGCTGGCCTGGCAGATCGCCCGGCCGGGCATCACCTCGCCGATCGCCAGCGCGACCTCACCGGCGCAGCTCGAAGAGCTGGTCGGCGCGGCCCGCCTCGTGCTCGACGCACCGTCGATCGAGCTGATCGATCGCGCCAGTCGCAAGGCGGCCGCATGAACGGCAGCGTCGCCAGGCCATTGTCGATGACGCAGGTGCTGGTCTGCGGCGCCGCCATCGTCACGCTCTCGATGGGCATCCGCCACGGCTTCGGCCTCTGGCTGCAGCCGATCACGATGGCGCGCGGCTGGAGTCGCGAGACCTTTGCCCTGGCCATCGCCGTGCAAAACCTGGCCTGGGGGCTCGCCGGTCCGTTCGCCGGCGCGCTCGCCGATCGCTGGGGCGCCGTGCGCGTGCTCATCGCCGGCAGTGCGCTGTACGCGCTCGGCCTGGTCGCGATGGGGCTGGCGACGAGCGGCCTCGCCTTCCTCGGCGGCGCCGGCCTGATCCTCGGCATGGCGCAGTCGGGAACGACCTACGCCATCGTCTTCGGCGTCGTCGGCCGCAACGTCGCCGCCGAGAAGCGCAGCTGGGCGATGGGCATCACGGCAGCGGCGGGATCGATCGGCCAGTTCCTGATGGTGCCGGTCGAAGGCGGCCTGATCAGCGGCGTCGGCTGGCAGGAGTCGCTCTTCATCCTCGCCATCGCCTCGCTCCTCATCGCACCGCTGGCCTTCGGCTTGCGCGAGCCCGCCCGCCCGGCCGCCGGCGCAGGCACGCAGACCATCGGCGCGGCAGCGCGCGAGGCCTTCGGCCAGCGCAGCTTCCAGCTCCTCATGGCAGGCTACTTCGTCTGCGGCTTCCAGGTCGTCTTCATCGGCGTGCACATGCCGAGCTACCTGAAGGACCACGGCCTCACGCCGGGAGTGGCAACCACGGCGCTGGCGCTGATCGGCCTGTTCAACGTGTTCGGCACCTACCTCGCCGGATCGCTCGGTGCGCGCCTGCCCAAGAAGTACCTGCTGTCCTCGATCTACCTGCTGCGCTCGGTGACGATCGTCGCCTTCCTCGTGATGCCGCTCTCGCCGCTCAGCGTGTACGTGTTCGCGGCGACCATGGGCCTGCTCTGGCTCTCGACCGTCCCGCTCACGACCGGCCTCGTCGCCGACATCTTCGGCGTGCGCTACCTGTCGATGCTCGGCGGCTTCGTCTTCCTCAGCCACCAGGTCGGCAGCTTCCTCGGCGCCTGGCTCGGCGGCCGCCTCTACGACATGACCGGCAGCTACGACGTGGTCTGGTGGATCGCCGTGGCGCTCGGGGTGTTCGCGGCGCTCATCAACCTGCCGATCCAGGAGCGGGCGCTGCTTCGCCCGGTGCCGGCGTGAGCCCGCCGGGCCGCCCCAAGGGCGAACACCGAAGTGCGAAGCACGAAGGTACACCAGTGACCCCTCGGCGCCGCGTCATCGCGATGGCGGTCTGGGCCATGACCGGCGCGGTGCTCGCCCTCGGCTTCGCCGCGTACCAGCGTCCCGATCTCGCGGTCGACCTGGCGAACCGGCTGTGGGCATGTTTCTAGTGGTCTGTCGATGAGCCCCGGCACCGGCACCGCCTCGCCATGGCTGCTGCGCTGGGCCCACCTGATCGCGCCGAAGGGGCGCGTTCTCGACGTCGCCGCGGGCTCCGGCCGGCACGCGCGCTGGCTCGCCGGGCATGGCTTCTCGGTCACGGCGATCGACCGCGATGCGACGGCGATGCAAGCGCTGGCCGACTGCGCCGAAACGATCGTCGCCGACATCGAGAACGGCCCCTGGCCGCTCGCCGGGCGCCGCTTCAACGCCGTGCTCGTCACCAACTACCTGTGGCGGCCGCTCTGGCCGGCACTGGTTGCGGCGACCGGCGTCGGCGGCGTCTTCCTGCACGAGACCTTCGCCGCCGGCAACGAGAGCGTCGGCCGGCCGGCCCGGCCCGACTTTCTGCTTGCCCCGGGTGAACTTCCGGGCGCCGTGGCGGGTCTGCGCATCGTGGCTTTCGAAGACGGCTTCCTTCGCGACCCCGATCGCTTCGTGCAGCGGATCGTCGCGGTGCGCGCGCCGCCCGGCGCCGCGCCAGCGCGCTATCCGCTGATCGGGGCAGGCCGGGCCGGCAGCGATGCCGGGTCGCTAGAATCGAACGGCTAAGCCTCCCTCCCTCCCATGAAACCCATCACCGGCAGCATCGTTGCCCTCGTCACGCCGATGCACGACGACGGCCGCATCGACGTCGACGCGCTGCGCCGCCTGGTCGACTGGCACATCGCCGAAGGCACGCAGTGCATCGGCGTGGTCGGCACGACCGGTGAATCGCCGACCGTGAGCGTCGAGGAACACTGCGAGGTGATCCGCGTCGCCGTCGAGCATGCCCGGGGACGGATCCCGGTCATGGCCGGCGCCGGCGGCAACTCGACGGCCGAGGCGATCGAGCTCTCGCGCTTCGCCCTCAAGGTCGGCGCCGACTGCACGCTCTCGGTCGTTCCCTACTACAACCGGCCGTCGCAGGAAGGCATCTACCGGCACTTTCGGGCGATCGCCGAAGCGGTCGACATCCCGATGGTGCTCTACAACGTGCCTTCGCGGACGGTTGCCGACATGCAGGTCGAGACCGCGCTCCGCCTGGCCGAGGTGCCCGGCGTCGTCGGCATCAAGGAAGCGACCGGCGACATCGCCCGTGCCTGCTGGCTGATCAAGCTGGCGCCGAAAGGCTTCTCGATCTACTCGGGCGACGACGCAACGGCGGTCGCCCTCATGCTGCTCGGCGGCCACGGCAACGTCAGCGTCACCGCCAACGTCGTGCCGCGGGCGATGCAGGCCCTGTGCGTCGCGGCACTGGCCGGCGATGCGCGCGAAGCGGCCCGCCTGCAGGGACAGCTCATGCCGCTGCACAAGGCCCTGTTCGTCGAACCGAGCCCGGCGCCGACCAAGTGGGCGCTGGCGCAACTCGGCCGGTGCGGCCCGGCACTGCGCCTGCCGATCGTTCCGCTGAGCGACGACGGCCAGGTCGCGGTGCGGACGGCGATGCGCGAATCCGACGCGTCGTGAGCGCGAGGGCCGCGCTGAACCCGGGCGCTTCGCCTCTTCCCTGAACGACGACCCGCAGCGCCCGGCGCCGGCGAAAGAACGAAACCGGCACGCCGCGGCGTGCCTACGATGGAGACTCGCAGAGTGACCTTTCCCCTGACCAACCGCGCCTCGGCCCTGCTCGGCCTGGCCTGCCTGCTTGCCCTGACCGGCTGCTCGACGGTCGAGAATTTACTCAGCGGCGACAAGGTCGACTACCGCACGACCAGCACCCGCACGTCCGGCCTCGAAGTGCCGCCCGACCTGACCCAGCTCTCGCGCGAGTCGCGCTATCAGGCGCCGAGCGGCACGGTCAGCGCCTCGACCTTCCAGAGTTCGGTCGGGTCGGCGGCTCCGGTCAGCGCCACGCCGGCGATCGCTCCCGCCTCGCTCGGCAGCTTTCGGATCGAGCGGCTCGGCAACGAGCGCTGGCTGAGCACGACCCTGGCGCCCGAACAGGTCTATCCGCAGGTGCGAGCCTTCTGGAAGGACAACGGCTTCAGCCTCGTCCAGGATCGCGCTGACGCCGGGGTGATCGAGACCGACTGGGCCGAGAACCGCGCCAAGCTGCCCAACGACATCATCCGCAACACGATCGGCAAGGTCTTCGAAAACGCCTTTTCGACCGGCGAACTCGACAAGTACCGCACCCGCGTCGAGCGCACGGCGACCGGCAGCGACATCTACATCAGCCATCGCGGGATGGAAGAGAAATACATCGGCGATCGCAAGGAAAGCACCGTCTGGCAACCGCGCGCCGCCGATCCGACCCTCGAGGCGGAGTTCCTGTCGCGCCTGATGGTCAAGCTGGGCGCCAAGGACGAAGAGGCCAAGGCGGTGGTCGCGTCGGCGGGCGCAGCGAGCGCCGGGCCGGCACGGGCCCGGGTGCTCGAAGGCCGGCCCGGCCCGACCCTGCAGGTCGACGACGGCTTCGACCGCGCCTGGCGGCGGGTCGGCATCGCCCTCGACCGGAGCGGCTTCACGGTCGAGGACCGCGACCGCACCCAGGGGCTGTATTTCGTCCGCTATGTCGATCCGGCATTCGCAGGACGCGAGGAGCCGGGCTTCTTCAGCCGCCTGTTCAGCTTCGGACGGAAGAAAGAAGACACCGGTGGCCTGGCCAAGTACCGCGTCAAGGTCACCGGCGAGGGCGCAAGCAGCACCGTCGCCGTCCTCGACGCCCAAGGCAAACCCGAAGGCGGCGAAGCCGGCAAACGCATCGTCGGCCTGCTCCTCGACGACCTGAAGTGAGCCCCGCACCGGCGTGATCCGCTTTCGCAGTCTCGGCAGCGGCAGCGGCGGCAACGCCACGGTCGTCGAGGCGAGCAGCGGAATCACGACGACGCGGCTGCTGGTCGATGCCGGCTTCTCGCTGCGCGAGCTCGACGCCCGCCTGGCCCGCGCCGGCCTGGCCGCCGCCGACCTCGACGCCGTGTTCGTCACCCACGAGCACGGCGACCACATCGGCTGCGCGGCGGCCCTGGCGGAGCGCGGGGGGCTGCCGCTCTGGATGAGCCGCGGCACCTGGCGCGCCGCCTGCGAGCCGGTCGCCCCGGCGGGCCTGCGCTTCGCCCGCGACGACGAGACGATCGCGGTCGGCGACCTCGAGCTGCATCCCTTCACCGTCGCCCACGACGCCGCCGAGCCGCTGCAGCTGTGCTGTTCGGACGGCAGCGCGCGCCTCGCCGTCCTGACCGACCTCGGCTCGATCACGGCGCACATGCTGGCCCAGGTGGCCGGTTGCGATGCGCTCCTCCTGGAGTGCAACCACGACGCCGCGATGCTCGCGCAATCGCGCTATCCACCGTCGCTGAAGGCGCGGATAGGGGGCCGCCTCGGCCACCTGAGCAATGCCACGGCGGTCGAGATCCTCGGCCACTGCCTCAGCTCGCGCCTCCGGCATGTCGTCGCGGCGCACCTGAGCCGGGAGAACAACCGGCCGGCGATCGCCCGGGCGGCGCTGGCGGCGCGCCGGGGTTGCGCCAGCGAGGAGATCGTCGTCGCCGACCCGGACGACGGCTTCGAGTGGCTGCGCATCGACTGACACGCCGGGCCAGAAATGCAAAAAGCCGCCCGAAGGCGGCTCTTGCAGCGCGAGACGAATTACTTCGTGGCAGCGCTGGCAGCCATCATCGACGAGGTGGCAGCCGACGAAGCGGCGTCCATGGCCGACGAAGCGGCCATCATCGAAGCGGTGGCGGCAGCCGAAGCGGCGCCGGTGTCAGCCGGCGGCGGCGTCACGATGGTCGTCGTCGCGGGGGCCGGCGTCGTGGTCGTGGTGGTGATCTCTTCCTTCTTGCTGCAAGCGGCGAAGGACACGGCGGCGGCGAGCGTAATCATCAGCAATGCTGTTTTCATATTTCTCCTCGGATTTAGGGGTTCGGACAATGACCGGAAACTGGTGGGAAGCCTCTCACGAGGAGCCCCGTCGTACAAAGACAAGGAAAGCGAAGGCATTCCAGTGCCTAACCCTCGATTATAGGCGTCTTAAGGGTGTTCCCTAGAGTCCGAGGGTCGTTGCGGGGAAGGCTTCGACGGACCGTTGCAAAAGCGCGTCAATCGTCTCCCGGCAATCGACCTGGTCGGCGGGCCGGCCCGACACCGTGCCGCGGTAACCCACCGGGTCGACCAGGCGCACGGCGAGCAGGTCGGGCACGAGCAGCAGGGTCGGCACCTGCTGCGCTTCCAGGTCGGGATCGGAGCGGCACTGCACGACGTGCGACCACTGTCGCCGCCACTCGGCGAAGCGCGGCGCACGGCGCGCCAGCTCTTCGAAGCCGTGCGCGAAGACGACGAGCTTCCTGCTCGACAAGGCCCATCGCCCGAGCGCCTCGACCACGCCGCGCTCGTTGAGCGGCCAGTCGTCGAAGTCGGGGGCGACCAGGAAGATCTCGCGCGCGCCCTGCTCGGCGGCCTGGGCCAGGGCGGTGCGCACCGCCTCGTGAAAGTCGTTGCGCGACGCGATCTGCGCCAGGGTGTCAGTGCTCATCTCGATCTCCCGGATTCGTCCCCATCCGCTTCGCACCAGCCGGCCTCGACCCAGCGCGTCAGCCAGCCGCGCGCCCCGGCGCCGAGCCGGTGCACCGCACCGGCGTCGAGCCGGCGACGGTCGGCCAGCGCGCGCATGAGTGTGGCATCGCTGCCGCCAGCCCGATACGACTCGCCGTTGATGAAAACGTGCGCATCGTCATAGAGCATGCGGGTCCGCCGGTCGAGGACCACGCCGGCGGCGAGCCAGGCGACTGCGGGCCGCTCGAACCAGGTTCCGGTCTTGGGCTCGCTCAACACCTCGCCGAGGGCACGCCGGCGCGCCCGGGCGTCGCCGAGCAGCCGCGCGACGGCGGCGTCGGCGAACCCTTGCAGGGCGGCCGGGATGCGCGCCGGATGGCCGACCGCGCTCTGGTTGCGGTCGGCGTAGCGGGAGTCGCGACGAGCCCGGCGTTCGTGCGGCGCGTCGGTCGCGTCGACCGCATCGATGGCCGCCTCGGCGAGGCGCTGCACGGTCTCGGCCGCCAGGGCGACTGCTGCCGGGGCGCGAAAGCCGATCGACGCGGTGATGCAAGCGCCGACCGCCACGCCCTCGTGGCCCCAGCCGGGCGGCAGATAGAGCATGTCGCCCGGCTCGAGCAGCCATTCCTGCCGGGCCGCGAAACCGGCCAGCATCTTCAGCGGAACGTCGTCGCGCAGGCGCGGCCGCGCCGTTCGGCCAACCCGCCAGCGGCGCCGGCCCTCGACCTGCAGCAGGAAGACGTCGTAGGAATCGACGTGCGGGCCGACCCCGCCGCCGTCGCTGGCGTACGACAGCATCAGGTCGTCGAGCCGCGCATCGGGGACGAAGCGGAAGCGGCCGAGCAGGCGATGCGCTTCGTCGTCGTGGAGGTCGACGCCCTGGACGAGCAGGGTCCAGCCGGCCCGGGCGAGCGGCGGCAAGGCGCGGCGCGGGATCGGGCCGTGCCGGACCGACCAGCGATCGGCGTCGTTGACTATCAGGCGCGACTCGACGCCGTCTTCGGCCGCCAGCGCGAACAGGCGGCGCCGGTCGATCCCGGGCAACGCGGCGGGCAGCGCGCCGCGCACCAGGAGCGGCTTTTTCTGCCAGTGGCGGTGCATGAAGGCGGCCGGCGAGAGTCCGCCCAGGAGGGCCAGCGGCAGCTCGATGTCCATGGATCATTGTGCGATGATCGTTCGATGCTGATCAGCGCCCCCTGCGTCGTCACCCTCACCTGGCGCCTCGCCGATGCGCAGGGCACCGAGATCGACGAGCTCGCTGAGCCGCTCGAGTTCTTCTACGGTGGCGACGACCTGCTCGCCAAGGTCGAGGAAGCACTGGCCGGCCAAAAAGCCGGCTTCGCGACGATGCTCCATCTCGAGCCCGAGCACGCCTTCGGCGAATACGACCCGCAGCTGGTCTTCTTCGAGGCGCGCAACCTGTTCCCGGACGCCATCGAGCCGGGCATGCAGTTCGACGGCCCGCCGCCCGGCGCGAAGACGAAGGGGCTCTCGGAGGATGCGATCTACACCGTGACCGAGGTCTACCCGAATCACGTCGTCCTCGACGGCAACCACCCGCTCGCCGGCATCGCCCTGCGCCTGGCGCTGACCGTGCGCGATGTGCGCGAGGCCAGCGAAGACGAGATCGGGGCCGGCAGCGTCGGCAGCTCGGCGGTCAGCGTGCTCGCCACGCCACCGCCGGGCACCCGGCTTCACTAGTCCTAGAAGGCGACCACCTCAGGTCTCGGCGAGAGTCGACGCGGACGCCGGCGGGCCTTCGGGCGTCGTCACCGGACCGCGGCCACTGAAGCGGTCGAGGGCGAGGTAGATCACCGGCGTGATGTAGAGCGTGATCGCCTGCGAGAAGACCAGGCCGCCGACTACAGCGAGGCCGAGCGGCTGGCGCAACTCGGCGCCGGCGCCCACGCCGATCGCGATCGGCAGCGCGCCCATCATCGCCGCCAGCGTCGTCATCATGATCGGCCGGAAGCGCAGCACGCAGGCTTCGCGGATCGCAGCCGCCGGCGTCATTGCGTGGTGGCGCTGCGCGTCGAGGGCGAAGTCGATCATCATGATCGCGTTCTTCTTGACGATGCCGATAAGGAGCAGGATGCCGATCGTCGCGATCAGCGTCAGGTCCTGGTCGAAGATCTTGAGCGTCAGCAGGGCGCCGACCGCGGCCGAAGGCAGCCCGGCCAGGATCGTCAGCGGGTGGACGTAGCTCTCGTACAGCACGCCCAGCAGCACGTAGATGACCAGCAGCGCCGAGACGATCAGGATCGCCTGGCTGCCCTGCGAGCTCTTGAAGACCGCCGCGTCGCCGCCGTAGCTGGTGATGATCGAGGGCGGCAGGCGGACCTGGTCGCGGTACTTCTCGATCCGCGTCGTCGCGTCGCCGAGCGCGGCGCCGGGCGCGAGGTTGAACGAGACCGTCACCGCCTGGAGCTGGCCGACGTGGTTGATCGAGGTCGGACCGACCGAGCGCTCGACCGTGGTGAAGCTGGACAGCGGCACCAGCGCCCCGGTCGACGAGCGGACGTAGATGTTGTTGAACGCGCTCTCGTCCTGCTTGGCGCTGGGCGCCACTTCCATGATCACCTGGTAGCTGTCGACCGTGGTGTAGATCGTCGACACCTGGCGCTCGCCGAAGGCGCTGTAGAGGGCGGTGCGGATGCCATCGATCGAAACGCCGAGCGTGTTGGCGCGGTCCCGGTCGATCTTCAGCGACGCCTGCAGCCCCTTCAGCTGCGAGTCGCTGGTGACGTCGCGGAACATCGGATCGGCTCGCATCGGCTCCTGGAGCTTTTGCGCCCAGTCGTTGAGCTCGCCCGCCTGCACGCTCTGCAGGATGTACTGGTACTGCGCCTTGCTCTGCCGGCCGCCGAGCTGCAGGTTCTGGATCGGTCGCATGTAGGCGTTGATGCCCGGCACCTCGCGCAGCTTGCGGCGCAGGCTCTCGACCACGGTCTTCATCGGCGGCCGTTCGCCGCGCGGCTTGAGGTTGATGAACATCCGGCCGGTGTTCTGGGAGCCGCCCCCGCCGCCCGCGCCGTTGAACGAATTGACGGTGGCGACCGCCGGATCGTTGCGCAGCAGATCGGCCACCCGGCTCTGCAGCGCGACCATCGCCGGAAACGAGGTGTCCTCGGCGGCCTCGGTCTGGATGCTGATCTGGCCGATGTCCTCCTGGGGAAAGAATCCCTTGGGCATGGTGACGAACAGCCACCAGGTCGCGACCACGGTGAGCAGGGCCACGACCAGGACGATCCTGCGGTGGCGAAGGGCAAGGTCGAGCGAACGCGAGTACCCCGAGAGCAGTGCGTTGAAGCCGCGCTCGAACGAGCGGACGATCGCCCCCGGCCGCTTCTTGTGCGCCTCGTCGCTGAGGAAGCGGCTGGCCAGCATCGGCACCAGCGTCAGCGAGACGAACGCCGAGGCGACGATCGCCAGCGAGACGATCACCGCGAACTCGTGGAACA
>JBDTUG010000093.1:0-11534 GCA_040007855.1 Caldimonas sp.
AGTTCGCGGTGATCGTCTCGCTGGCGATCGTCGCCTCGGCGTTCGTCTCGCTGACGCTGGTGCCGATGCTGGCCAGCCGCTTCCTCAGCGACGAGGCGCACAAGAAGCGGCCGGGGGCGATCGTCCGCTCGTTCGAGCGCGGCTTCAACGCACTGCTCTCGGGGTACTCGCGTTCGCTCGACCTTGCCCTTCGCCACCGCAGGATCGTCCTGGTCGTGGCCCTGCTCACCGTGGTCGCGACCTGGTGGCTGTTCGTCACCATGCCCAAGGGATTCTTTCCCCAGGAGGACATCGGCCAGATCAGCATCCAGACCGAGGCCGCCGAGGACACCTCGTTTCCGGCGATGGTCGCGCTGCAGAGCCGGGTGGCCGATCTGCTGCGCAACGATCCGGCGGTCGCCACCGTCAATTCGTTCAACGGCGCGGGCGGCGGGGGCGGCTCCCAGAACACCGGCCGGATGTTCATCAACCTCAAGCCGCGCGGCGAACGGCCGCCGATGAAGACCGTGGTCGAGAGCCTGCGCCGCAAGCTGCGCGAGGTGCCGGGCATCAACGCCTACATGCGACCGATCCAGAACCTGCAGCTCGGCGGCCGGCAGAGCAAGGCGCAGTACCAGTACATCCTGCAGAGCGTGCAGGCGGGCGAGCTCAACGACTGGGCGCAAAAGCTCCAGGAGCCGATGCGAGCCGATCCGATGTTCCGCGACGTCACCAGCGACTCGCAGCTGAAGGGGCTGCAGGCGTCGCTGAAGATCGACCGGGACCGCGCCAACACGCTCGGCGTTTCGATCGATGGCATCCGCACCGCCCTCTACAGCGCCTTCGGCGAGCGCCAGGTGTCGACGATCTACACCACGGTCGACAGCTACCAGGTGATCATGGAAGTGGCGCCCAGCGCCAAGCAGGACGAGAGCGCGTTCAACAACATCTACGTCCGCTCGTCGACCGGGGCGCTGGTGCCGCTGTCCAGCTTCACCACGGTCGAGCGCTCGGTCGGTCCGACCTCGATCAACCACGTCGGCCAGCTCCAGGCGGTGACGGTCTCGTTCAACCTCGCGCCCGGCGCCGCGCTCGGCGACGCGACGACGCGGATCGAGAAGTACCGCGACCAGGTCCGCCTGCCGCCCTCGATCATCACCAGCTACGGCGGCGACGCGGCGGTCTTCAAGAGCTCGCAGGGCAGCCAGGCGATCCTGATCGTCTCGGCGCTGCTGGTCATCTACGTGCTGCTGGGCGTGCTGTACGAGAGCTACGTCCACCCGCTGACGATCCTGGCCGGGCTGCCTTCGGCCGCGGTCGGCGCCCTGCTGACGCTCAAGATCTTCGACCAGGACCTGACGCTGATCGCGACGATCGGCATCCTGCTCCTTATCGGCATCGTCAAGAAGAACGCGATCATGATGATCGACTTCGCCCTCGACGCGCAGCGCCACCACGCAATGACGCCGGCGGCTGCGATCCGCGAAGCCTGCGTGCTGCGCTTCCGGCCGATCATGATGACGACGCTGGCGGCGATGATGGGCGCGCTGCCGATCGCGATCGGCGTGGGCGCCGGCGCCGAGTTGCGCCAGCCGCTCGGCCTCGCTGTAGTCGGCGGCCTGGTCTTCTCGCAGGCGATCACGCTCTACATCACGCCGGTGATCTACCTCGCCCTCGACCGCTTCAGTGGCCGCGGTCCGGTGACGACGCCCGAAGGCCCGCCGGCGTCCGCGTCGACTCTCGCCGAGACCTGAGGTGGTCGCCTTCTAGGACTAGTGAAGCCGGGTGCCCGGCGGTGGCGTGGCGAGCACGCTGACCGCCGAGCTGCCGACGCTGCCGGCCCCGATCTCGTCTTCGCTGGCCTCGCGCACATCGCGCACGGTCAGCGCCAGGCGCAGGGCGATGCCGGCGAGCGGGTGGTTGCCGTCGAGGACGACGTGATTCGGGTAGACCTCGGTCACGGTGTAGATCGCATCCTCCGAGAGCCCCTTCGTCTTCGCGCCGGGCGGCGGGCCGTCGAACTGCATGCCCGGCTCGATGGCGTCCGGGAACAGGTTGCGCGCCTCGAAGAAGACCAGCTGCGGGTCGTATTCGCCGAAGGCGTGCTCGGGCTCGAGATGGAGCATCGTCGCGAAGCCGGCTTTTTGGCCGGCCAGTGCTTCCTCGACCTTGGCGAGCAGGTCGTCGCCACCGTAGAAGAACTCGAGCGGCTCAGCGAGCTCGTCGATCTCGGTGCCCTGCGCATCGGCGAGGCGCCAGGTGAGGGTGACGACGCAGGGGGCGCTGATCAGCATCGAACGATCATCGCACAATGATCCATGGACATCGAGCTGCCGCTGGCCCTCCTGGGCGGACTCTCGCCGGCCGCCTTCATGCACCGCCACTGGCAGAAAAAGCCGCTCCTGGTGCGCGGCGCGCTGCCCGCCGCGTTGCCCGGGATCGACCGGCGCCGCCTGTTCGCGCTGGCGGCCGAAGACGGCGTCGAGTCGCGCCTGATAGTCAACGACGCCGATCGCTGGTCGGTCCGGCACGGCCCGATCCCGCGCCGCGCCTTGCCGCCGCTCGCCCGGGCCGGCTGGACCCTGCTCGTCCAGGGCGTCGACCTCCACGACGACGAAGCGCATCGCCTGCTCGGCCGCTTCCGCTTCGTCCCCGATGCGCGGCTCGACGACCTGATGCTGTCGTACGCCAGCGACGGCGGCGGGGTCGGCCCGCACGTCGATTCCTACGACGTCTTCCTGCTGCAGGTCGAGGGCCGGCGCCGCTGGCGGGTTGGCCGAACGGCGCGGCCGCGCCTGCGCGACGACGTTCCGCTGAAGATGCTGGCCGGTTTCGCGGCCCGGCAGGAATGGCTGCTCGAGCCGGGCGACATGCTCTATCTGCCGCCCGGCTGGGGCCACGAGGGCGTGGCGGTCGGCGCTTGCATCACCGCGTCGATCGGCTTTCGCGCCCCGGCAGCAGTCGCCCTGGCGGCCGAGACCGTGCAGCGCCTCGCCGAGGCGGCCATCGATGCGGTCGACGCGACCGACGCGCCGCACGAACGCCGGGCTCGTCGCGACTCCCGCTACGCCGACCGCAACCAGAGCGCGGTCGGCCATCCGGCGCGCATCCCGGCCGCCCTGCAAGGGTTCGCCGACGCCGCCGTCGCGCGGCTGCTCGGCGACGCCCGGGCGCGCCGGCGTGCCCTCGGCGAGGTGTTGAGCGAGCCCAAGACCGGAACCTGGTTCGAGCGGCCCGCAGTCGCCTGGCTCGCCGCCGGCGTGGTCCTCGACCGGCGGACCCGCATGCTCTATGACGATGCGCACGTTTTCATCAACGGCGAGTCGTATCGGGCTGGCGGCAGCGATGCCACACTCATGCGCGCGCTGGCCGACCGTCGCCGGCTCGACGCCGGTGCGGTGCACCGGCTCGGCGCCGGGGCGCGCGGCTGGCTGACGCGCTGGGTCGAGGCCGGCTGGTGCGAAGCGGATGGGGACGAATCCGGGAGATCGAGATGAGCACTGACACCCTGGCGCAGATCGCGTCGCGCAACGACTTTCACGAGGCGGTGCGCACCGCCCTGGCCCAGGCCGCCGAGCAGGGCGCGCGCGAGATCTTCCTGGTCGCCCCCGACTTCGACGACTGGCCGCTCAACGAGCGCGGCGTGGTCGAGGCGCTCGGGCGATGGGCCTTGTCGAGCAGGAAGCTCGTCGTCTTCGCGCACGGCTTCGAAGAGCTGGCGCGCCGTGCGCCGCGCTTCGCCGAGTGGCGGCGACAGTGGTCGCACGTCGTGCAGTGCCGCTCCGATCCCGACCTGGAAGCGCAGCAGGTGCCGACCCTGCTGCTCGTGCCCGACCTGCTCGCCGTGCGCCTGGTCGACCCGGTGGGTTACCGCGGCACGGTGTCGGGCCGGCCCGCCGACCAGGTCGATTGCCGGGAGACGATTGACGCGCTTTTGCAACGGTCCGTCGAAGCCTTCCCCGCAACGACCCTCGGACTCTAGGGAACACCCTTAAGACGCCTATAATCGAGGGTTAGGCACTGGAATGCCTTCGCTTTCCTTGTCTTTGTACGACGGGGCTCCTCGTGAGAGGCTTCCCACCAGTTTCCGGTCATTGTCCGAACCCCTAAATCCGAGGAGAAATATGAAAACAGCATTGCTGATGATTACGCTCGCCGCCGCCGTGTCCTTCGCCGCTTGCAGCAAGAAGGAAGAGATCACCACCACGACCACGACGCCGGCCCCCGCGACGACGACCATCGTGACGCCGCCGCCGGCTGACACCGGCGCCGCTTCGGCTGCCGCCACCGCTTCGATGATGGCCGCTTCGTCGGCCATGGACGCCGCTTCGTCGGCTGCCACCTCGTCGATGATGGCTGCCAGCGCTGCCACGAAGTAATTCGTCTCGCGCTGCAAGAGCCGCCTTCGGGCGGCTTTTTGCATTTCTGGCCCGGCGTGTCAGTCGATGCGCAGCCACTCGAAGCCGTCGTCCGGGTCGGCGACGACGATCTCCTCGCTGGCGCAACCCCGGCGCGCCGCCAGCGCCGCCCGGGCGATCGCCGGCCGGTTGTTCTCCCGGCTCAGGTGCGCCGCGACGACATGCCGGAGGCGCGAGCTGAGGCAGTGGCCGAGGATCTCGACCGCCGTGGCATTGCTCAGGTGGCCGAGGCGGCCCCCTATCCGCGCCTTCAGCGACGGTGGATAGCGCGATTGCGCGAGCATCGCGGCGTCGTGGTTGCACTCCAGGAGGAGCGCATCGCAACCGGCCACCTGGGCCAGCATGTGCGCCGTGATCGAGCCGAGGTCGGTCAGGACGGCGAGGCGCGCGCTGCCGTCCGAACAGCACAGCTGCAGCGGCTCGGCGGCGTCGTGGGCGACGGTGAAGGGATGCAGCTCGAGGTCGCCGACCGCGATCGTCTCGTCGTCGCGGGCGAAGCGCAGGCCCGCCGGGGCGACCGGCTCGCAGGCGGCGCGCCAGGTGCCGCGGCTCATCCAGAGCGGCAGCCCCCCGCGCTCCGCCAGGGCCGCCGCGCAGCCGATGTGGTCGCCGTGCTCGTGGGTGACGAACACGGCGTCGAGGTCGGCGGCGGCCAGGCCGGCGCGGGCCAGGCGGGCGTCGAGCTCGCGCAGCGAGAAGCCGGCATCGACCAGCAGCCGCGTCGTCGTGATTCCGCTGCTCGCCTCGACGACCGTGGCGTTGCCGCCGCTGCCGCTGCCGAGACTGCGAAAGCGGATCACGCCGGTGCGGGGCTCACTTCAGGTCGTCGAGGAGCAGGCCGACGATGCGTTTGCCGGCTTCGCCGCCTTCGGGTTTGCCTTGGGCGTCGAGGACGGCGACGGTGCTGCTTGCGCCCTCGCCGGTGACCTTGACGCGGTACTTGGCCAGGCCACCGGTGTCTTCTTTCTTCCGTCCGAAGCTGAACAGGCGGCTGAAGAAGCCCGGCTCCTCGCGTCCTGCGAATGCCGGATCGACATAGCGGACGAAATACAGCCCCTGGGTGCGGTCGCGGTCCTCGACCGTGAAGCCGCTCCGGTCGAGGGCGATGCCGACCCGCCGCCAGGCGCGGTCGAAGCCGTCGTCGACCTGCAGGGTCGGGCCGGGCCGGCCTTCGAGCACCCGGGCCCGTGCCGGCCCGGCGCTCGCTGCGCCCGCCGACGCGACCACCGCCTTGGCCTCTTCGTCCTTGGCGCCCAGCTTGACCATCAGGCGCGACAGGAACTCCGCCTCGAGGGTCGGATCGGCGGCGCGCGGTTGCCAGACGGTGCTTTCCTTGCGATCGCCGATGTATTTCTCTTCCATCCCGCGATGGCTGATGTAGATGTCGCTGCCGGTCGCCGTGCGCTCGACGCGGGTGCGGTACTTGTCGAGTTCGCCGGTCGAAAAGGCGTTTTCGAAGACCTTGCCGATCGTGTTGCGGATGATGTCGTTGGGCAGCTTGGCGCGGTTCTCGGCCCAGTCGGTCTCGATCACCCCGGCGTCAGCGCGATCCTGGACGAGGCTGAAGCCGTTGTCCTTCCAGAAGGCTCGCACCTGCGGATAGACCTGTTCGGGCGCCAGGGTCGTGCTCAGCCAGCGCTCGTTGCCGAGCCGCTCGATCCGAAAGCTGCCGAGCGAGGCGGGAGCGATCGCCGGCGTGGCGCTGACCGGAGCCGCCGACCCGACCGAACTCTGGAAGGTCGAGGCGCTGACCGTGCCGCTCGGCGCCTGATAGCGCGACTCGCGCGAGAGCTGGGTCAGGTCGGGCGGCACTTCGAGGCCGGACGTGCGGGTGCTGGTCGTGCGGTAGTCGACCTTGTCGCCGCTGAGTAAATTCTCGACCGTCGAGCAGCCGGTCAGGGCAAGCAGGCAGGCCAGGCCGAGCAGGGCCGAGGCGCGGTTGGTCAGGGGAAAGGTCACTCTGCGAGTCTCCATCGTAGGCACGCCGCGGCGTGCCGGTTTCGTTCTTTCGCCGGCGCCGGGCGCTGCGGGTCGTCGTTCAGGGAAGAGGCGAAGCGCCCGGGTTCAGCGCGGCCCTCGCGCTCACGACGCGTCGGATTCGCGCATCGCCGTCCGCACCGCGACCTGGCCGTCGTCGCTCAGCGGAACGATCGGCAGGCGCAGTGCCGGGCCGCACCGGCCGAGTTGCGCCAGCGCCCACTTGGTCGGCGCCGGGCTCGGTTCGACGAACAGGGCCTTGTGCAGCGGCATGAGCTGTCCCTGCAGGCGGGCCGCTTCGCGCGCATCGCCGGCCAGTGCCGCGACGCACAGGGCCTGCATCGCCCGCGGCACGACGTTGGCGGTGACGCTGACGTTGCCGTGGCCGCCGAGCAGCATGAGGGCGACCGCCGTTGCGTCGTCGCCCGAGTAGATCGAGAAGCCTTTCGGCGCCAGCTTGATCAGCCAGCAGGCACGGGCGATGTCGCCGGTCGCTTCCTTGATGCCGACGACGCCGGGCACCTCGGCCAGGCGGAGCGCGGTCTCGACCTGCATGTCGGCAACCGTCCGCGAAGGCACGTTGTAGAGCACCATCGGGATGTCGACCGCTTCGGCGATCGCCCGAAAGTGCCGGTAGATGCCTTCCTGCGACGGCCGGTTGTAGTAGGGAACGACCGAGAGCGTGCAGTCGGCGCCGACCTTGAGGGCGAAGCGCGAGAGCTCGATCGCCTCGGCCGTCGAGTTGCCGCCGGCGCCGGCCATGACCGGGATCCGTCCCCGGGCATGCTCGACGGCGACGCGGATCACCTCGCAGTGTTCCTCGACGCTCACGGTCGGCGATTCACCGGTCGTGCCGACCACGCCGATGCACTGCGTGCCTTCGGCGATGTGCCAGTCGACCAGGCGGCGCAGCGCGTCGACGTCGATGCGGCCGTCGTCGTGCATCGGCGTGACGAGGGCAACGATGCTGCCGGTGATGGGTTTCATGGGAGGGAGGGAGGCTTAGCCGTTCGATTCTAGCGACCCGGCATCGCTGCCGGCCCGGCCTGCCCCGATCAGCGGATAGCGCGCTGGCGCGGCGCCGGGCGGCGCGCGCACCGCGACGATCCGCTGCACGAAGCGATCGGGGTCGCGAAGGAAGCCGTCTTCGAAAGCCACGATGCGCAGACCCGCCACGGCGCCCGGAAGTTCACCCGGGGCAAGCAGAAAGTCGGGCCGGGCCGGCCGGCCGACGCTCTCGTTGCCGGCGGCGAAGGTCTCGTGCAGGAAGACGCCGCCGACGCCGGTCGCCGCAACCAGTGCCGGCCAGAGCGGCCGCCACAGGTAGTTGGTGACGAGCACGGCGTTGAAGCGGCGCCCGGCGAGCGGCCAGGGGCCGTTCTCGATGTCGGCGACGATCGTTTCGGCGCAGTCGGCCAGCGCTTGCATCGCCGTCGCATCGCGGTCGATCGCCGTGACCGAGAAGCCATGCCCGGCGAGCCAGCGCGCGTGCCGGCCGGAGCCCGCGGCGACGTCGAGAACGCGCCCCTTCGGCGCGATCAGGTGGGCCCAGCGCAGCAGCCATGGCGAGGCGGTGCCGGTGCCGGGGCTCATCGACAGACCACTAGAAACATGCCCACAGCCGGTTCGCCAGGTCGACCGCGAGATCGGGACGCTGGTACGCGGCGAAGCCGAGGGCGAGCACCGCGCCGGTCATGGCCCAGACCGCCATCGCGATGACGCGGCGCCGAGGGGTCACTGGTGTACCTTCGTGCTTCGCACTTCGGTGTTCGCCCTTGGGGCGGCCCGGCGGGCTCACGCCGGCACCGGGCGAAGCAGCGCCCGCTCCTGGATCGGCAGGTTGATGAGCGCCGCGAACACCCCGAGCGCCACGGCGATCCACCAGACCACGTCGTAGCTGCCGGTCATGTCGTAGAGGCGGCCGCCGAGCCAGGCGCCGAGGAAGCTGCCGACCTGGTGGCTGAGGAAGACGAAGCCGCCGAGCATCGACAGGTAGCGCACGCCGAAGATGTCGGCGACGAGGCCGGTCGTGAGCGGGACGGTCGAGAGCCAGAGCAGGCCCATGGTCGCCGCGAACACGTACACGCTGAGCGGCGAGAGCGGCATCACGAGGAAGGCGACGATCGTCACCGAGCGCAGCAGGTAGATCGAGGACAGCAGGTACTTCTTGGGCAGGCGCGCACCGAGCGATCCGGCGAGGTAGGTGCCGAACACGTTGAACAGGCCGATCAGCGCCAGCGCCGTGGTTGCCACTCCCGGCGTGAGGCCGTGGTCCTTCAGGTAGCTCGGCATGTGCACGCCGATGAAGACGACCTGGAAGCCGCAGACGAAGTAGCCTGCCATGAGGAGCTGGAAGCTGCGCTGGCCGAAGGCCTCGCGCGCTGCCGCGCCGATGGTCTGCGTGCCTGCGCCGGCGGCCGGGCGGGCGGGCTCGCGCAAGCCGAAGGCCAGCGGTGCGATGAGGAGCGAGGCGATGGCGAGGATGAAGAGCGACTCCTGCCAGCCGACGCCGCTGATCAGGCCGCCTTCGACCGGCACCATCAGGAACTGGCCGATCGATCCCGCCGCTGCCGTGATGCCCATCGCCCAGCTGCGCTTCTCGGCGGCGACGTTGCGGCCGACGACGCCGAAGACGATGGCGTAGGTCGTTCCCGACTGCGCCATGCCGAGGATCAGGCCGGCGCCGCCGAGGAAGGCGAGGCCGCTCGTCGCCAGCCCCATCGCGACCAGGCCGAGCGCGTACAGCGCACTGCCGGCGATGAGCACGCGCACGGCGCCCCAGCGATCGGCGAGCGCGCCGGCGAACGGACCGGCGAGCCCCCAGGCCAGGTTTTGCACGGCGATGGCCAGGGCAAAGGTCTCGCGACTCCAGCCGCGCGCCATCGTGATCGGCTGCAGCCAGAGGCCGAAGCCGTGGCGGATGCCCATCGAGAGCGTGACGATGGCGGCGCCGCAGACCAGCACCTGCGTCATCGACAATGGCCTGGCGACGCTGCCGTTCATGCGGCCGCCTTGCGACTGGCGCGATCGATCAGCTCGATCGACGGTGCGTCGAGCACGAGGCGGGCCGCGCCGACCAGCTCTTCGAGCTGCGCCGGTGAGGTCGCGCTGGCGATCGGCGAGGTGATGCCCGGCCGGGCGATCTGCCAGGCCAGCGCTACCTGGCCGGGCGTCGCGCCGATCGTGTCGGCAACGGCGTCGAGCGCGCCGAGCACCGCCAGGCCGTGCTCGTTCAGGTACTTTTTCGCGCCGCCGCCGCGCACGCTCTTGGCGACGTCGGCGCTGCTGCGGTACTTGCCGGTGAGAAAGCCGCTCGCCAGCGCGTAGAAATTGAGCACGCCCAGGCCGTTGTCGACGCAGACCTTCTCGAGCTCGTCTTCATAGGCGGCGCGTTCGACCAGGTTGTAGAGCGGCTGCAGCGACTCGTAGCGCGGCAAGCCCTGGGCGGCGCTGACCGCGAGCGCCTCGCCCAGGCGCTGAGCGCCGTAGTTGGAGGCGCCGATCGCGCGCACCTTGCCTTCCCTGATCAGCTCGGCCAAGGCGGCCAGCGATTCCTCGAGCGGCGTCTCGATGTCGTCGTCGTGCGACTGGTAGAGGTCGATCGTCTCGGTCCTGAGCCGGCGCAGCGACGCCTCGACGGCGCGCCGGATGTACGGCGGCGAGAGGCCCTTGTCGCTGTCGCCCATCGGCTTGCCGACCTTGGTCGCGAGAACGATCCGGTGGCGCTTGCCGGTCTGACGCAGCCACTTGCCGATGATCGCTTCCGACTCGCCGCCGGCATGGCCCGGGACCCAGCGCGAGTAGACGTCGGCGGTGTCGACGAAGTTCATGCCGGCGTCGACCCAGGCGTCGAGCAGGCGAAACGACATCGCCTCGTCGACCGTCCAGCCGAACACGTTGCCGCCCAGGCAGAGCGGCGAGACCTGGAGGTCGGAGCGGCCGAGCCGGCGCCGTGCGGGAGGGTTCATCGGCACATTGTTGCAGGGGGCGGGCGGCCACGCAGGCCGCTGTCCGGGTCCGCCTCGGTCCTCGGCCTGCGCCTCGGGGCGCAGCGGGGCGCTCGACAGCGCTGCCTAGAATCCTTTGCATGGCAAGCAAGGCGGGAAACTACGGCGAAGCGTCGATCCGGGTGTTGAAGGGCCTCGAGCCCGTCAAGCAGCGGCCGGGCATGTACACGCGTACCGAAAGCCCGCTGCACGTCGTCCAGGAGGCGATCGACAACGCCGCCGACGAGGCGCTGGCCGCGACCGCGACCTCGATCGACGTCACGGTGCACCGGGACGGCTCGGTCAGCATCGACGACGACGGCCGCGGCATCCCGTTCGGCCTGCACCCGGACGAAGGCGTCAGCGTCGTCGAGATCGTCTTCACCCGCCTGCACGCCGGCGGCAAGTTCGACAAGGGCGCGGGCGGCGCCTACAGCTTTTCTGGCGGCCTGCACGGGGTCGGCGTGAGCGTCACCAACGCACTGGCCAGGCGGCTCGAGGTGACCGTCTGGCGCGCCGGCCAGGTCGCGACGATCGCCTTTGCCGGCGGCGACGTGGTCGCGCCGCTGGCCGTGCGCAAGGCGGCCGCCGGCGAGCGGCGGAGCGGCACGTCGGTGCGCGTCTGGCCCGACCCGCGCTACTTCGAGAGCGTCGAGCTGCCGCGCCCCGAGCTGATCCACCTGCTGCGCAGCAAGGCGGTGCTGATGCCGGGCGTCAAGGTCTCGCTGAGCTTCGACAAGGGCGACCAGGCCGAGCCCGAGCGCCATGACTGGCTCTACCAGGCGGGCCTGTCCGACTACCTGATGCAGTCGTTGCCGGCCGACCCCGTGATCCCCTTGTTCGAGGGTGCGCACTTCGCCGACGGCAAGGAGAGCGAGGACGTCGCCGAAGGCGAGGGTGCGGCCTGGTGCGTCGCCTTCACCGAGGACGGCCACGCAGTGCGCGAGAGCTACGTCAACCTGATCCCGACGGTCGCCGGCGGCACCCACGAGTCGGGCCTGAAGGACGGCCTGTTCGGCGCCGTCAAGGGCTTCATCGACATGCACGGCCTGTTGCCCAAGGGCGTCAAGCCGATGCCCGACGACGTCTTCTCGCGGGCCAGCTTCGTGCTCTCGGCGAAGGTGCTCGACCCGCAGTTCCAGGGCCAGATCAAGGAGCGGCTGAACAGCCGCGA
>JBDTUG010000094.1:0-11469 GCA_040007855.1 Caldimonas sp.
ACCACCGCGACCGGCGCAACATCGTCAGCCATTTCGTCGGCGTGCCGATGATCGTCTTCGGCGTCGGTGTCCTGCTCGCGCGCGCCACCTTTCCCGGCTTCGGCGTGTCGCTCACGCTGGCGTGGATCGTGTTCGCACTGGCCGCGGCCTGGTACATGACGCGCGGCAACCTCGTCCTCGGCATCGCCGTCAGCGTCGCCGTCGGCGTGCTGATCAAGCTCGGCCACGAGGTCTCGGGCGGCAGCATCGCCAACTGGCTCGCCTGGGGTGTCGGCTTCTTCTTCGTCGGCTGGGTGATCCAGTTCGTCGGCCACTGGTACGAAGGCAAGAAGCCGGCCTTCGTCGACGACATCATCGGCCTGCTCGTCGGCCCGATGTTCGTCGTCGCCGAGCTGATGTTCATGCTCGGCTGGAACAAGCCGCTGCTCGCCGAGATCGAGCGCCGCGCCGGTCCGACCCACCTGCGCGACATCGCCCGCATCGCCTGAGTCGCGGCGCGGCCGCCGTGCGGTGCCGGCTATGGCGCCGTGTACGCGTAACGCGCCCGGTTCTGCAGCAGGTACTCCGCCAGGCCATCGACGTCGTCGAGCTCGAACACCGGCAGCCCGGTCGGCGTCGGCAGGGCGTCGGCACTGTCGGTGGCGATCGCCAGCACAAAGGGATCGTCGGGATACTGCGCCCGCTTGCCGGTCGCAGCCCGCCAGACCTCGAGCTTGGGCAGCGCCGCGTGCTTGAAACCCTCGACCAGGACCCAGTCGCACGGGCCGAGCTCGGCGATCATCCCGTGCACGTCCGGCTCGGCCTCGATCGGGTATTCGCGCATCTTGGCGAGGCGGCGATTCGACGCGATCACCACCTCGAAGGCGCCGGCCTGGCGATGCCGCCATGAGTCCTTGCCCTCGTGGTCGATGTCGAACGCATGGTGGGCATGCTTGACGACGGAGACACGCTGGCCGTCGAGGCGCAGCCGCGGGATGAGACGCTCGGCCAGGGTGGTCTTTCCCGATCCCGAATAGCCGCAAAGACCGATCACATTCATTGGGGCGATTGTCGGCGATGGCCGCAACCCGACGATCCGTGGGAGCACGTGCATCGAGCGCTCGATAATCTCCGTCGATGCCTGACTCCCGTGGGGCCGGCGGTTCGCGCTGGCTCGCTCCGACCGACGAATTCCTGCGCACCTTCCTGGGCTTGCCGGAGCTGGCCCTCGTCGACGAGTCGTGCGCCGCCGAACGCGGGCTGCATGCCGCGCTGGCCGACACGCCGCGGCTCGCCGTCGACGCGGCGCTGCTCGCGAAGCTGGCCGACGCCGACGCACGCGCCAACTACGCTGTCTTCCTGGCCTTTCGCGATGCGCTGCTGGGCGCCGGAACGCTCGAGTCGTACTACCTGGGGCTGGTGAAGGGCGGCCGGATCGGCGTGCCGCCACTGTTCGTCGACCGGGTCGCCGAAGTGATCGTGCGCCACATGCAGCCCGAGGATGCGAGCGCGTTCGAGCGCCGTGCCGGCGAGCTGCTGCATCGGCCGCAACGCATCGCCTTCGTCGACGGCCGGGTGCTCTGCGGCGATCGCGACCGGGTCGAGCTCCTGGCCGAGACCGGCGGCTTCGGCGACATCGGCCGGCTGCTGCGCGAGAGCCAGGCGCCTCTGCGCGGCCTGAACCTCGAGGTGCTCACCGCCGACAACGCCGCCCGCTACGGCGGCGCCGTCGATCGAGCTGCCTGGCTGCTCGATCTGACGCACGCCACCCGAAACGACCTCGGCCACGGCCTCAGCTTCACCATGACGCCCAAGCACTCGGGCCTGAAGGCGCTCGCCCGCGTTCTCGAGCGCTGGGTCGCGCACTTCCTCGACGTCGAGACGACGATCGCGCCGCTGCAGCGCATCGACGACGCCGCCTGGTCCTGGCATGTCGGCCTCGACGTCGAGTCGACGGCCCTGCTCAACGACCTCTGGCGCGGCGAGCCGCTCGAGCCCGAGCGGCTGAAGTGCCTGGTCGGCCTGTTCCGGCTCGAATTCGCGAATCCCGACGAGATGCGTGCCGACCTGGCCGGCAAGCCCGTCTACCTCGGGCTGGCAATGGGCGAAGACCAGACCTTCAAGCTCAAGCCGCAAAACCTGCTCGTCAACCTGCCGCTTGCCGTCTCGATGTAGCGACCGGGCCGCCGCGCCGGCTTGTATGTTTCAGCCTGGACCAGCGCGGTAGAGTTTGACCGCCGATGAGGCGGCCGGACCGGCCCGTGCAGTTTGGTAGCGGCTGGGGTGATCGAGCCCGTCTCTGTTCGCCGAGGCGAATACGTCGGCGTTCTCGCCAGCGGCGAGCCGATCCTTCAGCAGCCCCGAGGCGCCGAAGGTGAAGGCGATCGGCGCGCCCGGCTGTGCCGATTCGAAGGCGCGTCCCGCGTCGACGAGCGCGGCGCGCAGGCTGCCGGCAGCGAAGACCGCCACGCGGGGTGTCGTCGACTGAGCCGCCGCCGGCGGGCCGATCAGGCCGGCCACGATCGCCATGATGACCGGCAGACTCCGGGCCACCGGCTCAACGCTTCGCGTTCGGGAAGAAGAGCTGCTCCCCGCCGATCTTGTAGCTCGCGATCGCCGCCTGGCCCTCCACTGACACCGCCCAGTCGGCAAAGGCCTGCGCGAGCTGGCTCTTCGCCTGCGGATGCTTGGCCGGGTTGACGACGATCACGCCGTACTGGTTGAAGAGGCGGGTGTCGCCCTGGACCAGGATCGCCAGGTTGCCGCGGTTCTTGAAGTTGAGCCAGGTGCCGCGATCGGCAAGGACGTAGGCGTCGGTCGCCGAGGCGATGTTGAGTGCCGGCCCCATGCCGCAGCCGCATTCCTTGTAGCTGGCGACCTTGCCGGCGGGTCCGTCGATTCCGGCGGCCTTCCAGTAGCGCAGTTCGGCGGCATGTGTCCCGCTCTTGTCGCCGCGCGATACGAACGCCGAAGGCGAGGTGCCGAGCCTGGCGAGGGCGACGACGATGTCCTTGCCTTTCACGCCGGCCGGGTCGCCCTTCGGCCCGATCAGGATGAAGTCGTTGTACATGACATCGCTGCGCTTGAGGCCCCAGCCCTCGGCAACCAGCTTTTCCTCGGCGGCGCGATCGTGCACGAACAGAACGTCGGCATCGCCGCGCCGGCCCATGTCGAGCGCCTGGCCGGTGCCGACGGCGACGACCCGGACCTCGATCCCGGTCGCCCGCATGAACGCCGGCAGCAGATGGGGGAACAGGCCCGACTGCTCGGTGCTCGTCGTGGAGGCCATGGTGATGAAGCGCTCCTGCGCCACCCCCGGCATGGCCAGCAACGCGAGCGCCGCGCCGCAGACCCATCCCAGCACGACACGGCAGCCGGGAACGTTCATCCATCGAGCGACCATGACAGTTCTCCTTTGAGGAACAGATCGGCACGGCCATCCGTGCGCGAATCAAAAAAATCCGCGGCCGGCAGGTCGGTGTCGACCCGGCCACCGTCCATGAAGACGATCCGGGTGGCCAGCCGCTTCGCCTGGCCGAGGTTGTGCGTACTCATCACCAGCGTCATTCCCTCGGCGGCGAAGCCGGTGAGCAGCGTCTCGACCTCCTTCTTCGCCGAGGGATCGAGATTCGCGGTCGGCTCGTCGAGGTACAGGATCGCCGGCTCGACCGCCCAGCCGCGCGCCAGGGCCAGCCGCTGCTGCTCACCGCCCGAAAGCGAGCGTGCCGGCCGTTCACGCATCGCGCCGAGGCCGACGCGGCGCAGCGCCTGTTCGGCGCGGGCTCGCCGCTGCGCTGCCGGCATGCGGCGGTGCGCGAGCCAGAGTGCGACCCGGAGGTTGTTCCAGACCGAGAGCCGCAGCAGGAACGGCCGCTGGAAGACCATCGCCTGCGTCGCGACCGCCGCCCGGCGCGATCCGGAGTAGGCCACGACGCCATGCAGCAGGCGCAGCAGCGTCGTCTTGCCCGAACCGTTGGCGCCGATCACGGCCACGAACTCGCCGGCGTGGATGTCGAGCGTCGCGGCGCGCAGCGCGTGGACATCGCCGAACGAGACCGAGGCGTCGCGCACCGTGACCAGCGGAGCTCTCCCCGGCGTGCTCACTGCTGCACCCTTCGGCCTGCGGCCGGTCCCACCGAGCGGCAATGAGCCCCTCCGGACGGCCGAGCGGTGCTCATCGCATCTCGGCCGTCTGCGGGCCGCGACCGCGCGGCACGAAGGCGATCGCCACGTTAAGCAGGGCCACGACCGCGAGCAGGACGATGCCCAGCGCCAGGGCGAGCGGCAGGTCGCCCTTGCTCGTCTCGAGCGCGATCGTCGTCGTCATGACGCGGGTGACGCCGTCGATGTTGCCGCCGACGATCATCACCGCACCGACCTCGGCGATGGCGCGGCCGAAGGCGATCAGCAGCAGCGTCACGACCGCCCAGCGCTCGTGCAGCAGCATCAGCAAGGCGGCGACGAGCCGGCCGGCACCCATCGAGCGCAGCTGGTCGCCGCCGTCGCGCAGGGCGTCGGCGACGACCTGACGGGACAGCGCCGCGACCACCGGAACGACGAGGATGGTCTGGGCGATGACCATCGCTGTGGGCGTGAACAGGATGCCCCACGTGCCGAGCGGCCCGCTACGCGAGAGCAGCAGGTACACCACCAGGCCGGCCACGACCGAGGGCAGCGCGAGCAAGGTGTCGAGCAGGAGCAGGACGGCGCGCTGCCCGGGGAAACGCACCGCTGCGAGCCAGGCGCCCGCCGGCAAGCCGAGGGCGGCCGCCATCGCACAGGCGCTGCCGCTGATCGCGAACGAGAGCGCGACGGTGCGAACCAGGGTCGGATCGGCGTGGACAATGAGTCGGAGCGCGGTCGCAATGCTTTCGGCGAGGGCGCTCATTCAACGAGTCTTCATGCGCGAGGCATTCTCGATGCGGCAGGGTCGGCGGGCGATATGAACGAACATGCATAAGGTCGAGCTGACCTACACGCTGGCGCCGGCCGATCGCGAGCGGCGCGAGCTGCATCACCCGATGCTCGCGTTGCTCGAGGCCATCCACCAGGGCGGCTCGATCTCGGCGGCGGCGCGCCGGCTCGGCCTGTCGTACCGCCATGTCTGGGGCGAGCTCAAGCGCTGGGAACAGGAGCTCGGCCACGCCCTGCTCGTCTGGGGCAAGGGCCAGCCGGCGCAGCTGTCGCCGTTCGGCCAGAAGCTGCTCTGGGCGGAGCGCCAGGCCCAGGCGCGGCTGGCGCCGCAGCTCGCCACCTTGCGGGGCGAACTCGAGCGGGCGTTCGCCATCGCCTTCGACGACGACGCCGGCGTGATCGAGATGTTCGCCAGCCACGACGAGGCGCTGCCGCTGCTGCGCGACTGGAGCGCGGCAAACGGCAAGCTGCATCTCGACCTGCACTTCACCGGCAGCGTCGATGCCCTGGCTGCGCTGAACGACGGCCGCTGCCTGCTCGCCGGCTTCCATGCGCTGACCGACTCGCCGGCCGGCTCGCCGACGGCACGCGTCTACCGGCCGATGCTCAAGCCCGGCCGGCACAAGCTGATCGGCTTCGCCACGCGCACCCAGGGCCTGATCGTCGCCCCGGGCAACCCGGCGCGGATCTCGGCCCTCGCCGACCTGTCGCGGACAGGGATCCGCTTCGTCAACCGCGCGCGCGGCACCGGCACCCGGGTCGTCCTCGACGAGCTGCTCGATGCGGCCGGGGTTCGCGCCGATTCGATCCACGGCTACGAGCGCATCGAGCCCTCGCATCGCGCGGTGGCGCAGAGCGTCGCCAGCGGCAGCGCCGACGCGGCCTTCGGCATCGAGGCCGTCGCGCGGGCGCGCGGCCTCGACTTCATCGCCCTGGCCGAGGAAAGCTACTTCCTCGCGACCCTGGCCGAGAATCTCGAGCACTCTCACATCGCGACGCTGCGCCGCAATCTCGCCTCGCCCGCCTGGCAGATCGCCTTGCGGGCCGTTCCCGGCTACCTGCCGCTGCGCAGCGGCGAGGTGCTGTCGCTGACAAAGGTGCTGCCGTGGTGGACCTACCGCAAGCCCAAGCGCTGATCCGTCCCCGCGGGCCTCCTCATACACTCACCCGACACGAACAGACGGGCGTGACGTGATAGCTACCGAACAGATCACCGGCCTCATCCTGGCCGGCGGCCGCGGCAGCCGCATGGGCGGCGTCGACAAGGGCCTGCAGCCGCACCAGGGCATGCCGCTGGCGATGCACGCCCTGCTCCGGCTTTCGCCGCAGGTGGGCGAGATCATGATCAATGCGAACCGCAACCTCGCCGCCTACGAATCGATGGGCGTCCCGGTCTGGCCCGACGCCCTTGCCGACTATCCCGGCCCGCTGGCCGGCTTTCTCGCCGGGATCGAGCGCTGCGAGACGCCCTACCTCGTCACGGTGCCGTGCGACTCTCCGCTGTTCCCCGAAGACCTCGTGCAGCGTCTCGCCGACGCGCTGAACAGCGCCGGCGCCGAGCTGGCGATGGCGGCGACGCGCGAGGACGGCGAGTTGCGCCTGCAGCCGGTGTTCTGCCTGATGCGCGCGAGCGTGATGGAAAGCCTGGTGCGCTTCACCACGAGCGGGCGGCGCAAGATCGACGCCTGGACGGCGACGCTCGAGACCGTCACCGTGCCCTTCGACGACGCGCAGGCCTTCGTCAACGCCAACACACCTGGCGACCTGCAGCAACTGCAACGCCATGACTGAGGCAGTATCCCCGTCGCTGCAGGAGATCGCCTCGTGCATCGCCGGCTACGACCCGAAGGCGCTGCCGGTGGCGCAGGCCCAGGAGTTCATTGCCCGGCTCGTGCCCCGTGTGCAGGCGGTCGAGCGGCTGGCGCTGCGCTCCGCGCTGGGCCGGGTGCTGGCGCGCGACGTGGTCTCGGCGATCGACGTGCCGGCGCAGGACAACTCGGCGATGGACGGCTATGCATTGCGCGGCGCCGACCTCTCGCCGGGCGTCGAAAGCGTCTTCGCCGTCGCCGGCGCCGGCTTCGCCGGCGGCCGCTTCGAAGGCACCGTCGGAGCCGGCGAGTGCGTGCGCATCATGACCGGCGCGGTCATGCCCGAGGGCCTCGACACCGTTGTGCCGCAGGAATTCACCCGGATCGAGAACGACGGCGTGCACGTGCCGGCCGGCGTGGTGAGCACCGGCGACAACCGCCGCCTGGCAGGCGAGGACCTGGCGCGCGGCGCCGTGGCTCTCGTCGCCGGCTCGGTGCTGCGCCCGGCAGAGCTCGGCGTCCTCGCCTCGCTCGGCCATGCCGAGGTGGCGGTGTTCCGCCGCGTTCGCGTCGCCTTCTTCTCCACCGGCAGCGAGCTGCGCTCGGTCGGCGAGACGCTCGAGCCGGGCTCGGTCTACGACAGCAACCGCTACACGCTCTGGGGCATGCTGCAACGCCTCGGCGTCGAGATCATCGACCTCGGTGTGGTCCGCGACGATCCGGCCGCGCTCGAGGCCGCGTTCGCCAGCGCGGCGCGCGATGCCGACGCGGTGATCACCTCGGGCGGCGTCAGCGTCGGCGAGGCCGATCACACCAAGCTGGTCATGGCCAGGCTCGGGGACGTGCTGTTCTGGCGCATCGCCATGCGTCCCGGCCGGCCGATGGCCATCGGCCGCATCGAAAGCGCCGGCCACACCGCCATCCTGTTCGGCCTGCCCGGCAATCCGGTGGCAGTGATGGTGACGTTCTATGCACTGGTCCGCGAGGCCTTGCTGGCAATGGGCGGCGCGACCATGGCGCCGCTGATTCCGCTGCGCGCGGCAAGCATCGAGCCGATCAGGAAGCGCGCCGGCCGCACCGAATACCAGCGCGGCGTCGTCAGCCGCGCGGCCGATGGTCGCTGGCAGGTGCGGACCACCGGCTCGCAAGGCTCGGGGATCCTTCGCAGCATGAGCCAGGCCAACGGCCTGGTCGTGCTGGGCCACGACCAGGGCAATGTCGCGGCCGGCGAAGAAGTCGACGTGTTGCCGTTCGATGCGCTGATGTAGCCCGGGTGCCGGCCCGCCGGGCGAACGGCGATCAGGCGCGTGGCGGCTCAGGCTCGGCGTCGAAGCGGTCGAAGCCCGAATAGCAGATGAAGTGCCGGTTCATCGCCCGCCCGAAGAGGGCCAGGCCGAGCCGGGTGGCGAGTTCGTGGCCCATCTGCGTGATGCCGCTGCGCGAGACGACGATCGGCACGCCCATCTGCGCCGACTTGATCACCATCTCGCTCGTCAGCCGGCCGGTCGTGTAGAAGATCTTGTCGGCGCCGCCCACGTCGTTGAGCCACATCCAGCCGGCGATCGTGTCGATCGCGTTGTGCCGGCCCACGTCCTCGATGAAGATCAGCATCTCGCTCTGCCGGAAGAGCGCGCAGCCATGCACCGAGCCGGCCGACTTGTAGGTGCTCTCCTGGCGCCGGACGGCGTCGAGCAGGCCGTAGAGCGCGCTCTGCGAAAGCCGCGCGGTCGGCTCGTCGCCTGGAGGCAGGCGGATCGACGCGAGGTCGCCCATCAGGTCGCCGAAGACCGTGCCCTGGCCGCAGCCGGTGGTGACGACGCGTTTGGCCGTCTTCTCGTCGAAGCGCTCGATGCCGGCGCGGGTCTTCACCGCGGCGGCGTTGACCTCCCAGTCGACGGTGATCGAATCGATGTCGGCGCAGCACTCGACCAGGCGCTGGTTGCGCAGGTAGCCCAGCACGAGCAGCTCGGGCGCGGCACCGAGCGTCATCAGGGTGACTAGCTCGCGCTTGTCGACGAAAACGGTGAGCGAGCGCTCGGCCGGAATCGAGATCGTGCGCTCCGCGCCGAACTCGTCGCGGACGACGATCTCGCGGGTGAGCGGCGCGCGCGCCGCGCTCAGGCGAAGGACCGGAGCGGCTATTTTCGGGTGCCCGTGATCTCGGCCGAGGTGGCCTTGCCGCTCGGTGGCGAGGTCGCCATGGCGGGGGGCGAGTGTGCGCCGGCCGCCTCGAGCGGCTTCGCCGCTTCGGCGACGGGAGCGACGAATGGCCCGGGATCCGTGCAGGGCGGCGTCGGATCGGGTGCGGACGCGGCACCGCCGCTCGCCTTGACCTGAGCCCGGTAGGTTTCCGCCGCGCGATCCATCGCCTGGCAGACCTTGTAGAGGCCGACCTTGTCGGTCCAGGCCGACTTCACCGCGGCCTCCGCGGCTTTGGCCTTAGCCTCGTCGCTGAGCGGAGGAAGCTTGGCGAACGCCGCAGACGCCAGCACACCGGCAAGCACGGCAATGACTGCATGCAGTCGCATCTCTGGATCCCTTCGTTGTCAGGAAGCCGGCTGTTCGACCGGGCCGGCCGGCGGCGGCGTCCGCTGCGCCGGAATTCTGCCGGCCTGGATATCCTCTTGCCAGAGCCGGTGATGCTCGTGCGCCCACGCTTCGTCGACGTAGCCGGTCTTCATGGCGCGGTAGGACCCGCGCATGCCGATCGTGCCGAGGTAGGTGTGGGCAAGAAACACGGCGATCATCAGCACCGCAGCGATCGAGTGGATGATGTGTGCGACCTGCATGTCGTCGCGCAGGTACGCGAGCCCCGGCACAAGCTTGTCGAGGACGAGGCCGGAGCCGACGACGATGCTGCCAAGCACCAGCACCCCACCCCAGAAGACGAGCTTCTCGCCGGCATTGAAGCGGTGCGAAGGCGGCTCCTCGCCGCCGAACAGGCCGCCGCCGCGCACGAGCCAGGTCAGGTCGTCGCGGCTCGGCCAGTTGCTGCGCAGGAAGGTGAGGAACACGATCAGCAGCGAGACCGCGAACAGCGGCCCGGCGAAGTTGTGCGCCGTCTTCAATGCATAGGTGAGCAGGCCGAACAGCGTACCGCCGAGAATCGGCAGGAGGAAGAACTGGCCGAACGCCATGACGATGCCGGAGACGGCGAGCACGACGAAGGCGATCGCGTTCGACCAGTGCGCCGCCCGCTCGAAGTAGGTGAAGCGTTCGATGACCCGGCCGGTATCGCGCTCGTGGCCGCCGATCGGCCCCTTGGCGAAGTAGAACAGGGCGATCGCCAGGATGACGATCAGGATGAACGACCCGCCGTAGGGAATGATCCACCCGTTGCGGATCTGCCGCCAGGCCTCGCCGGCGCTGGCCATCCGCGTGCCCGGATAAGCGGTGAAGGGCTGGATCAGGACGCCGCGGTCGCCCTGGTTCAGGTTGTTGACGGTCCCCGGTGCCTTGCCGGAGTCGTGCACGCCGCGCCAGAACGGTGCGTTGTTTCCCGGCTGGCTGCGCGCGCGTTGCGCGTTGGTGTCCGCCGGCTGCGGATCGGGCACCGCCGCCACGCCGCTGGCGGGCATGGCGCTGTCGTTCGGCAGCAGTTGCGGCGGGGTCGCCGCTCCGGTGGACCGTGGCGCGCCGGCGGTGTCCTGGGCGAATGCCGGAGCGGCGAGGCCGACGCAGGCCGCGACGACGAGCATGGCATGGCGGATCGTGCTGAGCATGCGCGGGCTCCTGGCGTTTACTTGCGCGGTGCGAAGTCGTTCTGCGCCTGGGTACGCGCCTTGAGCTGGGCGTCCCAACTGGGCTCGTTGCCCGGCGTCCAGCCCGGCGCGAGGTAGCCGTTGTCGACGATCTCGAAGGCGCGCGCGTCGGCCTTCTTCGCGCCGCCTGCGGGAATCGTCTGCACCTTCTCGCCGCAGGCCGAGAGAACGAGCGCCATGCTCACTGCCAGAAGGATCGGCAGACGCATCATGACTTCTTCGCTTCCGTCGGTTGCGCCCCGAGCGGCTTGCCGGTGGTCGGCTTGCCATAGGCGGTTCCCCAGCCCCAGACCTCGCTGCCCTTGCCGCGGTTGAGCACCCGGGTGCGGAAGATGTCGGCGACCACGTCGCCATCGCCGCCGAGCAGCGCCTTGGTCGAGCACATCTCGGCGCAGGCCGGAAGCTTGCCCTCGGCCAGCCGGTTGCGCCCGTACTTCTCGTACTCCGCCTGGCTGCCGTTGACTTCGGGGCCGCCGGCGCAGAAAGTGCACTTGTCCATCTTTCCGCGCAGGCCGAATGTGCCGTTGCTCGGGAACTGCGGCGCGCCGAACGGGCACGCGTAGGAGCAGTAGCCGCAGCCGATGCAGATGTCCTTGTCGTGCAGGACCACGCCTTCGTCGGTGCGATAGAAGCAGTCGACCGGGCAGACCGCCATGCAGGGCGCGTCGGAGCAATGCATGCACGCCACCGAGATGCTGCGCTCGCCCTGCACGCCGTCGTTGAGCGTGACCACGCGGCGCCGGTTCACGCCCCAGGGCACGTCGTGCTCGGCCTTGCAGGCGGTGACGCAGCCGTTGCACTCGATGCAGCGCTCGGCGTCGCAGATGAATTTCATTCTTGCCATATGTCCTCCTGCCGGGCCGCCGCAAAGGAAGACAGCGCCCCCTCGGGGGGCAGCGAACGAGTGTGAGCGTGGGGGTTCATGCTGTGCTCCCGTTACGCCGTCGCGCGCTCGACCTGGCAGACCGTGGTCTTGGTCTCCTGCATCATCGTCACGCTGTCGTAGC
>JBDTUG010000095.1:0-11400 GCA_040007855.1 Caldimonas sp.
TGTGGGAGCGGTTCTCGTTCTACGGCATGCAGGCGCTGCTGGTGCTCTACCTCACAAATTACCTGTTCCTGCCGGAGCACATCGGCAGGGTCGCCGGGATCGAGGCCTTGCGCGGCGCGATCGAGCGGGTCACCGGCCCGACCTCGCCGCAGCAGCTGGCGTCGGCGGTGTTCGGGCTGTACGCCGGCTTCGTGTACCTCACGCCGCTGTTCGGCGGCCTGCTCGCCGACCGCGTGCTCGGCCGCACGAAGACGGTGGTGATCGGCGCTAGCCTGATGGCGCTCGGCCACTTCCTGATGGCCTTCGAGGCGAGCTTCCTGATCGCGATCGCCTGCCTGCTGGTCGGCGTGGGCTGCTTCAAGGGCAACATCGCCGCGCAGGTGGGCGACCTCTACGCGCCCGGCGACAAGCGACGCGCGAGCGCGTTCCAGATCTTCCTGCTCGCGGTGCAGATCGCGGTGATCGCCGCGCCCATCGTCTGCGGCACGCTCGGCGAGAAGGTGGCGTGGCACTGGGGCTTCGGGGCCGCCGGCGTGGGCATGCTGATCGGCCTGGTCGTCTACCTCAAAGGCCGGCGCTGGCTGCCGCCCGAGCCGCCGCTCGGCGCCGCGGCGAAGCAGGCGGCCGGGCCGCGTGCGGGCATGACCCGCGCCGAGAAAGCGCGCCTCTTGTTGCTGGTGGCGCTGATCGCGGTGTTGATGCTGTCGATCGTCGGCAACCAGCAGTTCACCAATGCCTTTCCGCTGTGGGCGCAGCAGCACATGGACTTCGTCCTGTTCGGGTGGGAGGTGCCCGTGACCTGGCTGCAGGCGGTCGACGCCGCGGTCAGCACCGCGACGATGCTCGGCTCGATCGCGTTCTGGCGCTGGTGGGCGGCGCGCCGGCGCGAGCCCGACGAGCTCACCAAGATGGCGCTCGGCGCGCTGCTGGCGGCCGGCGGCCCGGCGCTGATCGTCATCGCCTCCACCCTGGCCGAGACCACGCACGAAAAGGTGAGCCTGGCCTGGACGCTCGGCTACACGGTCGTCAACGACCTCGGCTTCGCCAACATCCTACCGGTCGGCCTGGCGCTGTACTCGCGCGTCGCGCCCAGGCGCCTGGCGGGCCTGGTCATCGGCGTGTACTACCTGCACCTGTTCGTCGGCAACGTGTTCGTCGGCTGGCTGGCCGGGTTCCTCGAGACGATGCCCGGACGGCAGTTCTGGGGCCTGCATGCGGTGCTGGTGGCTGGCGCGGGCGTGCTGCTGCTCGGCTGCCGGCTCGCCTTCGGCAGGCAGCTGGCGCCGGACGACGGCGCGCTTCAGAACCAGTAGTCGGTGACGCGGCGGCCATCGCCCGGCAGGTCCTCGAAGCGCCCGAGGCCGTCGAAGCGGTCGATCGGAATCTGCGCCACGGGTTTACCCGGATCGGGGACCGGTCACCGCGCATCGGTCGGTCGCGTTCGGCGGCCCCGATCGATAGACTCCAGCAGCGATTTCAAGCATGTGGAGCATCGGATGGAACACCTGAGCAGCATGGATGCGTCGTTCCTGCACTTCGAGACGCCCGAGACACCCATGCACGTCGGCAGCCTGATGCTGTTCGAGCTGCCGAAGGGATACAAGGGCGACTTCTACGAAGACGTGAAGGAGATGCTCGGCAAGCGGATCCACCTGTCGGCGATGATGACGCGCAAGCTCGCGCAGATGCCGTTCGAGCTCGCCGATCCGGTCTGGATCGACGACGACGACATCGATCTCGACTACCACGTGCGTCACGTGACGCTGCGCCGCCCCGGAACGATGCAGCAGCTCGACCAGCTGATCGCCCGGCTGCACTCGACCCTGCTCGACCGCAGCCGCCCGTTGTGGGAAATGGTGGTCATCGAGGGCCTCGAGAACGGCCAGGTCGCCTTCTACAGCAAGGCGCATCACAGCGGCGTCGACGGCAAGGCCGGCGTCGAGCTGGCCAAGGTGCTCTACGACATGACGCCCGAGATGCGCGAGGTGCCGCCGCCGCGGCGCAGGCGGGGCGGCAGCACGTACCAGATCGGCGTCGCCGAGCTGCTGCAGGCGGCCGCGTCCAACTCGGTGCGGCAGTACCGCAAGATCGTCGAGCTGCTGCCGACCGCGGTCAAGGCGATCGGCGCCGCGGGCAGCGTGCTCGCCACGCAACGCAAGTCGCCAGGCGGGCGCAAGCTCAACCTCGGTCTCGCGCCCGGCACGATCTTCAACGACTCGATCACCAACCAGCGTTCCTACAGCACGATGTCGGTGCCGCTCGCCGAGACCAAGGCGCTCGGCGTGCGCGTCGGCGGCACGGTCAACACGATCGTGATGGCGATGTGCAGCAGCGCCCTGCGCCGCTTCCTGACGGAGCGCGGCCTGCTGCCGAAGAAATCGCTGATCGCCAGCGTGCCAGTCAGCCTGCGCGCCGCCGACGACAACTCGATGAACAACCAGGTGTCGGCGATCCGCGTCGACCTGGCGACCGACATCGCCGATCTGCCCGGGCGCTTCAAGGCGATCCACGAGTCTTCCGAGGCGGCGAAGGGGGTGGTGCGCGAGCTGAAGCCGGTGCTCGGCGTCGACATGCCCATCACCGGCTCGCCCTGGCTCATGACGAGCCTCGCGTCGCTGTATGGCCGCTCCAACCTCGCCAGCCGCCTGCCGGCAGCCGGCAACGTCCTCATCTCGAACGTGCCGGGGCCGGCAATGACGCTCTACATGGCCGGCGCGAAGATGCTGCACTACTTCCCGGTCTCGATCCCGTACCACGGCTCGGCGCTCAACATCACGGTGCAGAGCTATGCCGGCTCGCTCGACTTCGGCCTCACCGCGTGCCGGCGCGTGCTTTCGCAGGAAGAGTCGTACGAGCTGGTCCGCTACCTGCGCGACGCGCTCCAGGAGATCGAGCGACTGCCGAGCGTCGGCGCGAGCGCGACACCGAAGCCGGCGCCGGTCGAGGCGGTCGCGAAGCCGGCCGCGCCGACGAAGCGCAAGCCGACGGCCCGTCGCACCACTGCCAGGCCGGCCGCCGCTGCGCCCGCCCTCGAGGTGCCGGCGAAGGCGCGTGCGCGTTCCGGGAAGACGGCCGCCCGGACGGCGACCGCCGCCGGGCGGCCGCGTTGACGGCGCCGCGGCCCGAGGGCTCGCGGCGGCCATCCTCCGGCGGCCCGGTCCCTTCCACCGACACGGGCCGGATGTGCCCGGCCTGTCGGCCGCCGGTCGCCTCCTGCCGCCGCGCGGCGTCGCGCGCGGGCGCGACTGCAGGCGGCGACGGCACCGTCCTGTCGATGCCGTGCGAACCGCAGCGCATATGATTCCCTCGCAGGGCGTGGAGACCTTGCGATTTTCACAACAAGGAGTGAAACATGGCCAAGAAGAAGGGAACTGAATCCGGGGTCTACCGCGTCACGGAAATCATCGGAACCAGCCCGATTTCCTGGGAAGACGCTGCAAGAACAGCCGTCGAGACGGCGGCTGCGTCGTTGCGTGATCTGCGTGTCGCCGAAGTCTGCAAGCTCGACATGAAGATCGAAGACGGCAAGGTCGTCGCCTTCCGGGCAAGGGTTTCGCTTTCGTTCAAGTACGAGGGCTGACCGGCCGGGGTCTCGCGCCGGACTCGAGTCGTGCCGCCGGTGCGGCGCTGGATGGCCAGCAGCTACATCGATCTCCGGCACGGGGTCCGAGATGCCCGAGGGGGGCGACTGCGCCGCCTTCGAGCAGCCCCCGCAGATCTGGGTGGCGCAGACCACTACTGACACTGCCGCCACGAGCGACGGGTGACGCGCGTGTTCCTGCCTCCCGCTCGCGCGATCGTTCTCGCCCTGCTCGTCGCCACCCCGGTGCTCGCCGTTCCGCATGGCTGCGCCACAAGCAATCGATCGGGCCGGGGCCGGGAGCGATTGCTTCACAGCTTCCGAGCCGCCGCCGCCGCGTCGCTTGGCCGTCGAGCCGGCCGCACGCTCACCCCCGCACCGCAAGCACCGTGCCGCGGCTTTCGCCGAAGCCGATGCGCGCATGGCTACCACGGCCGCGCCTCGACCCTCGGCGTGGGCGGCCAGGCCTTGCACCGGCCGATGGGCCAGGCGAGGGCGCCCGGCGCTGCCATGCCGACCTACGGCTCGTGCGCGCGGCTCGACCAACGAGGTCGAGATCGGCATTCAATTGAACAACTGCAAACTTGTTGTACACCCGTACAAACCTGGGTTTCGGTCCACCGCTCCCCAGTTTCTTTACACGGCGTTGACGTCCCAGCAGCTCCCCCGGGCGGCTTCGGGCGTTGAGAGGTGACGTGCAGCACTGCGGGATCTCTCGCAGGGCGCGGTTTCAAAGGAGCAAGGCATGAACGTCAACAAGCTCGCCATCGTCTCGGTGGCACTGGCAGGGGTATTCGCCGCCACCGCGGTGCAGGCACGCGACCGTGGCGACGCCCGCTGGTCGGTCACGATCGGCAGCCCGGCCTGGTCGGCGCAGCGTGCGCCGGCCTACGTCCTGTCCCACGGCGACCGCCACGGTCGTGCCTACGACCCGCGTGGTGACGCCGATCGGGACGGCATCCCGAACCGTTACGACCCCGTCTACAGCCCGCCCGGCGACCGCGACGGCGATGGCATTCCGAACCGCTACGACCGCGTCTACAACCCGCGCGGCGACCGCGACGGCGACGGCATCCCGAACCGGCGCGACCGCCTATTCAACCCGCCCGGCGACCGCGACGGCGACGGCATTGCGGACCGCTACGACCGCCACGACCGCTACGACAACCACCGCCACGGCCGCGCCTGGCGTTAGGCCAGGCGTTCTTCCGCTTCGAGTTCGGGTTCGAGGGACCAGGGGTCAGGACAGCGGCCTCGTCAGATACACGCCTTCCCGGCCGACGATCGCCTTCCTAGCCGGCATGAAGACCGTGCAGGCGTCGCACAGCGCGCGGATCTCGATCGGCCCGTCGGTGGCGATCAGCTCGCCCTCGGCGAAGGTCTCGAAGCCGATCAACGGCCGCACGAAGGCGAAGCTCTCGTGCTGGACGACGTGCGTGCGCAGCAGTTCGAAGCGGCGCGGCGGCGTCGCGGGCGGCGGCACCGCCCGGTCGATCAGGCCGAAGTGGCCCAGGAAGTCCAGCGCCACCTCGACCGCCAGGTCGGCACTGGCCTGCTTGAAATGCTGGCCGCATTCGACCAGGAGCGCGGTGCCGGCCTCGGCAGTGCCGTGTACGCCGTGCTGGATGAGCGGCGTGCCCGAGCCGAGGCCGAGCGGCATCACCATGTGCACCCCTGGCCGGGGCAGCACCCGCGCCACTTCGGCGTTGCGTTCGAACGCGGGATAGACCCAGAACGGCACCACGTCCTGGCTGGTCGAGTGGATGTCGAGGATGTGGTCGGCGGCGGCGACCGCCGGGCGCAACTCGCGGGCGCGGCGCAGTTCGATGCTGTCTTCGCCGCCGTCGAGCCAGGCGCCCGACCAGATGCGGTTGAGGTTGTGGGTGATCTGCCGGCTCTCGAACGGCTGGGCCGCGTCGAAGGTCTGGTAGGCGGCGACGTTGGCGAAGCTCAGCGTCAGCGTGCCGATCTCCGGCCGCACGCCGCTGTCGAGCAGCCGGCACACCGCCACCATGCCGCAGAACTCGTTGCCGTGCGTCAGGGCGTTTATCAGCACATGCGGGCCGGCCCTGCCCGACTCGAAGCGGTGCACGTAGTCGATGCCGGTGTTGCCGGGGCGGTAGGCAGAGAGGTCGCGCGGCGTGACCTCGATCGCGGGGAGGGGCGTGCTCATGGCCGAATTGTGCCGGCCGGGCGCCGCGCCGCCGTCCGCTGCCGCGGGGCGCCGGCGGCAGCGAACCGGGGGAAATTCGACACCTTGTCACAGAACTCCGGTTGAGTACCCCTGTCGCCGGGTCGATAAGCCGTCAACGTGTGCCGCCCGGTGTGCGTTGGACAACGACGATGGGAGTCCGACTGCGGGCGGTGCAAGAACCGCTCGAGGCGTGCCCCGTTGGCCAGTCGATCGCCCCGCCGACCTTCCGCTTTTGAAATGACCACTTCCACGCTTCGCTTCGTCGGACCCACCCCCCAGGCACGAATCAAGCTGGCCCAGCTGCTGAGGGAATTTCCCCAGGTCTCCTTCCAGGAGCGCGCAGCCACCGAGTACGAAGTCAGTGCTGCCGACGAGGCGATCCTGAAGGAACTGGGCAGCACGCCCGGCTGGAAACTCACGACCTAGCTAGCTAGTCCTTGTGGAGGCGCCGGTGCCAGAACAGGTCGGCGTCGTCGCCAGCGGCGCGGCCCGGGCGGCTCGGGCGGACCACGAGGCCAGGCTCGCGGGTGATGGCCGGTGACACCGGCGCCACCCATGCACCCCGCCGCGCTGGCATACGCGTTCGGCCAGGCGTTGCCGCGCGACGCCATCGCCGTGTTCGACGGCGGCCACACCACCTTCCGGAGCAACGACCTGAAGCCGGTCCACGAGGTCCCCACCCGGCGATGCCCGCCTTCGGCAGCATGAACCGCTCCATGGCACTCACGCTCGACCAGGCCAACCGCATCGTCGCTGCCGCATTGCAGCGCTCCACCGAGGCCGGCTACAAGCCGATGGCCGTCGTCGTGCTCGACGACGCCGGCCACCTGAAGGTCGCCCAGCGTCAGGACGGCGCCAGCATGCTCCGGGTCGACATCGCGACCGGCAAGGCCTGGGCGTCGGTGGCGATGGGCGCGGCCTCGCGGGTGCTGACGCAGCGCGCCAAGGACCTGTCCGCGTTCTTCGGCGTGCTGGCGGCGACCGCCTCAGCGCCGGTGGCCGGTCGCGAGGTCGTTGCGACCGCTGCGGTCGGTGCCGCTGACCAGCCAGAGCGGTCGGTTCGCGAAGTCGACGAAGAGGCCGGTCTTGCCGTCGGCCGGCCTCAGGTTGCGCTCGAATACCGAAGTCGCGGGCATGTAGCGCAGGGCCACGCCGGTGCGCCGCCGGGTCGACAGGTTCGCCTTCGCGCCGTGCATCATGTAGATGTCGTGGAGCGACATCTCGCCGGGCTGCAGCTCGATGTCGACCGCACTGCCTTCATCGAAGCTGCCCGCCGCGAGGCGCTGGTTCAAGGTGAGGTCGGTGCGGTCCTCGTGCAGGTGCTCGTGCAGTTGCCGGCCGGCGTGCGAGCCGGGAATGACGCGCAGACAGCCGTTGTCCCGGCTCGACTCCTCGAGCGCCACCCAGACCGTGCAGTTGGCGAGCGGGCGGATCGGCCAGTAGTGGCCGTCCTGGTGCCAGGGCGTCTCGTAGCCCTCGGCGGCCGGCTTGCAGAACACGTGGCAACCCCAGAGGATGAGGTCCTCGCCCAGCACGTCGCTCACCAGCTCGACGATCTCCGGGTCGCGTGCCAGGTCGAGGAAGGCGCGGCTGCCGCGCACGCCTTCGCCGTTGTCGCCTTCGACATGCGCCGAGACGAGCTTCTCGGGACGCACGCCGGGGTTGTCGCGCAACAAGGTGTCGAGTGCTGCCGCCATCGCCGCGACGTGCTCGGCGGGGAGGCGAAAGCGCGGCACGACCCAGCCTTCGGCTCGATAGCGTTCGATCTCGTCGGCGTGCAGTCGGGCCATGCCGTGATCCTGCCAGAGCCGCGATCAGCCTGGTCGTCGCCCGGGCGGTTTCAGTTCCCGAGCAGGTCGTTGCGCTCCTCGGCGACCAGCCGTTCAAGGATCCGGCGCGACTCGAAACCGCCCATGTCGATGTTCAGGCGCATCAGGTGCCGGTTCGGCTGCTCGGTGAGGTTGCGCTGCTGCGATTCGAGGATGGCGATGTCCTCACCGAAGATCGCCGCCTGGCCGTTGCGGATCGTCTCGGTGAGCGCCTTGTCCTCGACATTGAAGTTGCGCGCCATGCCCCAGAAGTACCAGATCGAGGTGTCGGTCTCCGGGGTGATGAAGTCGACGACGATGCTCGAGACCTTGTTCGCTGGCGGTGCGTCGTAGCCGCCGTGGCCGGCGTGCGCCACGCCCACCTCGATCATCACGTGGCTGGGCGGCGTGAAGCGGCAGATCTGCCAGCGGTCGACCGGCACGTCGTCGGCGAGGTGGTTGCCGCGCAGCGCGGCGCGCCAGAACGGCGGCGCCGGGATGTCGTGCATGAAGCGGGTCGTGATCGCCGAGTCGCCCTCGACGCGCGTTGCCGGCGCGGCGTCCTCGATCTCGGGCTGGCCGATGCTGGTGGCGTGCACGTAGGTCTCGTGCGTCAGGTCCATCAGGTTGTCGATCATCAGCCGGTAGTCGCACTTCACCTGGAAGAGGCCGCCGCTGTAGGCCCACTCTGGGCTTTCCGCCCAGGGCAGCGGGTGCAGCTTCGCCGGGTCGGCCTTGGCCTTGTCGCCCGGCCAGACCCAGACGAAGCCGTAGCGCTCGAGCACCGGATAGGACTTGATGGTCGGCTTGACCCGCTGGCCGGGCATCGAGACGCACTTGCCGTCGCCGCCCATCACCAGGCCGTGGTAGCCGCAGACGATCCGGCCGTCGTCGCGCAGCGCGCCGAGCGAAAGCGGCGCGCCGCGGTGCGGACAGAAGTCCTCGAGCGCCGACGCGGCGCCGCCCTCGGCGCGAAACAGCACCATGCGCTCGCCGCAGATCGTGCGGCCGAGCAGCGTGCCGGCAACGATCTCCTCGGCCGTGCAGGCGACGTACCAGGCGTTTCGAACGTACATGGGCCTCTCCCGGCGGGCCGCGCGGCGATTGCCGGCGGCTTGCCGGGAAGTTATAGCCCCAAACGCCCGCCGACCCGGCCTTCCCGCCCGGCGCCTTGCCTCACTTGAACGGGTACATCCGCTCGCTCGGGATCAGCGCCTTGACGTCGCCGGGAGGCTGCCAGGACACGTGCGCCTCGGTCAGCCCGGCGCCCTCGTAGTAGCGGATCTTGATCGGGTAGCGCGTGCCGGCCACGAGGTCGATGGTGCCGGCATGCTCGGTCGGTCCCTGGTCGTAGAACGCGTCGACCACGGCGCTGCCGCCGATGAGGATCTGCATGCCGTCGTCGGTCCTGCCGAAGATCGTGTAGGTGCCGCTGACCGGCGCTTCGAGGTAGCCCGACCAGACGACCGAGAAGTTGTCGTTCTGCCCGGCCAGAATGGTGTTGATCGGGCCGGTGCCGCTCCAGACCTTGTCGATGGTGGGATCGACCACGGTCTGGGCCAGCTCGGACTCGTCCTTCTGCGCGAAGTACTGCGCCATCAGGCCGGTGCCCGAGGCCGGCGCCGCCGAGCCGAGCGCGCCGGTTGCCGAGACGGCGGCGGCCTTGGCGCGGGTCGCCGCTGTTGCCCAGGGATCGGTCGGGCCGGCCTTGGTGAGGTCGGTGAGGTCGAACGACGCCCAGACGAAGGTGTCGGCGGTGCGCAGCGCCGAGTTCAGGGTGCTGGCCCACAGGATCGGGTCGTTCGGCAGCAGGTTGCCGTGCGCGCCGTCGAGCTCGCGCAGGCCGAACGAGATGGTGACGGCGCTCGGCCAGGCGCTGCGCAGCGCGTCGCTGAGGAAGATGCTGCTGGTCAGGGTCGAGGCCAGGCCGGTCCGGCGCCAGTCGGCCGAGTCCTTGAACTGCTCGGCGGTGCGCAGTCCGTAGTCGGTGCCGCCGTCGACCAGCAGCGAGCGCGCCCCCTTGGCCTCCACGAAGCCGGCGAAGAAGGAGCCGAGCAGCTGGGCGCTGTCGGCCTCGCGGTTGACCAGGTTGGCCGGCGAGGCCGGCTCGGCGCCGGCGGCGCCGCGCAGCACGACCACCGCCGCGTCGGGGAACTCGGTGACGATCGCCTGCATGATCTTCTTGCCGACCAGCTGGGTCTGCGCCCGGTAGTCCTCCATCGTCCGGTTCTGGAACTTCAGGTCGTACGGGTAGTTGACGCGCAGCCCGGAGAGGCTCTCGTCGTCGATGACGATGCCCACCAGCCCGGCGTCGCGGGCCACCCGGGCCAGCTTGGCAATGTTGGCGATCGGGATCGACCAGTCGTCGAACGCGTCGAGCTCGCGCTGCATCGGCACGACCGCGAAGTTGTACTTGAGGTGCGCCGGCCGCAACGCATAGAGAGGCTCGAGGTCCTTGGCGATCGCGCTGGCGGTGACCGCGGCGCCCCGGGTCAGCGCATCGCCGGTGGCGGGCAGCCGCAGGAACACGCCGTCGAAGGCGCCGAGCACGGCTTCCATCGTCGTCAGCCGGTCGCGAAAGCTGACCGGCGTCACGGCAATGATCTCGCGCTGGTGCAGGACCAGCTTCTTGCCGGTGCGGAAATCGCCGTACAGCGTGGCGCCGCCTTGCGGGCCCGGCCCGGCGACGTAGCCGAGGCCGTCGTCGACGCCGCTGGCGCTCGGGCCGCCGTTGCCGATGACGCCGCTGTTGCTGCTGCTGCCGCCGCCGCCCGCCGCCACCACCACGCCCGCGACCATGATCGCCCACACGCTTGTCTTCACGCCGGTCCTCCCGAGCCTTGTCTCGAGCGGGAAACTTTGCCCGGGCAGCGGCGCAAGACCTGTAAGGCCTTTGTAAGGGGTTCTCGCGGGCGCAACGCCGGCTCGCCGTTCGTCCGGCCGGCCGGCGTAAAGAGACGACTGAATGCGTCGGTGCCGGTCGTGGACGTATCCGGTTGTCAGTCGCCCGGGGGCCGTCAGTCGCCCCGCGAGCGGTCAGTGGCTCCGGGCGGGTCAGTCGTCCGGTGGGCGGTCAGTCGCCCAAGGGCGGGTCAGTCGCCGGAGCGGCGGATCAGCGCCAGCAGGCCGACCAGGACGGCGCCGGCGGTCGCCACGCCGAGCGCCGCGCGGGCCGGGTCTTCCCTGGCATAGCTCGCCACGGCGTCGAACTGCGGCTTCAGCCGCTCGACCATCGGCGCCGCCTGCTCGCGCAGGTTGGCCCAGGTCTCGGCGACGCTGTCGGCCATCTCGCCGGCGCGCTTGTGCACCTCGCCGGCCTTCTTCTGCGCCGTCTCGACGTGCTTCTGCGCGTCGGCGGCGCGCTGGTGGGCGCTGTCGATCGCGTCGCTGGCGACGCTGTGCGCCCGGTCGGCGAGGTCGATCGCCGCGTCGCGGATCGCCGCCATCGTGCGCACGCCCCGGCCCAGGGTCGACGGCCGGCTGGTCCGCATCATCAGGGCGACCATCGCCATCAGCGCCGCGCCGGAGGCGGCGGCGATCAGCACCGCCTTGGTGGGCTCGTCGCGCGCGTAGGTCGACACTGCGGCGATCCGTGGCTGGATCTTCTCGACCACCGCATCGGTCTTCTCGCGGATCTTCTGCAGGACGCGGTTGGACTCGAGCTGGGCGGTGACGGCGCAAGCGTCGTCGCTGCCGAATTCGCTGTCAGAGGCCAGCGGGGAGCCGGTCTGCGGGTCGGTCGTGGTGGTTGCCATGGGAATGCTTTCGTTCGGTGGAAGGGAAAGGCGGAGCGAACCGGGGCCGTGCGCCATGCGCCA
>JBDTUG010000096.1:0-11277 GCA_040007855.1 Caldimonas sp.
CCCAGACCGGGTGCATGACGACGCCGTCGATGCGGTGCTGGAAGCGGCGCACCGCCGCGGCGCCCGGCGCGGCGATGGCGAGGATGCGGCGCACCTCGAGCTGCAGGTCGGCCGAGGAGCGCGACTCCTTGACGAGATCGGGCGCGGCGCCGCTGGGCAGCGCCTTGCCGAGATGCTCGCCGAGCAGGGCGAGCAGGCCGGCGTGCCCGTCGGCCTTCACCGCCACCGTCTCGACGACCGGGCAGCCGAGCTCGGCGGCGAGCTTCGCCACGTCGATATGCAGGCCTTCGGCGCGCGCCACGTCGGCCATGTTGAGGGCGACCATGAGCGGCCGGCCGAGCCGGAGCAGCTCGAGCACCAGGCGCAGGTTCATGCGCAGGTTGGTCGCGTCGACGACCGCGACGATCGCGTCGGGCGCCGCCTCGCCGTGCCGCCGCCCCTCGATCACCTCGAGCGTGATCTGCTCGTCGGGGGTGGCCGGGGTGAGGCTGTAGGCGCCGGGCAGGTCGATGATCGAGACCGCGCGCCCGTTCGCGAGGCGGGTCAGGCCGATCTTGCGCTCGACCGTCACGCCGGCGTAGTTGGCGACCTTCTGGCGTGCGCCGGTCAGCAGGTTGAACAGGGCGGTCTTGCCGCAGTTCGGATTGCCGACCAGCGCCACGCTCCAGAGCGGCGCCTGGTTCGGAGCGTTGAGGGCGTGCGACACGGCGGGGGGCTCAGCCGGCGTCGACGGTGGCAGCGCCGGCGCGGGCGGTCGAAGGAGTCTGCTCGGCTGCGTCCGCCACCGCCATCGGGGTTGCGGCGGCGCGCGCAGGGAGCAGGGAGGTGTCGACCTCGATGCATTGCGCCTCGAGGAGGCGCAGGGCGAACATGGTCTCGCCGATCAGCACGGCCAGCGGCTCGCGGCCGCCCGGCCCGCGGCGCAGCAACTGGACCGGCTCACCGGGCAGGAAGCCGAGCTCGCCGAGCCGGCGCAGCGCCACCGCGTCGATCTCGGCCGACGCCACGACCACGCGCGTCACCGTCGCCCGGGTGCCGTCGGCCAGCGAACTGAGCAGCTGGGTCGCGCCGTCCGCGCGGGAAAGGCCTGTCGATCGCATGGTCGGTGGACCGGATGGATTGCAAATAGGAACCATTATCAATCATAATTCGTTCCAGCAGGGACCCCTCCGGTCCCGATCGTCCCGGAGGCCATGTCGCTCCACAATGCCTGTCGCCCTGCCCATGCCGCTGATTGCCCGCCGCCACGCTGGCCCTCGTCAGGCGCGGGCGGGTGACCGCCAGCCTCCGGAGCCCCCATGAAAAGCGACCCGCAAGTCATCGTCCACCTCAACGCGCAGCTGAAGAACGAGATCACGGCCGCCAGCCAGTATTTCCTGCACTACCGGATGCTCAAGCACTGGGGCCTGGACAAGCTGGCGAAGAAGGAATACGAGGAGTCGTTGGGCGAGATGAAGCACGCGGACCGGCTGATGGAGCGCATCTTCACGCTCGACGGCCTGCCGAACATCCAGGATCTCGGCAAGCTGCTGATCGGCGAGACGGTGCCCGAGCTGCTGTCGTGCGACCTGCAATCGGAAACCGGCGCGCAAGCGACGATCAAGGACGGCATCGCCTACTGCGAAACGGTGCGCGACTACGTCTCGCGCGACATCCTCCAGGCGATCCTCGATGACACCGAGGAGCACATCGACTACCTCGAGACGCAGATCGACCTGCTGGGCAAGGTCGGCCTCGAGAACTACCTGCAATCGCAGATGGGCGTGCACGAGGCCTGAGGCCGCCCGCCCGCTGCCAACGGACTTCCCGACATGATCGTTTGCGTGTGCCGCCGCGTCTCCGAGCAGCAGATCCGCCGGGCTGCGGCCGAGGGCGCGGTCAGCCTAGAGTGCCTCCAGTTCGAGCTCGGCGTGGCCACCCAGTGCGGCCGCTGCGCCGACTGCGCCTCGCGCATCCTCTGCGACGCTCGCACAGCCTCGCCGTCCGGCATGCCGCTGGCGCGCATGCCCGCGGCCGAGCAGATGACCTGAGGCGACGCCCGGGCCGGCCGCACCCGGCTGCAGCGTGCCGGCCGATCGATCCGCCTCCCTACAATCCGGCCCTTTCCGCACCTGCCGCGACCCGCCCTGGCGGCGCCGCCACCCATGCTCGACATCACGCTCCTGCGCAAGGATCTGGCGACCGTCGTTGCCCGCCTCGAGACGCGCAAGTCGCCCCAGCCCTTCCTCGACGTCGCCCGCTTCAGCGCCCTCGAGGCCGAGCGCAAGACGCTGCAGACGCGCACCGAGGAATTGCAGGCGCGCCGCAACAGCCTGTCGCGCGAGATCGGCAAGAAGAAGGGCCGCGGCGGCGACGCCAGCGCGGAGATGGCCGACGTCCATGCCATCGCCGGCGAACTGGGCCGGTCGGCAGAGCGGCTCGAGCAGATCCAGGCCGAGCTCGCGGCGCTGCTCATGGCCTTGCCGAACCTGCCCGACCCGAGCGTGCCGGTCGGCGACGAGTCGGCCAACCGCGAGATCCGCCGCTGGGGCACGCCGCGCAGCTTCGACTTCCCGCTGCGCGACCACGTCGACCTCGGCGCGCCGCTCGGCATGGACTTCGACACCGGCACGCTGCTTTCCGGGTCGCGCTTTTCGTTCCTGCGCGGCAAGGTGGCGCGGCTGCACCGGGCGCTCGCCCAGTTCATGCTCGACGTGCAGACTGGCGAGCACGGGTACACGGAATGCTGGGTCCCCTACATCGTCAACCGTGAGGTGCTCGAGGGCACCGGCCAGCTGCCGAAGTTCAAGCACGACATGTTCTGGGTGTCGCGCGGCGGCGACGAGGCGGTGCCCGAGCAATACCTGATCTCGACCTCGGAGATTCCGCTCACCAACACGGTCCGCGGCCAGGTGCTCGCTGCCGACGCCCTGCCGATCCGGCTGACCGCGCACTCGCCGTGCTTTCGCTCCGAGGCGGGCAGCGCCGGCAAGGATGCGCGCGGCATGATCCGCCAGCACCAGTTCGACAAGGTCGAGATGGTGCAGATCGTCCATCCCCAGCGCAGCGTCGAGGCGCTCGAGCAGATGGTCGGCCATGCCGAGGCGATCCTGCAAAAGCTCGGCCTGCCTTACCGCGTGGTGCTGCTCTCGACCGGCGACATGGGTCCGAGCGCGACCAAGACCTACGACCTCGAGGTCTGGGTGCCCGCGCAGGACACCTACCGCGAGATCAGCTCGGTCTCGAACTGCGACGCCTTCCAGGCGCGTCGCATGCAGGCGCGCTTCAGGAGCGCGCCGGGCAAGAACGAGTTCGTGCATACGCTCAACGGCTCGGGTCTGGCGGTCGGCCGCACCCTGGTGGCGCTGCTCGAGAATTGCCAGAACGCCGACGGCTCGATCAGCGTGCCCGAGGTCCTGCGGCCCTACCTCGGCGGGGCGAGCGAGTTGCGGCCATGAGCCCGCCGCGCGCACCCCAGGGGCGAATACCGGAGTGCGCAGCAGGAGGCATTCCAGTGAGCGAGCAGCGCGCGGCCCGCGCCGAGACCCTGCTGGCGGCGCTCGAAGCGGCGCGCCTGGTGCCACTGTTCAGCGAGAGCGACCCCGGCTTCGACCTGGCCGAGGCGTTTGCTGTCGCCGACGAGCTGCGCCGCCGGCGCATCGGCCGCGGCGAGCACCCGCTCGGCTACAAGATCGGCTTCACCAACCGCGGCATCTGGGACCGCTACGGCGTGCACGCGCCGATCTGGGGGCTGATCTGGGACACGACCGTCGAGCTGGTCGACGGCGACGAGACGTCGGTGTCGCTGGCGCCGTTTTCCCAGCCGCGTCTCGAACCGGAGATCATGTTCGCCTTCGCCCGTGCGCCGAGCGCGGGCATGAGCGAGGCCGAGCTGGCCGGCTGCATCGACTGGGTCGCGCACGGCTACGAGATCGTGCACACGCATTCCGCGGACTGGCGCTTCAAGGCGGCCGACACGGTCGCCGACTTCGCGCTGCACGGGCGCCTGTTCGTCGGCCCGCGCGTGCCGATCGGCACATTTGCAGACCCGGCGCGCGAGCTCGCCGCAATCCACGTCACCTTGCTTCGCGACGGCGCGGTCATCGACGAAGGCGACGCCACGATCGTCCTCGACGGGCCGCTGACTGCGCTGCGCCTGTGGGTCGACGCGATGGCGGGCCAGGCGCAGCTTTGGCCGATCCTGGCCGGCGACATCGTCACCACCGGCACGATCACCGACGCCGCGCCGATGCGGCCGGGCGAGTGCTACCAGACCCGGCTCAGCGATGCGCGCCTGGCGGGGGTCACCCTCCGCACCACCGCCTGAGCGGGAGGAGGCCGTCGACTAGAATCCCGCCCTCGGCACAGACCCGCCGAAGCACCCGACCGGAGAGGTGGCAGAGTGGTCGAATGCGCCAGACTCGAAATCTGGTTTACGGTTTCACCGTAACGTGGGTTCGAATCCCACCCTCTCCACCAAAGGCACGTCCCAGAAAGTCCAAGGACGTTCGCTAAATCCCTGATTTCATGTAGGTTTTCTGCCGCCGCTTGTCCAGCAGCGTTTTCCGACGTACCGTCACAGCCCGATTTGAAAGATGGGCGTCAATGATGGGAGTCAGGGGTCGGCGAGTCACCGAGCGATCAGTTCGCGCTGGATTCGGAACTTCATTGATGGGAGTGGATTCTCCCGTTCTTGAGAGCCTGCCGTGGCAAGGGTCGCCCGCCCTCTGACCGCAGCTGAGGTCGCATGCCTCAGTGCACCGGGTCTCCACGCCGTGGGGACGGTTCCCGGTCTCTATCTGCGCGTGTTGCCGCCTCCATCGTCCGCAAAGATGTGGGCGCTCAAGGTCGTCGTCGACGGAAGGCGGCACGAACTAGGGCTGGGCGGATACCCAGCCATGAGCCTGACACAAGCGATTGCGTCGGCAGAAGCTCGGCGTCAGGCGGCGCTTGCGGGACGGGATGCAGTGGTTGTCCGGCGGAAGGCGGAGGACGCTGCCCGTTCGGCGCCGATGAAGCCCGTCACTTTCGCGCAGGCCGCGGAGGCCTACATCTCGACCCATACAGGCGGCTGGAAGCATCCCTTGCACGCCTCGCAGTGGCGTCGCTCGCTCGAGCTGCATGCTCATCCGAGTATCGGAGAGCTCGACGTCTTGGCCATCGGCATCGCCGAGGTGCTCAGCGTGCTGGAGCCGATCTGGCGCACGAAGACCGAGACGGCTTCGAAGGTGCGCGCCAGGATCGAGTTGATCCTGTCGTGGGCGTACAAACGTGCCGAGACTGATCGCCTCAATCCAGCGCGGTGGGTGGGGCACCTCGACACGCAGCTCCCGGCCCGCGGAAAGATCGCGATCCCGCGCCATCACACGGCATTGCCTTTCGCCGAAATGCCGCGCTTCATGAAGGCGTTGGACAAGTTAGATGGAGGTGGAGCACGGGCGCTGGAATTCGCAATCCTGACAGCAGCACGGCCCGGTGAGGCGCGCCTGGCGAGGTGGCCCGAGATCGACTTCGCGTCCAGGACCTGGATCGTTCCGGCGGCCCGGATGAAGGCCGGACGCGAGCATCGGGTACCGCTCAGTTCGGCAGCCATCGCCTTGCTTGAATCCACTGCCATGGTCGACGGGAGCGACGTGATCTTCCAATCGACCCAGGGCGGCGGTGGGGAGGTCTCGGACATGACGCTCACCATGGTTTGTCGCCGGATGGGCGAGAACTGCGTGCCGCACGGCTTCAGGTCGACCTTCCGCGACTGGTGCGCGGAATGCACGGACGCGGCCCCGGAAGTCGCCGAGATGGCGCTTGCACACCAAGTCGGCAATGCAGTCGAGGCAGCCTATCGCCGCGGCGACTTGCTGGAGAAGCGCCGGGCGCTGATGGAAGCATGGTCCACGTTCCTGGCGACCGGTGCGACTGCGCCAGCGCTGAAGCTGTCCGGCCCGCGTCGAGTCCCCCGGAGCTGACGTGCCCAAGGTCGCCGGGACGCTCACTGCGCTCGAGGTCAATCGGCTGAGTACTCCTGGCATTGCACACCGTCGGCGCGGTGCCTGGCCTGTACCTTCGGATCCTGCCCCCGCCCTCCGCGAGCCGGAGCTGGATTCTTCGGATCAACATCGCCGGCGCGCGGCGTGACATCGGCCTGGGCGGATATCCGCAGGTGTCGATCGCGCAAGCTCGCGATGAAGCTCGAGTCAAGCGGCAAATGGTCTGCGATGGCATCGACCCCATTCTTGAGAAGCGTGCCGCCGAGAGCGCGCGACGGGCCGCGACGACGAAGAAGATGACCTTCGCCGAAGCCGCCGACAGGTACATCGCCATCCAGGAGCCGGGCTGGCGCAATGCGAAGCACGCCTGGCAATGGCGCAATTCGCTCGACAAGTATGTGATCCCGAAGATCGGGCGCGTGGAGGTCGGCGACATTGGCATCACCCAGGTGCTGAGCGTGCTGGAGCCCATGTGGCAGACGACGACGGAGACCGCCTCTCGCGTTCGCGGACGGATCGAGCTGATCCTCGCCTGGGCCGACAAGAGGGCTGAGCGCGAACGGCTCAACCCGGCGCGATGGCGTGGACACCTGGACACCCAGTTGCCGCGGCCGTCGAGAGTCGCGCGACCGAAGCACCACAAGACGCTATCGCTTGCGGAGATGCCATTCTTCATCACTTGCCTGCGCGACCAGGACAGCATGGCAGCGAGGGCGCTGGAGTTCGCCATCCTGACGGCGGCGCGCTCCGGCGAGGTGCGCTACGCGACTTGGGCCGAGGTCGACTTGGTCTCGAAGCTTTGGACCATTCCGGCGGAGCGGATGAAGGGCGGGCGCGAGCACCGGGTGCCGTTGAGCGACGCCGCGATGGCGTTGCTCCGATTGATCCCTCAGGTCAAAAGCGAGGGCGTGATTTTTTGGTCACCACGGTCCGGTCCGTTGAACGACTCGGCGCTGCTGGCAGTATGTCGAAAGATTGGAGCGGACTGCGTGCCGCACGGCTTCCGGTCGACCTTCCGGGATTGGTGCGCGGAGCACACAAACGCCTCACGCGAAGTTGCGGAGATGGCACTGGCCCACGCCATTGGCAACGAAGTGGAGGCCGCCTATCGGCGTGGCGATCTGTTCGAGAAGCGTCGAGGGCTCATGGCCGAGTGGGCCGCCTTCTGCGAACGGGACGATCATCGGTGCGGGAGCGTGCAGATGCCAGTGATAGACGGTAGTCCGGGATCGACCGAGGCGTGAGGCTCAAGGCCGCAAAGTCGCCGCCGCTTTAGCCTGAAATCGGCCAGAAGCGATCTTCCGCGCGGGATGGTCAACCGACCGCTTCAGACGGCGGATTCAACCGGTCATCCCTGCGCAGAAGCGCGAGGGCAAGAAGCGGGCGTTCCGCGTACGTTGCGAGCAACCGTGAATTCCGAACGCAGCAAGCGGGATTCGATCATGTTCCGCTTTGAAGCCGCTTGGCCGTTGGCGATCATCGAGTGATCGTCAACGGAGAACCTATGCGCCCTGGGATGGTTTGGATCGTGCTGCTCGGACTGGTCCTGTTTGCCTTGGCTGCGACACTGGCTGCTAAAGCCAAGTCTGGGGCTACGGCCCGCAGGCGATTCAAGGCCAAAGTGTTCATGACGCCCAATGAGCTAGAGTTTTTGGGGCGCCTCGAACAGTCCGTTCCCGAGTTGCGCTTCCATGCTCAAGTGGCGATGGGAGCGCTGCTCGACGCCGACACGTCCCGTAGCGAGAACGTGCGAGCGCACATGAGCGCTCGGGGAGCGTTCAGTCAGAAGATCGTCGACTTCGTGGCGCAGCATCGAACCACGGGTGAAGTGGTTGCGATCATCGAGCTGGACGACCGGACGCATCACACCGGCAAAGATGAGAAACGGGACGCGATGATGCGCGAGGGGGGCTACAAGGTCATTCGTTGGCAATCGAAAGCCAAGCCAGAGGGACATGCAATTCGACAAGCCCTTTTTGCGCCGGTGACGGGGGAGTCGTGAAGAAGAACTACGTGCTCGTGGACTTCGAGAACGTGCGTCCAGAATCGGTCGCCGAACTTGACAAGGAAGTCTTCAGGTTGATGGTGTTTATCGGTGCTCACCAGAACAAGGTGAAGTACGAACTCGTTGCCGCCGTGCAGCGGATGGGAGAGCGCGCCGAATACGTGAAGATCGCCGGAGAAGGAAAGAACAATCTCGACTTCCACATCGCGTGCTATGCGGGCCGGCAGGTGAACCTGTCTTCGTCGAAGTGCCCGCGCCGACCGACGAGGCGCTGCAGACGGTATTGCTCAAGATCATCACCCGCACGATGAAGCTGCTCACCCGCAAGGGGGTGCTCGTTGAAGAGCAGGGCCAGACCTACATGGCCGACAACGACGCCGATTCGGACGAGGCCCGTGTGCTGAGGCCGTTGCAGGCCGCCGCGTGTACTTATCGCATCGCCTTCGGCCCACGAGCAGGGCAGAAGGTGCTGGCGGTGCAGGGTGCTATGCCCAGGGACGCGGACTTCAAGCAGCCGCTTTGCGCCGACATCGAAGGCTTCAGCTTGCACGCGGCCGTGCGGTGCGGCGCCGACGACCGGCAGGCGCTGGAGCAGCTCTGCCGCTACATCACGCGCCCCGCTTTGGCCAATGAACGTGTGCAAACCAATGCCGCAGGCCAAGTGGTGATCAAGCTCAAGACTGCCTGGCGTGATGGGACCACGCACCTCGTGATGTCGCCGCTGGAGTTCATGCAGCGACTGGCGGCACTGGTGCCACGGCCGCGCTTGCACCTGATCCGCTTTCATGGCGTTCTCGCACCCAACGCCAAGCTGCGCGCGCTGGTGGTGCCGCAGGAACCCGAGCCGCCCGCGCAGGCCGCAGTGCCCGCTCAGTGCGAGGCAGCGTGCGCGCATCACCGCCCAGTGCGGCTGAGCTGGGCCAAGTTGCTCAAGCGCGTCTTCGAGATCGACATGGCGCACTGCCCGAACTGCGGGGGCGAGCTGAAGATCATCGCGGCGATCCTGGAGCAGCCAGTGATCGAGAAGATCCTCACGCACCTTGGTCTGCAGGCCCGGGCGCCGCCGCGCGCGCCAGCCCGGGGGCCGCAGCTGCAAGCGGCCTGAGATCCTCCAGCCCACACGTTTCAGGCGGCCCGGTGCACAGGGCTGCGGGGATTGGCTGCGCCAGGGCTTCGCAGAGCCGAGATTTGAGGCCAGGTCGCCCGGGAAAACCCGAAGGCAAGCGCTACGAACGACACCCTTTGGGGCTGCGATCAGGGTTCAACGGGCTGGTGCCGCGCCCAACAATCACTCGGGTGCGTGTCCGAGAGCTCGGCGGGGGGTGTTCCGGGGGGTGTTCTGGGAGGAAAAAGAGCGTTTGAAAAGCCTATCCTCACCGCCTTCGCCGCCGTATGCGCTTGTGCAGGCAGGCTGCGCGAGCACCTTCTTAGAACCGGTCACGGACCGCTCCTTTGCTGAATTGGATCGTTTACCTGATGGCCCCGTGAAACCGCACAAGGAACTTGCGACTCACTTCCTCAGTTCGCCCAGTTTCGAGTTATAGATCGCAGTCTTCTGCGCGTCGCCCATTCGCTTGGCGTTGCGCACAGCACCCACGACGGCTGCGTAGAGCTCGGGCTGCTCAAGAAGCACCTTCTCATATTCCGAGAGCGCCTCTGCCGGGTTGCCGTACTTATCGATCATGGTTGCCAGCATCTGTCGCGCCCTCACCACTGGCCCAGGCGTCACCACGTGCTTCGCGCTGCCATCCTCACGGTCCGCTGCCTTGCGAAGCACCTCGATGCCCTCCTTGTGCTTGCCCTCAGCGGTCATTGCAAGGCCGCGCACGACTTCGACTTGAATGTCGACCTGGTCCGCCCAGTAGGGTTCCTTCAGGGCTGCGGCGGCGTCACGAAGCAACGTCAGACGTTTCACTTCCGCGTATGCCTTGGCCGGCTCATTGTTCATAGCTGCGCCTATGCCACGCGCAAAAGCATTTAGGGCTTCTGCCTGTGGGTACTTCTGCCAGGGGTAAGCGTCAGCCGCGGGATAGAGCGGCAATTCAGCTGCTTCCTTCCACGCCGCGTTCTCAATAGCGATTCGTGCTGGCATGGCAGCATAGGGATAGGCCACGCCAAACGTATCGACTGGGCTTGCCGCGCGCGCCTGCTCCAGCACCTGGCGCGCATTGTCTGTCTCGCCCAGCTGAAGATATGCGTAAATCATATAGTCGGATGCGTGAAACGCTTGCTGCGTCCCCGGCCTTGCAGCCGCCCTTGCAGCGAGATTCGATGCGACCGACTCGCGCCACTGTCCGAGCAGCGTGAAGATGTGCGATGGCATGTGCAACGCATGCGGTGCACTTGGTGCGATTTTCGCGTAGCGTCTGGCGGTCTCTAACCCTTTTTGAGCAAGGGGTGGATAGTCATAGCTGTGGATCAGAAAGTGAGCGACGCCCGGATGCTGTGGTTGCTTCAGAAAGATGGGCTCAAGGATTTCCGCAGCCCGCATTTGGTTGGTGTATTTCTTGTCGGCAGGATCGAAGTTGGACGATAGGAGCAGTGCATACAGGACGGAGGCTTCGTCGTCTGAAGGATAGAGCTTCGCTAGTTTTTCAAGGGAAACCTCGAAGGCCTTGGCGCGCGTGTGATGGTCAGTCTTGTCGTGGTCCTTGAAGAAGACGGACGTGGCCTCGACATAGTCGCGCTCACGCTGGGTCTTGAGGCCCGTTCTGCGAGCCGCGTGCAGTTCCTTCGGCCCTTCAATCAAGGCCTTCGCGGAAATGCCGCCCGGCCAGTTGAACGTGTTGTCCAGCATCGACAAAGCTCGGGCCCAGTGCGCCATGCCGCAAGCAGGATCAAGCTGAAGGACTCGATTCAGGGCAGGATCGAGTTTGCTCCAATCGAAAGAGTAGTAGTACGCCATCGCGACGTTGAACTCTTTCTGTGCAGCGGCGCTGCAAGACACCTCGAAATTGACCTGTCCGAGACTCTCGGCGCGGGCGTCCGCGTCGTGTGCTCTGGCAAGAGGCATCGCGCTGAAAACAAGTACCGCCGATGCGGTGGTCAAGTACCAATGTCTAAATTTCATGCGATTCGCCTTTTGAAAGTTCTACCGCTTTTCGCCGAAATCATGGGCCCTCCGGTACTGCGATACAGCCATCACGATCACCGGGGCCGCCCGAGCGGCCGCTGGAACAGTTACCCGAACTTCGGCGATCATGAGCTCCAACGGCGGCACCACCACCGGCAGCGGTCATTCGACCATGACGGCCCCGGTCAAGTGCTCGATGGCTGCTTCCGTAGGGCACGACGGGCAGCTGCCGACCC
>JBDTUG010000097.1:0-11003 GCA_040007855.1 Caldimonas sp.
CGGGCGACGTCGCGCAGGAGTGGGTCGAGCGCTGGCGCGAGAACCCGAAGGTGCTCGAGCGGGAGCTGGCGGCGGGCGGCTGAGCGCGCCCGGTCGACGGCGACGCGGCGGATCGCGCGCCGACGCTACCGATTCGCCGCCGAGACGATCCAGGTCGAGCCGTCGAGCCGCACGCTCCCGTCGGGCGCGGCCAGCGGGGCGAGGGTGATCTCGACCGCAGCGAGGATGGTGGGCAGGTGCTCGACGCCCACGTCGCGCACGAGGCGGGAGGCAGGTCCGATCCGCAGCGCACCTTCGGCGGCGTCGCGCGGCGTCGCACCCAAAAGGATAGGCGCGTCGAAGCGTCGGATGTCGATGTCGGCGAATCCGGCGTTCGACAGGATGGCCCGCAGCCGATCCTCGTCGGCGAAGGCGAACGGTCCTGGCGCATTCGGATCGGCCGGCGGCGGCGTGAGGTTCATGGCCTTGCGGGCGGCCATCAGCGGCGTCATCGCCCAGCTGTTGTCGCGCGGCGTTCGCCAGCAGGCGAAGACGCATCGGCCGCCCGGCCGCAGCGATCGGCGCAGGTGGCCGAAGGCCGGGACGGGCGCCGCGAAGAACATCACGCCGAAGCGCGAATACAGCAGATCGCGGTTCGCCGGCAGAGGCGCTGCGGACGCATCGGCGTCCTGGAACGACAGGTTCGCCAGGTCCTCGAGCGCGCCACGCGAGCGGGCGACCGCGAGCATCGGCACCGAGACGTCGACGCCCAGGACGCTGCCGGCCGGGCCCACCTTGCGAGCCAGCGCGATCGAGGTATCGCCGCAGCCGCAGCCGATGTCGAGCACCTTCTCGCCGGCTTGCGGCGCCGCCGACTCGAGCGCGGCCGCGCCGAACGGCAGGACGACGCCGTCGATCTCGCGCTGCATCTCGACCCATCGCTGGCCGAGCGCGCCGTTCCATTCCGCGATCTGCTCTGAGTTGTCCGTCGACATGAGGTGCTGCCCCGGGAGATGGATTGGTGGGTTGACAGGATAGCTGCGCGCCTGGGGACTGGCAGCGGGCGCTCGTTTCACAACGCTTCAGGCCGGTTTCAGTCCGCTGAAGGACTGAAGCGGGGGGCGGCGGCGACAGTACAGGCACCGAACGACGCAACGCCCAACCCCCAGGAGCCGACCATGAACACCACCCCGCTGACCCTCCGCTTCGCCGCCGCCTTCGCCTCGGTCGCGATCACCTTTACCCTGCTCTCCACCGTCTACGCCCTGGCCGAGCCGCCGGTCGCGAGCTCGCTGCTGGCCCAGGCCGCCACCGTCACCGTGCGCTGACTCCTTACAGTTCGGGCATGCCGACGCCGGAGCCCAGCCTTTGCGAGCGCCTGGTCAGCGAAGCCGCCGGGCTCTGCGTTGCCCGGCGCGTGCTGCTGGTACTCGACCCGGCCGACGGCCTGCAGGTCGCCGCGGCGCACCTCCCGCCGGGCGAAACCGCCGCCGGCCTGCTGCACGCCGTGGCCCCCTGGCTCGACGAGGCGCGTCGCACCGGCCGGCCGAAGCTGCGCCACGGGCCAGAGGGGGCTGACCGGCGCGACCAGCGCAGCTGCATCGTCGCCCCGCTGCGCGCCGGCCACGAGCGGCTCGGTTTCGTCTATGCCGACGTCGACGGCGCGTTCGGTCGCTTGGGCGCGGCCGACCGGGATCGGCTGGCGGCGTGGGCGCGCGGCGCGGCCGCTGCGCTCCGGGACGCGCGCGCCGCCGCCGAGGTCGGGCGCCAGCTCGCGCAGCGCAACGCCGAGCTGGCACTCCTCAACAGCATCCAGCAGGGCCTCGCGGCGGAACTCGACTGGCAGTCGATGGTCGATCTCGTCGGCGACCGCCTGCGCGAGGTGCTCCATTGCGAGGACCTCGGCATCCGCTTCTACGACCTCGATACGGGCATGATGCATTTCCCGTACGAATACGAGCACGGTGAGCGCCTGTTCATCCGCTCCATGCGCATGGACTACGGGGCGTGGAGCGACCGGCTGCTCGAGCAGCGGCTTGCGCTGGTGATGCAGACGCCGGCCGAGCTGGAGGCGATGGGCTTTCACCCCTCGCCCGGCACCTTGCCCGCGAAGGGGTCGGCGCTCGTTCCGTTCCCGATGGGCGCGCAGCGGGTCGGCGCGATCGCCATCGACGAGCACGAGCGCGAACCTGCCTTCGAGGAAGCGACGATCAGCCTGCTGCAGACGATCGCCGCCAGCATGGGCGTGGCGCTGCAGAACGCCCGCCTGTTCGACGAGACCCAGCGCCTGCTGAAGGAAACCGAGCAGCGCCACGCCGAGCTGGCGGTCATCAACGGCATCCAGCAGGCCGTGGGTGCGGCGCTCGACTTCCAGGCCATCGTCGACGTCGTCGGCGACAAGCTGCGCGAGGTGTTCGCCACCGGCGACCTGAACATCACCTGGTGGGACGAGGCCGCCAGCGCGGTGCAGTGCCAATACTCGTACGAGCACGGCGTGCGCTTGCCGCACTTCGCCCGGACGGTCGAGCCGGGATCGCTGCAGGACCGCTTCTATCGCCAGGATCGCCAGGCCGTGATCATCGGCTCGCTGGCCGAGCAGCTCGCCCGCGGCGTGCCCCTGCGGCCGGGGACCGATCGCGCACGCAGCCTCCTGATCGTGCCGATGCTGTCCGGCGAGCGCATGCTCGGCTCGGTCGCCCTGGAGAACCACGAGCGCGACAACGCCTTCGGCCCGGCCGACCTGCGGCTGCTGCAAACGGTGGCCAGCGGCATGGGCGTGGCGCTGGAGAACGCGCGCCTGTTCGACGAGACGCAGCGGCTGCTCGAGGAGACCCGGCGCCGCTCGTCGGAGCTGGCGGTGATCAACAGCATCCAGACCGGGATGGCGGCGGAGCTGAACTTCCAGGCGATCGTCGACCTGGTCGGCGACAAGCTGCGCGACCTGTTCGGCACCGGCGACATCGGCATCAGCTGGCGCGATGCGGCGACCGACGAGGTGCTCTCCCTGTATGCCTTCGAGCACGGCCTTCGCCAGCAGCATCCGCCGCGGCCCTTCAACCCGGACACGCCATTGGCCCGGGCCTTGCTGGAGGGCAAGCCGATCGTGCTGAGGAATCAGGACGACCGCGATGTTCACGGTGTCACCACGATGCCGGGCACCGACACTTCGCTGTCGAGCGCCTTCGTGCCCGTCCTCGCCGGCGACGAGTTGCGCGGCGCGATCAACATCGACAGCTTCGAGCGCGAGGACGCGTTCGACGAGGCCACCGTTCACCTGCTGTCGACGATCGCCTCGTCGATGGGCGTGGCACTCGAGAACGCCCGCCTGCTCGAGGAGACCCAGCGCCGCGCCCGCCAGTCGTCGGTGCTCTCCGACGTCGGCCGCGACCTCTCGTCGTCGCTCGACCTGGCGACCGTGATGGACCGGATCGCCGGCCATGCCAGGGAGTTGCTCCGTGCGAACAACAGCGCGATCTTCCTGCCCGAGGCCGGCGGCGCGACGCATCGCGCCATCGTCGCGGTCGGCGACGCAGCCGAGGCGATCCGCTCGACCGTGATCGAGGCCGGCACCGGCATCATCGGCAGCCTGTTGCAGAGCGGTCGACCCGAGCGGATCAACGACACCGCCGCCGATCCTCGCGCGGTGCAGATCAGCGGCACCTCGCGCCTCACCCACGAGCGGCTGATGGTCGTGCCGCTGGTGGCCGGCGAGGCGGTGCAGGGGGCAATGGCGGTGTGGCGCAACGGCGGCCAGCCGTTCGAGGCGCACGAACTCGAGTTCCTGGTCGGCCTGTCGCGCCAGGCGACGGTGGCGCTGCAGAACGCCAGGCTGTTCAACGAGGCGCAGGCCGCGCGCGCCGCCGCCGAGGCCGCCAACGAGGCAAAGAGCGCCTTCCTCGCCACCATGAGCCACGAGATTCGCACGCCGATGAACGCGGTGATCGGCATGAGTGGCCTGCTCCTCGACACGGCGCTCGACGCCGAGCAGCGCGAATACGCCGGCACGATCCGCGACAGCGGCGACGCCCTCCTGACGATCATCAACGACATCCTCGACTTCTCGAAGATCGAGGCCGGTCGGATGGACATCGAGGCGCAGCCCTTCGACCTGCGCGAGTGCGTCGAGTCGGCGCTCGACCTGGTGGGCACGCGCGCCGCCGAGAAGCACCTCGACGTCGTCTACCTGTTCGAGGGCGAGGTGCCGGAAGCGCTCGACGGCGACGTGACGCGCCTGCGCCAGGTGCTCCTGAACCTGCTCGCGAATGCGGTCAAGTTCACCGAGTGCGGCGAGGTGGTCCTCACTGTCACGGCCGGTGCGGCCGACGGCGGCGTCGAGCTCACCTTCGCGGTGCGCGATACCGGGATCGGCCTCACGGCCGAGAGCATGGGGCGCCTGTTCGAGTCTTTCTCGCAGGCCGACTCGTCGACCACCCGCCGCTACGGCGGCACCGGGCTCGGCCTGGCGATCAGCCGCCGGCTGGCCGGGCTGATGGGCGGCACGATGGGGGTACGGAGCCCCGGGCCGGGCCTCGGCTCGACCTTCTTCTTCACGATCGTCGCGCCGCTCGCCGCCTCGCCGCAGGCGCACCGGCGCCTGCTGCTCGGGGCGCAGCCGGCGCTCGCCGGCAAGCGGGTGCTGGTGGTCGACGACAACGCCACCAATCGCAAGGTGCTCGCCCTGCAGACCGGCAAGTGGGGGATGCTGCCGCGCGACACCGGCTCGCCCGCCGAAGCCTTGCGCTGGCTGCGCGACGGCGCTGCCTTCGACCTGGCGATCCTCGACATGGACATGCCGGAGATGGACGGGCTGGCGCTCGCCGGCGAGGTGCACGGCCTGCTGCCGCGCCTGCCGCTGGTGCTGTTCAGCTCGCTCGGCCGGCGCGAGGCCGGCGACACCGAAGGCGTCTTCAACGCCTATCTCAGCAAGCCCCTGCGCCAGTCGCAGCTCTTCGACACGCTGATCGGCCTGCTCGGCCAGGAACCGGCGCCGCAAGCGGTTCGGCAGCGCGCCAGGCCGGCGATGGATGCCGCCATGGCGGCCCGCCACCCGCTGCGCATCCTGCTCGCCGAGGACAATGTCGTGAACCAGAAGCTGGCCTTGCGCCTGCTGCAGCAGATGGGCTACCGGGCCGATCTCGCGAGCAACGGCCTGGAGGCGATCGAGAGCATCCAGCGGCAACCCTACGACGTGGTACTGATGGACGTGCAGATGCCGGAAATGGACGGGCTCGAGGCGGCGCGCAGGATCACCCGGCGCCTGCCCGAGGAGCGGCGGCCGCGCATCGTCGCGATGACCGCCAACGCGATGCAGGGCGACCGCGAGGAGTGCCTCGCCGCCGGCATGGACGACTACATCGCCAAGCCGATCCGGGTCGAGGTGCTGGTCGAGGTGCTGCTCGGCGTCGCCCGGCGCGCCGAGGTCTGAGCGATGCAGGACGCGCGCCGCTGGCGAATGCTGCTCCTCGGCCTGGCCGCCGTGTGCGGCCTGCTGCTCGTGTTGCCCCTGCCGAACCTGCCGCGCGCCTGGGACCCGGCGCGGGCCGGTACGCTCGACGCCCAGCTCGGAGCCACCGACGGGGGCCGTGGCCGGCCGATCCGGCGGCTCGGCGCGAGCTCGCCTCTGGCGGCGGCCGGCGCCCGACTCGGCGACCGCGTCGAGCTCGACCACCCGAGCGATCGCTGGCGCATTCCGGAGCGCGGCGAACCGATCGGCCTGACCCTGCTCCACGGCGGCAACGAACAGCGTCTGGAAGTCCGGGCCGCCGCCGATCAGCGACTGGCCGCCCGCGGCACGCCGGTGCAGCTGGCGGCGATGCTGCCGCTGGCGACCCAGGTGATGGCCCTCGTGATCGGCGCCCTGATCGCCTGGCGCCAGGCGGCGAGCCCGCCGCTGCGCGGGCTGGCCGTCTTCTTTCTCAGCCTGAGCACGCTCCAGCTGTATCACTTCTGGCCGCAGGGCCGCTTCAACGACTACGCGTGGCCGTTCATCAATGCGGCGGGCGTGTGCGCGGTCTACCTGGGAGGCGTCTACTTCTGTCTCGGCTATCCGGGCGGGCGCTCGCCCTGGACCCGGCCCTGGGTTCGTCGCGTCTTCGCCGTCTACGCGCTGGCCAGCGTCGCCCACTGGTCGCTGGTCCCGTTCGGCGTGCTCGAGCTGCTGCCCGGGCCGCTGCGCGCGGCGCTGCAGGCGCTGCCGTTTGCCGACCTGTTGGCCGTCGTCGGCCTGGCGATCGCCCTGCCGGCCCTCTGGTGGTCGCGCGGCCACGCGACCGGCGACAGCCGCGAGCGACTGAACTGGTTCCTGGTCTGCATCGGCATGGTTGGCGCGGTGAATTCAGTGCCCGATGCCGCGGTGGTCTGGTTGCGCGGGGTGGGCCTGGGCCCCGCCTTCGAGGTGTTCGCCCCCGCCGTCTCGTTCGCCGGAATCGCCGGCATGGGCTGGGCGCTGCTGCGGCACCGCGTGATCGACCTCGGCTTCGCCCTGAACCGCCTGAGCGTGCACCTCGTGCTCGGCTTCGCCTTGCTGGCGGTGGCAATGAGCGTGCACGCCGCCCTGGCGCCCTGGCTCGACGCGCCCGGGCGGGGCGACCTGCTGACGAGCGGCCTGCTCACCGGCGCCATCATGATCGTGTGCTTCGGCCCGCTGCGCGCCCTCGCCGAGCGCGCCGTGCAGCGGCTGCTCTATCCGCGCTGGCGCGCGACCGACGCGGCGCTCCGGCAGGCGGTGGCCGCGGCGGCCGAGGTGCACGGCGAAGAACCGCTGATCCGGCACTACCTGCAGGCGCTGGGCGCCTATGCGAACGGCGCGGGGAGCGCGTTCTACGCGTGCCGCGACGCCGCCGGCGAGCGGCTCACCGGCAACCTGGACGGCGCCCCGGCGCGGCTCGTCCTCGACGCCGACGACCGGGAGCGCGTGACCGAGGGGCGCTTGCCCAAGGCGTGGCGCGAGTGGGCCGGCGAGTACGCGACGTTGGCGCCGATCGTCCACCGCGACCGGCTGTCGGCGTGGCTGCTGCTGGGCACCCGGCCCGACGGCCGCCAGTACCGGCCCGACGAAGAGCGCAGCATCGCCGCCACGGTGCGCAAGCTCGACGAAGACCTGCAGGCCGACGCGCAGCGGGTCAACCGGCAGCTGCTCGAGGACAAGATGGCGGCCGAGCAGCGGGCGCGCGAGCTGGCCGAGTCGGCCAACGAGGCCAAGAGCGCGTTCCTCGCGACCATGAGCCACGAGATCCGCACGCCGATGAACGCGGTGATCGGCATGAGCGGGCTGCTCCTCGATACGCCGCTGAACGCCGAGCAGCGCGACTACGCCACCACCATCCGCGACAGCGGCGATGCCCTCCTGAGGATCATCAACGACATCCTCGACTTCTCGAAGATCGAGGCGGGCCGGATGGACGTGGAGGCGCAGCCCTTCGACCTGCGCGGGTGCGTCGAGGCGGCGCTCGACCTGGTCGCGCCGCGCGCCCGGGAGAAGGGGCTGGCCCTCTCCTGCGTGATCGAAGAGCCGGTCCCGGTCGCGGTGCTGGGCGACGTGACTCGGCTGCGCCAGATCCTGCTCAACTTGCTCTCGAATGCGGTCAAGTTCACCGAGCACGGCGAGGTTGTGCTGACGGTGCAGGCGGGCGCCGGCGACGTGCTGCGCTTCACGGTGCGCGACACCGGCATCGGCCTCGGCGAAGCGGGCATCGCCCGGCTGTTCCAGAGCTTCAGCCAGGCCGACAGCTCGACCACCCGCAAGTACGGCGGCACCGGCCTCGGCCTGGCGATCAGCAAGAAGCTCGCCGAGCTGATGGGCGGCACGATCGGCGTGCGCAGCGCCGGTCCCGATCAGGGGTCGAGCTTCTTCTGCACGGTGCGGGCGCCGGCCGTCGCGGGCGCCGCGCCGGCGCCGGCGACGGCTGCGCCACGCGCCAAGGCCGGCACCGACCCGGGCCTGGCGCAGCGCCACCCGTTGCGCATCCTGCTCGCCGAGGACAACCTCGTGAACCAGAAGCTGGCGCTGCGCCTGCTCGAGCAGATGGGCTACCACGCCGACCTCGCGCGCAACGGCCGCGAGGCGCTCGAGAGCATCGAGCGCCAGCCCTACGACGTGGTGCTGATGGACGTGCAGATGCCGGAGATGGACGGGCTCGAGGCGTCGCGCCTCATCACCGCCAGGTGGCCGCCGGACGAACGACCGCGCATCGTCGCCATGACGGCCAACGCCATGCAGGGCGACCGCGAGGCCTGCCTCGCCGCCGGCATGGACGACTACGTCACCAAGCCGATCCGGGTCGACGAGCTGGTCGCCGCGCTCACCCGGACCGAAACCCGCCGCGAAGCCAAGGAGCCGATGCCATGAGCGCCGCCGTGATCGACCCGCACACCTTCGACGAGTTGCAGGCCAACGCCGGCGCCGACTTCGTGGCCGAACTGGTGGATACCTTCGCCGAGGAGGCGCCGCCGCTGCTTGCCGAGCTGCGCAGCGCCCTGGCGGCCGGCGCGGCCGAGCGCTTTCGCCGTGCCGCGCACTCGCTCAAGAGCAACAGCAGCACCTTCGGCGCCATCCGGCTGGCGGTGCTGGCGCGCGACCTCGAGCTCGGCGGCATGCCGGTCGATGGGCACGCCATCGACGCCCTGGCCGAGGAATTGCGGATCACCCTTGCGGCCCTGCAGGCGCTGGCCCGCCCATGAGCAGCGCTGCCTCTGCGCCCGGTACGGCCGGGCAGTTCGGCCGCTTCGAGATCCTCACCGCCGAGCGGCGCCTGCGTGTCGACGGCCAGGCGGTGGCGCTGGGCAGCCGCGCCTTCGACCTGCTGGCGGCGCTGGTCGCCCGGCGCGACCGCGTCGTGCCCAAGGACGAGCTGATCGACGTCGTCTGGCCCGGCCTGGTGGTCGAAGACAACAACCTGCAGGTGCAGATCTCGGCCTTGCGCAAGGTGCTGGGCGCGCAGGCGATCGCGACTGTGCCGGGGCGCGGCTACCAGTTCACCGTCGCCGTGGCCGCGCCTGCTGCAGCGTCGGGCGAGTCGGCGTCGGCTTCGGCCGGCATGACGCAGGGCGGCGTGACGCAGGGCGGGGCGTCGGGGAAGGTCGAAGCGATGGTGCCGCGCCCGCAGGAGCGCCCGGCTGCCGCCGCCTCGGGCAAGTGCCGTCTCCTCGTCGCTGACGACAACAAGGTCAACCGGCTGCTGCTCTGCCGCTCGCTCGAGCTGATGGGCCACGAGGTGGCGAGCGCCGAGAACGGCCGGACCGCGCTCGACAAGCTGCGCGCCGAGCGCTTCGACCTGCTGCTGCTCGACCTGGAGATGCCCGAGCTCGACGGCTTCAGCCTGCTCGAGCAGCGCGCTGCCGATCCGGCCCTGCGCGAGCTGCCGGTGATCGTCACCAGCTCGCTCGAAGGCGTGGCGCAGGTGGCGCGCTGCATCGAGCTGGGTGCCGACGACTACCTGCACAAGCCGGTCAACCCGGTGCTGCTGAAGGCGCGGGTCGATTCGAGCCTGGAACGCAAGCACCTGCGCGACCGGCAGCGCGAGCTGCTCGCGCGGCTGGCGCCCGACCTGCCGCAAGGCCGGCACCCGGACGCCGAGGTGGCCGGCGGTCGCCAAAGCGAGGCGACCCTGCTGGCCGCCCGGCTGCGCGACGTCGACGCGCTGGCGGCGCAGCAGCCGGCGCAGGAGACGCTCGAGCTGTTGAGCAGCTGGACCACGCTGATGCTCGACGCCATCGAGGGGCAGGGCGGCGTCGTCACCCAGATCGCCGGCGACAGCCTCGCGGCCGTGTTCGGCGCTGCCGGGCCGGGCGCGGGCGGCGTCGCGGAGTCAGCGGCGTCGGCCGTGCAGGCAGCGCAGGAAATGGGCGAGCTGGTGGCCGGCTTCAACGCCGAGCGGGCCGCGCTCGGCAAGGCGCCGATCGCGCTGGCCGTCGGCATCGCCGGCGGCGCGGTGGTGACGGGCCAGGCCGGCACGCCGCGGCGCGCCGCCTGGGTGTGCGTCGGCGCGGCGGTGCAGCGCGCAGCTCGGCTGGAGGCCCTGGCGAGCGAGCAGGTCGCCGGCACGGTGCTGATCGACGCGGCGACGCATGCGGCGCTGGCCGGCCGGGTCGCCACCGGCGCGCTGTCGCCTCTCGCCCTGCCGGGCAGCGCGGCGGCCGTTCCGATCCATGCGCTGAAGGCGGCGGCATGACGCGCAGGCCGCGCTGTCTCTTCCGCGCTGTCTCTCACTTGCGTACCTTGGCGCTGCCGGTCACGGCCAGCGCCAGGGCGATCGGCGCCGGGGCCTGCTGCGAGTGCTCGATCTTGGCGATCAGCGTGCTGCGCTGCGGCTCGGCGATCGCGTAGGTGGCGCTGAGCAGGGCCACGGTGATGGTGGCGGCGGTGGCGGCGGAGAACAGGCGGCCGGTGAGGGAGAGGGCGTTCATGGTGGGCTCCTGAGGGGGTTGATGCATCGTCTCGTTCGATGGCTCAACTGTCGGCCCGCATCCCCTTTGCCGTCCTTTGCCGGCATGAATCCGGCCTTAAGCGTTGTGAAGTGTCGCGCCGGTGCGGCCCCAGGCGCCGCGCTCCCCGGTGACCGGGTCCCGTTCGCGCGGCGGTACCTCAGCCGAGCGCGCGCTCGATCTCGGCGAAGCTGCTGGCGATCGGCGTGATGTCGATCGACGTTCCCAGCTGCCGGGCGATCTGCGACAGCGAGATCACGCCGCGCACCCGGCGCGGCGTCTGCGCCCGGGCGGCCTCGACGACGAGCAGGTGGTTGCGGCCGAGCCGCTGCAGCGTGGCGAGGGCGTTGCCGACCGCCGCGGTCCGGATGCTCTCGTAGTCGACCGCGTCCAGCCTGGCGAGCTCGGTCATCACGTCGGCCACCGACAGGTCGTCGTAGCGCAGGTTGCGCTCGTGACCGACCCGCATCTGCTTGTCGCCGTGCAGATCGGTGGTCGTGATCAGGCCCTCGATCGACGGCATGTCGGTGACGACGAAGAGCATCCGCACGCCCTGGTAGATCATCATCTGCTCGGCCTGGCGCAGCGTCGTGCCCGGGTGG
>JBDTUG010000098.1:0-10876 GCA_040007855.1 Caldimonas sp.
TGCTCGAGGAGATCGTCGGCGAGATCGAGGACGAGTTCGACGACAAGGACGGCGAAAGCGGCATCTACACCCTGGCCGACGGCGGCCAGCGCGTCGCCGGCGACACCCCGGTTGCCGCTGTCAACGGATTCTTCGACATCGACCTGCCGACCGACGAGTTCGACACCATCGGCGGCCTGGTCGCCCAGGAACTGGGACGGGTGCCGCGGCGCGGCGAGCCGGTCACCGTGGCCGGCCTCGTCTTCACGGTGATGCTGGCGCGCGGCGGCGCGGTGCGCTGGTTCAAGGTGACCCGCGCCGCCGAAGAAGCGCTCGGGTCGGACGGCGCTTGACCGCGAACGGGCGGCTGCCACTTCTTGCCGACGCCCTCCTGGTCGCCGCCCTCGGCGCCGGGCAGACCCTCGCCTTCGTCCACACCGCCTTCTGGCCGCTGCAGATGCTGGCGGTCGCGGTGCTCGCCTGGCGGGTCGGCGCGGCGTCGCCCGGCCGCGCCGCCTGCCTGGGCTTCCTGTTCGGCACCGCCTGGCTGTGCGCCGGAACCTGGTGGATGTTCGTCAGCATGCACCGGTTCGGCGGCCTGCCGGCCTGGCTCGCCGCGCTCGCCGTGTTCGCCCTGTCGAGCTTCCTCTCGCTCTACCTGGCCGCGGCGATGGCGGCGGTGTCACGCTGGCGCGGCCGCTCGCCACTGGCCGGGGCGGCGCTGTTCGCCGCCGTCTGGCTGCTTGCCGAGCTGGCCCGGGGGGTCGTCTTCACCGGCTTCCCGTGGGTCGCGAGCGGCTACGCGCAGATCGACTCGCCGCTCGGCGGCTTCGCATCCTGGCTCGGCGTGTACGGGGTCGGCGCGTTCGCGGCCGGGCTGGCCGCGGCGTTCGGCTTCAGCCCGCTGGCGACGGCGCGGGCCTGGCGGGCGCCCGGCCTGGCGCTGCTGGCGGCGTGCGCGGTCGGCGCGCTCGCCGGCCGGGTCGACTTCACCCGGCCGACCGGCACTCTCTCGGTCACCCTGCTGCAGGGCAACGTGCCCCAGCAGGAGAAGTTCGCCGCCCGCTTCGTTCCGGAGGCGCTCGAGCGCACGGCGGCGCAGCTCGAAGCCGCGCAGGGCGACCTCGTGGTCGGCCCCGAGACCGTCATTCCGCTACTGCCCAGCCAGCTCGACCCGGCCTGGTGGCAACGCGAGCTCGGGCGCTTTCGCGCGCCGGGACGGGCGGCGATCGTCGGCCTGCCGCTCGGCGACGAGGCGAGCGGCTACACCAACTCGGCAGCCGGCATCTCCGCCGCCACCGCCGGGCTGCCGGGCGGCTTCTATCGCTACGACAAGCATCATCTGGTCCCGTTCGGCGAGTTCATTCCGCGCGGCTTTCGCTGGTTCACCGAGCTCATGGACATCCCGCTCGGCGACTTCAACCGCGGGCTGATGGCGGCGCCGTCGTTCGCCGTCAAGGGCGAGCGGGTCGCGCCGAACATCTGCTACGAGGACCTGTTCGGCGAGGAGCTCGCGGCGCGCTTCGTCCCGCCGGCGTCGGCGCCGACGATCCTGGCCAACATCAGCAACATCGGCTGGTTCGGCGAGACGATCGCGGTCGCCCAGCACCTGCAGATCTCGCGCATGCGCACGCTCGAGCTGCAGCGGCCGATGATCCGCGCCACCAACACCGGCGCCACCGCGGTGATCGATCACCGCGGTGTCGTCACGCACGCGCTGGCGCCCTTCCAGCGCGGCGTGCTCGACGCGACCGTCGAGGGGCGCAGCGGCCTGACGCCGTTCGCCGCCTGGGCCGGGCGGTTCGGCCTGTGGCCCCTGTTCGGCGTCGGCGTGGCGGTGCTGCTGGTCGCGATCGCGCGGCGACGCCGCCCCTAAAATCGCCGCTCGTCGAAGAGCACGCCCGCGTCGGGACGGGCCCGCCGAAACCCCGACCCCGCTCCGATGCTCTCCTTCCAAGACATCATCGTCCGCCTGCAGACCTACTGGTCGGCGCACGGCTGCGCCCTGCTCCAGCCGTACGACATGGAAGTCGGCGCCGGCACCAGCCACACCGCGACCTTCCTGCGCGCGCTCGGCCCCGAGCCGTGGAAGGCGGCCTACGTGCAGCCGAGCCGGCGCCCGAAGGACGGGCGCTACGGCCAGAACCCGAACCGGCTGCAGCACTACTACCAGTACCAGGTGGTGCTCAAGCCCGCGCCGGCCGACATCCTCGACCTCTACCTCGGCTCGCTCGAGGCGCTCGGCTTCGACCTGAAGGCCAACGACGTCCGCTTCGTCGAGGACGATTGGGAGAACCCGACGCTCGGCGCCTGGGGCCTCGGCTGGGAGGTCTGGCTGAACGGCATGGAGGTGACGCAGTTCACCTACTTCCAGCAGGTCGGCGGCATCGACTGCAAGCCGATCACCGGCGAGATCACCTACGGTCTCGAGCGGCTCGCGATGTACCTGCAGGGCGTCGACAACGTCTACAAGCTGCAGTGGACCGAGGGCCTCACCTACGCCGACGTCTACCACCAGAACGAGGTCGAGCAGAGCACCTACAACTTCGAGAAGAGCGACGTCGAGTTCCTGCTCGCCGCCTTTGCCGCGCACGAACGCAGGGCGACGGCGCTGATGGCCGATTCGCTGGCGCTGCCCGCGTACGAGCAGCTGCTGAAGGCGGCGCACAGCTTCAACCTGCTCGACGCGCGCGGCGCGATCAGCGTCACCGAGCGCGCCGCCTACATCGGCCGGATCAGGAACCTCGCGAGGAGCGTCGCCCAGAGCTACCTCGAGAGCCGGGCGCGGCTCGGCTTTCCGATGGCGCCGAAGGCCTGGGCCGACGAGGTGATCGCGCAGCTCGAGAAGAAGAGGGCGGCATGAGCCCGAGGAAGGATCTGCTGGTCGAGCTGTTCGTCGAGGAGCTGCCGCCGAAGTCGTTGAAACGAATCGGCGAAGCCTTCGCCGCGGGGCTTGCCGGCGGATTGACGACGCGAAGCCTGGCGAGTGGCGAGTCCGTCGCAACGGCGTTCGCCACGCCTCGGCGGCTTGCACTGCACCTGACCGACGTCGCGGCGGTAGCTGTCGACCAGGAGCTTGTGACGAAGTTGATGCCGGCGGCTGTTGCCCGTACCGCGGACGGCAAGCCAACCGACGCCTTGCGCAAGCGTCTCGCCAAGGACGGACGTGAGACGCTCGCCGACCGTTGGGTCGGCAGCTTGCGCTCAGTCGAGGACGGCCCCGATCGCCTGTACCTCGATGGGGAAGGCAAGGCCGAATCGCTGTTCCTGCGCCGGCTCGCAAAAGGCAGCGCACTGCAGGTCGGTTTGCAAGGCGCGCTCGACGACGCATTGGCGGCCCTGCCCATTGCGAAGGTCATGAAGTACCAGCTCGCGGATGGCTGGAAGACCGTTCAGTTCGTCCGCCCAGGGCATGGACTGGTCGCGCTGCACGGCACCGAGGTCGTGCCGGTCACGGCGCTCGGGCTCGAAGCCGGTCGGATCACCCATGGCCATCGCTTCGAGGCGACGCAGCGCCGGATCGAGCTTCGCGATGCAGGCAGCTACCAGGCGCAGCTGCGCGACGAAGGCGCGGTCATCGCCGGCTTCGCCGAACGTCGCGCCGAGATCGTCCGCCAGCTGCGCGCCGCCGCCGCCGCCGCCGGGCTGGTCGTGCTCGACGACCCGGCCCTGCTCGACGAGGTGACCGGCCTGGTCGAGCGGCCGAACGTGCTCGCTTGCGAGTTTGACGCCGGCTTCCTCGAGGTGCCGTCCGAGTGCCTGGTGCTGACGATGAAGGCGAACCAGAAGTACTTCCCGCTCGTCGATCCGGGCGGCGCGCTGACGAACGCCTTCCTGGTCGTCAGCAACATCACGCCGGCCGATCCGTCGCGGGTGATCGAGGGCAACGAGCGGGTCGTCCGGCCGCGCCTGGCCGACGCCAGGTTCTTCTACGACCAGGACCGGCTGACGACACTGTCGTCCCGTCTCGGCCGGCTCGACCGGATCGTGTACCACGGCAAGCTGGGCAGCCAGGGCGAGCGCTCGCGGCGCGTCCGGGCGATCGCCGGCGCGCTCGCGGCGGCGCTCGGCGGCGCGGCCGGAGGCGGTGCAGCCGGCGCCGAGCTGGCCGGCCAGGCCGACCGGGCGGCACAGCTCGCCAAGGCCGACCTGGTCACCGACATGGTCGGCGAGTTCCCCGAGCTGCAGGGCGTGATGGGGCGCTACTACGCGATCAACGACGGCGAGGACCCCGAGGTCGCCGTGGCGATCGAGGACCACTACAAGCCGCGCTTCGCCGGCGACGCGCTGCCGCGCAACGCCGCCGGCGCGATCGTCGCGGTCGCCGACAAGCTCGAGACCTTGATCGGCCTGTTCGGCATCGATCAGCTGCCGACCGGCGACAAGGATCCGTTCGCCTTGCGCCGCCACGCGCTCGGCGTGCTGCGCATCCTCGCCGAGCGGCTGCCGGGGCTGCCGCTCGACCGCGCGCTCGACGCCGCCCTGAAGGCGCCCGACTGGCCGGCGGCTGCCGGCGCCGCGCGGCCGGGCCCGGGCGGCACCGTTCCGGTCGTGCGCGCCCAGTTGCTCGCCTTCTTCGCCGACCGCATGGCCGCCTTGCTGGGCGAGCGCGGCTATGCCGTCGGCGAGATCGCGGCGGTGCTCGCCGACGACCGGTTCGTCGCCCTCGCCGAGCTCGAGCCGCGCCTCGCCGCGCTGCGCCGCTTCGCCGAACTGCCGGAGGCGGTAGCGCTGGCCGCGGCCAACAAGCGGGTCGGCAACATCCTCCGGAAGTCGGCCGAAGCGGCCGGCAGCGCGGTCGATCCGGCGCTCCTGCGCGAGCCGGCCGAAGCGGCTCTCGACGCTGCCCTGCGCGAGGTGGCCGCTCGCTCGGACACGGCGCTCGCGGCGCGCGACTACACCGCCTCGCTGCTCGCCCTGGCCGCGCTGCGCGCCCCGGTCGACGCCTTTTTCGACACCGTCATGGTCAACGTCGACGATCCGGGCCTGCGCGCCAATCGCCTCGCCTTGCTCGGCCGGCTGCACCTGGCGATGAACCGCGTCGCCGATCTGTCGCGACTGGCCGCCTGAGCGGGCCCAGAATCCTGCCGATGAAGCTCGTCATCCTCGACCGCGACGGCACGATCAACGAGGATCGCGACGACTACGTGAAGTCGGCCGACGAATGGGTGGCGCTGCCGGGCGCGCTCGAGGCGATCGCCCGCCTCAACCATGCCGGCTGGCACGCCGTGATCGCCAGCAACCAGTCGGGCCTGGCGCGCGGCCTGTTCGACATGGCCGCCCTCAATGCGATTCATGCGCGCATGAACCGCGAGCTCGCCGAGGTGGGCGGCCGGATCGACGCGGTGTTTTTCTGCCCGCACGGCCCCGACGACGGCTGCCGCTGCAGGAAGCCCCTGCCCGGCCTGTTCGAGACGATCGGCGAGCGTTACGGGATCGACCTCACCGAAGCGCACCTGGTCGGCGATTCGATGCGCGACCTGCAGGCCGGCGTGGCGGTCGGCTGCAAGCCGCATTTCGTGCGCACCGGCAAGGGCGCCCGGCTCGACGAGGCGGAGATCGTCGCGGTGCAGAGCGCGGTGCCAGAGGTGCGCATCCATGCCGACCTCGCCGCCTTCGCCCACGCCCTGCTGCACGACGAACGGATCGAGCGCGGCGACGCGGCCGAGCCCGATTCGGTGTTCGGCATGCTGTGATGGGCCGCGCCCTCGCTGTTGCCCGCTCGGCGCTCTACTTCGTGTTCCTGGCCGTGACCATCATCCCCTGGGCGACGGTCGCAGTCCTCTATTCGATCTTCGTCCGCGGCGAGCGGCTCTACTGGGTCTGCGCCGGCTGGCTCGGCCTCTCGGTCTGGGGCGCGCGCGTCATCTGCGGGGTACAGGCGCGCGTCCAGGGCCGCGAGAACCTGCCCGACTCCCCGGTGGTGCTGCTCTCCAAGCACCAGTCGGCATGGGAGACCTTCGCCTTCCCGACCCTGATGCCGCATCCGCTCTGCTACGTGTTCAAGCGCGAGCTGCTCTGGATCCCGTTCTTCGGCTGGGCGATGGCGCGCATGGACCTGATCCACATCGACCGCAGCAAGCGCAGCGAGGCGTGGTCGAAGGTCGCCGAGCAGGGACGCCGCTTCATGGCCCAGGGCAACTGGGTGATCATGTTCCCGGAAGGCACGCGCACGCCGCGTGGCAGCCAGGGCAAGTACAAGAACGGCGGCACCCGGCTCGCGGTCGAGACCGGCCGGCCGGTGATGCCGGTGGCCGTGACCTCGGCGCGCTGCTGGCCGCGCAAGAGCTTCGTGCTGCGGCCTGGCGTGATCGACGTGTCGATCGGCAAGCCGATCCCGTCGACCGACCGCGACGCCGATTCGCTGATGCGCGAGGTCGAGGCCTGGATCGAGGCCGAGATGCGCCGCCTCGATCCCGAGGCTTACCGGTGAGCCGATCGCGAGGCCCTGCGCCGCCGGCGCCGCCGGCCGGATCGCCCGGGCCGGGCGGGTCGGACGGATCGCTTGGGCCGAGTGGGCCGGCGACACGCGACCGGGCCCGACCGACCGGCTCGCCGATCGTGCGCGGCCTGCGCCGGATCGTCGACGCGCTGCAGCGCGGCCTGTTCGACGACGAGGACCGCCCGCTGGTGCCCGAGGCGCCGGTGCCGGGCGACCTGTCCCGGCATCCGTGCGCGAACCGCGAGCTCGTTCTCGACGGCCGGCGCATCGCCTTCCTGCTCAAGCGCTCGCGCCGGCGCAGCATCGGCTTCGTGGTCGGCGCCGAGGGCCTGGCGGTCAGCGCGCCGAAGTGGGTGGCGCTGCGCGAGATCGATGTGGCGGTGCGCGAGAAGGGCGCCTGGATCGCCGCCAAGCTCGCCGAACAGAGCGAGCGCGCGGCGCGCGCGCAGGCCGGCCGGATCGTCTGGGCCGACGGCGCCGAGCTGCTGTTCCTCGGCGCGCCGATCCGGATCGCCCTCGACGCCCGGCACGGGCTGGCGGCCGGCGAGGTCGTGCTCGACGGCACCGCCAATGCCGGCTGTGTCGCTGGCCGCGACGCCCCAGGCGGCTCAGATGGTCTTGGGGAACCGGGGGCCCCCGGCGCCGCGGTTCGCCGCCTGCGCATCGGCCTGCCACCCGGCGTCTCGGCCGAGCGCCTGCGCGACGCCGTGCAGAGCTGGCTGCAGCGCGAGGCCCGCGCCGTCTTCGAAGCCCGCTGCGCTCACTTCGCCGACCGGCTCGGCGTCCGCGTGACCCGGCTCTCGCTCTCGTCGGCGAGCACTCGCTGGGGCAGCGCCAATGCCCAGGGCCGGGTCCGCCTGCACTGGCGCCTGATCCACTACCCGCTCGCCACCATCGACTACGTCGTCGCCCACGAGCTCGCCCACCTGCGCGAAATGAACCACAGCCCGAGGTTCTGGAACGTGGTCCGCTCCGTGGTGCCCGACTACGAGGCGGCGCGCCGCCGGCTCGGCAGCGAACCGCTCGCCGTATGGGAGTGAGGCCGGGCCCCGCGCTCGGCTGCCGGCCTCGGCGTCGGGCTCAGGCGGAGATCAGCTCGAAGCGGTGGATGCCGTCGGCGCCGAGCCGCCGCTTCAGCTTGCCGGCGAACCAGAGCGCGTGCAGGTGGGCGATCGATTCGCCCATCGCGAAGGTCATCTGGTGCAGGTCGAGCGGCCGCCGAAAGATCACCGGGACGAGCTCGAACGCGCTTTGCGCGCCCTTCGCGGCCAGCGCTTCCAGGACGTCGGCGAAGCGTGCCTCGTGGTGCGCCTGGAGCTGGTCGATCCGGATGTGCAGGCCGCGGAACGGCCGGCCGTGCGACGGCAGGACCAGCACGTCGGCCGGGATCGCGCGCATCCGCTCGATCGAATCGAGGTAGAGCTTCAGCGAGTCGGCCTCCGGCTCGATGTCGATCACGCTGACGTTGGTGGAAATGCGCGGCAGCACCATGTCGCCGCTGATCAGCACGCCTTGGATCGCGTTGTGCAGGTCGATGTGCTCGGGCGCATGGCCGAAGCCGGCGTGGCAGCGCCAGGCGCTGCGCGCCGGGCCGCTGCCGATCGCGACCTCGCCGCCGTCGAGCAGGCGGCGGTAGGCCAGCGGCAGCGCCGGCACCAGGCTCTTGTAGTAGTTGCTGCGCGCGCCGACCTTGTGCACCGCCTCGGGATCGGCGGCCAGGCCGTGCTCGGCCATGAAGGCGGCCGAGAGCGGACCGCCGAAGCCGGCGCTGGCGCTGCTCGCCAGGCGGGCGACGTTGAAATCGGTGGCGCTGATCCACAGCCGCACGCCCCAGCGCTCGCACAGCCAGTGGGCGCAGCCGATGTGATCGGGGTGCATGTGGGTGACGATGACGCGCAGCACCGGCAGGCCGCCGAGCCGGGTCGCGAACACGTTCTCCCAGGCGGCGCGGGTTGCGGCATCGTCGATGCCGCAGTCGACCAGGGTCCAGCCCTGGCGGACGCCGCCGTCGTCGTCCTCCTGCTCGTCGCGCAGCAGCCAGAGGTTGATGTGGTCGAGCGCGAAGGGCAGGCCCATCCGCACCCACTGCACCCCGGGCGCGACCTCGAGCGCGGAGCCGCGTTCGGGCAGCGTCTCGCCGAAGGGGTAGTCGAGCTGGCTCTCGAGCGCGTTCATCCGCGGCGTTCCCTCTACAATTTCATGGTTTACGTATACGTCAATCGGGAGTGTATTCGCGGTGTCCGCCGGAGCAGCCCTGTCGCGTCCCAGACAGCCCGCTCGCGCCGAGCCGGGGCCGAGCTTCACGATCGGCGAGCTGGCGCGCGAGTTCGGCGTGACGACGCGGGCAATCCGCTTCTACGAAGACCGCGGCCTGCTCGATCCGCAGCGCGCCGGCCGCAACCGCATCTACAGCGCGCGCGACCGGACCCGGCTCAAGCTGACCCTGCGCGGCAAGCGCCTCGGCTTGAAGCTCTCCGAGGTGAAGGAGCTGGTCGACATGTACGAATCGCGGCGCGACACCGGGCCGCAGCTGCGCCGCTTCCTCGGCGTGCTGGCGCGCCACCGGGCCCAGCTCGAGCAGCGCCTGGGCGACCTGCGCATGACGCTCGACGAAGTGCTCGCCCAGGAAGCCGAGGCGCACCGCCTGCTCCAGGCCCGGAGCACGTCGTGACGTCGCGCCTTCGCCGTGCCGGAGCGGGCGCCGCGTGCGCGGCCGGTCGTCGCGCCGCCTTCGGTGTACTCCCATGAGCACGCAGCTCGGCGAGCTGTTCGAGCGCAACCGCCGCTGGGCCGAGGCGACGGAGCGGCGCTCGCCGGGCTTTTTCACCCGCCTGCTCGCCCAGCAGGCGCCGCAGTACCTGTGGATCGGCTGCGCCGACAGCCGCGTGCCGGCCAACGAGCTGGTCGACCTGCTGCCGGGCGAGCTGTTCGTGCACCGCAACGTCGCCAACGTCGTCGCCCACGGCGACCTCAACTGCCTGGCGGTCATCCAGTTCGCCGCCGACGTGCTGCAGGTCGGCCACATCATCGTCGTCGGCCACTCGCGCTGCGGCGGCGTGCTCGCCGCGCTCGAGGGCCGCCGGGTCGGCCTGGCCGACAACTGGCTGCGCTACGTGCAGGACGTGCGCGACCGGCACGGCGAGTGGCTGGCGACGGTCGACGAGGGGCGCCGAGGCGATGCCCTCGGCGAGCTGAACGTCGTCGAGCAGGCGCGCCACGTCTGCGAGACGACGGTTGTCCGCGACGTCTGGGGGCGCGGCCAGGCGCTGGTCGTGCACGGCTGGTTCTACGGCCTGCAGAACGGCCTGCTCGAGGACCTGCGCTTCACCGTGACGAGCCGCGATGAGGTAGAGGCCTGCTACGCGCAGGCGATCGCCGCGCTGCACGGGCGCTACGCGGCGAGGCCGGCGCCGTGAACGCGCCGGCCTTTCCGGTCGCCCTCACCGACGCGCGCGCGTTCGCGATCGCCCAGGCGATGATGGAGGGCTTCGACCGCCACTATCGCCTCTTCCGCCAGGCCAGCACCGAGGCGCAGGCGCGCTTCGAGGCGGCCGACTGGCACGGCCAGCAGCGCGCCCAGGTACTGCGCATCGAGTACTACGACACCCGCGTCGTCGAGGCGGCCGAGCGGCTGCAGACCGAGTTCGAGGCCTCGGCCCTGCCGATGGACGTGTGGCAGCAGGTCAAGCTGCACTACATCGGCCTCTTGATCGACCACTACCAGCCCGAGCTGGCCGAGACCTTCTTCAACTCGGTGACAACCAAGATCCTGCACCGCAGCTACTTCCACAACGACTTCATCTTCGTCCGCCCCGCCGTCTCCACCGAATACATCGAGAACAACGAGCCGGCCGCGCTGCCCACCTACCGCGCCTACTACCCGACCCGCGACACGCTGACCGTGACCTGGCTGCGCATCGTCGACAACTTCCGGCTGGCGCGCGAGTTCGAGGACCTGGAGCGCGACGTCGGCTCGGTGATGGCGGCGGTGAGCGAGCAGCTCGGCGACTTCACGATGCGCGCCAACTTCCAGATCCAGGTGCTGTCGTCGCTGTTCTTCCGCAACAAGGGCGCCTACCTGGTCGGCAAGATCATCAACGGCTTCCAGGAGACGCCGTTCGCCCTGCCCATCCTGCACGGCCGCTCGGGCGGGTTGGTGATCGACACCGCGCTGTTCGGCGAAGACGAGCTGCTGCTCGTGTTCAGCTTCGCCCGCGCCTACTTCATGGTGGCGATGGAGGTGCCCTCGGCCTACGTGCAGTTCCTGCGTTCGCTGATGCCGAGAAAGCCCCGCTCCGAGATCTACAGCGCGCTCGGTCTGCAGAAGCAGGGCAAGAACATCTTCTACCGCGACTTCCTGATGCACACCCGGCACTCGTCGGACAAGTTCCGCATCTCGCCCGGCATCAAGGGCATGGTGATGCTGGTGTTCGACCTGCCGAGCTTTCCCTACGT
>JBDTUG010000099.1:0-10832 GCA_040007855.1 Caldimonas sp.
GCGCGGGCGGCGCCGCGCTCGCCGTCGGCGACACCGCGGGCCCCGCGAAGCATCGCGAGGCCGGCCTCGGCGGTCGAGGAGCGGCCGGTGGCCGCCGCGGAGCCCGAGTCGGTGGCCGGCGCCGCGTCGGTTCCCGAGGAGGCGGCGCAGGCGAGCGGCTCGGCGCCTGCTGACAGTGCCACGCCGCGCCTCGCTGCCGCCGACCCGGCCGACGCGGCGTCCTCCCCGATCGCCGCGCTGCCCGCCGAGACGCCGGCATCGTCACCCGCCGCGGAGGCCTTCGTGTGGCCGACCGCGACCCGGGTCAGCTACATCCTCAACGGCTACTGGCGCGGCGAGCTGGACGGCCGCGCCGAGGTGGAATGGATCCGCGTCGGCGAGCGCTACCAGGTCAACGTGGTCCTGTTCGCCGGCCCGGAGTTCGCGCCGATCTTCTCGCGCCGGATGACCAGCGAAGGGCGGATCGCCGAGAGCGGGCTGGTGCCCGACCGCTACGACGAGGACACCCAGGTGATGTTCCGCGACCGCAGGCGGGTCAGCGTCGTGTTCGCGCCAGACACCGTGCTGCTCGGCAACGGCCAGCAACGCGAGCGGCTGGCGGGGGTGCAGGACACGGCCAGCCAGTTCATCCAGTTCACCTGGATGTTCGGCAGCCAGCCGGAGCAGCTGCGCGTCGGCAACAGCTTCGAGTTCCCGCTCGCCCTGCCGCGCAGCCTGAACCGCTGGACCTACGACGTCGCCGGCGAAGAGACGCTGCACACCTCGTTCGGCCCGCTCGCCACCTTCCACCTCAAGCCGCGCCGCGGCGCGCGCCGGCCGGGCGAGTGGCTGGTCGAGATGTGGTTCGCGCCCGAGCTGCGCTTCCTGCCGGTGCGCATCCACATCGAGCAGGAGGCGGGCACCTTCGTCGACCTGCTGATCGCGAAGAAGCCGGAGATCGCCGGGTCCTGAACGGCGGCATCATTGCCGCCTCCCCCGCTGAGGCACGACCATGACCTACGAATGCATCCTGACCGAGACGCGCGGCGAGGCCGAGCGCCGCACCGGCCTCGTCACCCTCAACCGCCCGAAGCAGCTCAACGCCCTCAACGACACCCTGATGGACGAGCTCGGCGCCGCCCTGCTCGCCTTCGACGCCGACCCGGCGATCGGCTGCATCGTCCTCACCGGCAGCGAGAAGGCCTTCGCCGCCGGCGCCGACATCGCCATGATGCAGCCCTACGGCTTCGTCGACGCCTACACGCGGGGGCTGATCAGCCGCAACTGGGAAACGATCCGCTCGGTGCGCAAGCCCGTGATCGGTGCGGTGGCCGGCTTTGCCCTCGGCGGCGGCTGCGAGCTGGCGATGATGTGCGACTTCGTCATCGCCGCCGACACCGCGAGGTTCGGCCAGCCCGAGATCAAGCTCGGCATCATCCCCGGCGCCGGCGGCACGCAGCGCCTGCCGCGCGCCGTTTCCAAGGCCAAGGCGATGGACATGGTGCTGACGGCGCGCATGATGGACGCCGCCGAAGCCGAGCGCGCCGGCCTGGTGTCGCGCGTGGTGCCCGCGGCCGAGCTGCTCGACACCGCCCTGGCCGCCGCCGCGACGATCTGCGCCTTCAGCGGCCCGAGCGTGATGATGGCCAAGGAAGCGATCAACCGCGCCTACGAGACCCCCCTCTCCGACGGGATCAGCTACGAGCGCCGCCTGTTCCACTCGCTGTTCGGCACCGAGGACAAGACCGAGGGGATGGACGCGTTCCTGGCCAAGCGGAAGGCGGTGTTCAAGCACCGTTGACCGGGATCTCGTCGGAAGGCCGAGCCCGCAAAGCCACGGCCGCCGCAGCCGCCGCCGCAGACGCAGGGCCAGACGCCCCGGATCCTCGACCGCCCCTCAGCTCTCGTTGCGCAGGGAAGGAAACAGGATCACGTCGCGGATGCTCGGCGAGTCGGTGAGCAGCATGACCAGCCGGTCGATGCCGATGCCGCAGCCTCCCGTCGGCGGCATGCCGATCTCGAGGGCGTGGATGAAGTCGGCGTCGTAGTACATCGCTTCCTCGTCGCCGGCTTCCTTGTTCGCGGCCTGGGCCTGGAAACGCGCCGCCTGATCCTCGGCGTCGTTCAGCTCGGAGAAGCCGTTGGCGTACTCGCGGCCGGTGATGAACAGCTCGAAGCGCTCGGTCACCGACGGGTCGGCGTCCGAGGCGCGGGCGAGCGGCGAGACCTCGACCGGGTAGTCGACGATGAAGGTCGGCTGCCAGAGCTGCGCTTCGACCGCCGCCTCGAACAGCCCGAACTGCAACTCGGGCAGCTTCCAGTGGGCCGCGGCCGGCGCGTGCAGCGCCTGGAGCTTGCTGCGTAGCACCCCGGCGTCGCCGGCTTCGGCATCGCTCAACCCGGCGTGACGGACCAGCGATTCGCGCACCGTCATGCGCGCGAACTTCGACTCGAGGTCGACTTCGCGCTCGGCGTACTGCAGCCGCGCCGAGCCCGCGGCCTCGCGCGCGGCGTGGCGCAACACCTCCTCGGTGAAGTCCATCAGGTCGTGGTGGTTCCACCAGGCGGCGTAGAACTCCATCATCGTGAATTCGGGGTTGTGCCGGACCGAGATGCCTTCGTTGCGAAAGCTCCGGTTGATCTCGAACACCCGCTCGAAGCCGCCGACGATGAGCCGCTTCAGGTAGAGCTCGGGCGCGATGCGCAGGAACATCTGCTGGTCGAGCGCGTTGTGATGCGTCACGAACGGCTTGGCGTTCGCGCCGCCCGGGATCGGATGGAGCATCGGCGTCTCGACCTCCATGAAGCCGTGCTCGACCATGAAGCGGCGGATCGACGACAGCGCCTTGCTGCGCGCGACGAAGCGGGCCCGCGCCGCATCGTCGGTGATCAGGTCGATGTAGCGGTGCCGGTACTTCTGCTCCGGATCGGCCATGCCGTGAAACTTGTCGGGCAGCGGGCGCAGGCTCTTGGTCAGCAGGCGCAGCGCCGAGACACGGACCGAGAGCTCGCCGGTCCGGGTCTTGAAGAGCTGCCCCTCGGCGCCGACGATGTCGCCGAGGTCGAGGTGCTTGAAGTGCTCGTAGCCTTCCTCGCCGAGCGCGTCCCGGGTGACGAACAGCTGGATCCGGCCGGTCGCGTCCTGCAGGGTGGCGAAGCTCGCCTTGCCCATCAGGCGCTTGAGCATCACCCGGCCGGCGACCGAGACGGCGATGCCCTGCGCCTCGAGCGCCTCGTTGTCGAGGTGGCCGTGCCTGCGTGCCAGCTCGCTGGCGCGGTGGCGCGGCTTGAAGTCGTTGGGAAAGGCAACGCCGCGGGCGCGGATCGCCGCCAGCTTGGCGCGGCGCTCGGCGATGAGGGAGTTGTCGGCGTCGTCCATGGTCCTCCTCGAAGCGGAAAATTCTAGGGGCTCGGGTCGTCTCGTCCGGGTCGGGCGGCCTGAGGGTCGGCACCTAGAATGCTTCGCCCATGAGAGTCACGATCATCGGCACCGGCTATGTCGGCCTGGTCACGGGCGCCTGCCTCGCCGAAGTCGGCAACGACGTGTTCTGCCTCGACCTCGACGAGCGCAAGGTCGAATCGCTGAACGCCGGTCGCATCCCGATCTACGAACCCGGCCTCGAGGAGATCGTGCAGCGCAATCGCGGCGCCGGGCGGCTGACCTTTTCGAGCGACGTCGCAGCCGGCGTGCGGCACGGCGAGGTCCAGTTCATCGCCGTCGGCACGCCGTCGGGCGAAGATGGCTCGGCCGATCTCAGCCACGTCCTCGCTGCGGCGCGCAACATCGGCCGCCACATGGACGGCTTCAAGGTCGTGGTCGACAAGTCGACGGTCCCGGTCGGCACCGCCGACAAGGTGCGCGCGGCGATCGAGGGCGAACTGGCGACCCGGTGCCGCGATGTCGGCGACGGCGGCGGCGACGGCGGCAAGCCGCCGCGGGCGTCGCTGACCGTGCTCTCCAACCCCGAGTTCCTGAAGGAAGGCGCCGCCGTCCAGGACTTCATGCGCCCCGACCGGATCGTCATAGGCGTCGACGACGACGAGCCGGGGCGGCGCGGCCTGCAGCTGATGAAGACGCTGTACGCGCCCTTCAACCGCCACCACGAGCGCACCCTGGTGATGGGCGTGCGCTCGGCCGAGTTCACCAAGTACGCCGCCAACGCGATGCTGGCGACCCGCATCTCGTTCATGAACGAGATGGCGAACCTGGCCGACCGGGTCGGCGCCGACATCGAATCGGTGCGCCAGGGCATCGGCTCGGACCCGCGCATCGGCTACGACTTCCTCTACGCCGGCACCGGCTACGGCGGCTCGTGCTTTCCCAAGGACGTGAAGGCGCTGCGCCGGACCGCCGAGGAAAACGGCAGCGAGATGCGCGTGCTCGCCGCGGTCGAGGCGGTCAACGACGCGCAGAAGCGGATCCTGGTCGACAAGATCGTCGCCCGCTTCGGCGAGCGCCTCGAAGGCAGGACCTTCGCCGTCTGGGGCCTGGCGTTCAAGCCGAACACCGACGACATGCGGGAAGCGCCGAGCCGGGTCGTCGTCGCCGATCTGCTGGCGCGCGGCGCCGCCCTTCGGCTGTTCGACCCGGTCGCCCTCGCCGAAGCGCGCAGCTGCCTGGCCGCCGACTTCCGCGACCGTCCGCGTGCCCTGGCGCGGCTGACCTTCTGCGCCTCGCAGAACGAGGCCCTCCAGGGCGCCGACGCGCTGGTCATCGTCACCGAATGGAAGTCGTTCCGCAGCCCCGACCTGACGGCGATCCGCACCGCGCTGAAGGAGCCGGTGGTGTTCGACGGCCGCAACCTGTTCGAGCCCTCGGTCATGCGCGAGGCGGGCCTGGAGTACTTCGCGGTCGGCCGGACCCTCCCGGGCACCGCTTCTCCCGGGCGCGCGTGAGCCGTGGAGCCGGGTCGCTGGCGGGTTCGAGCGCAGCTCTACTTCCTCGCCCTGGCGGCAATCAACCTCGTCCACCGCTGCCTGCCGTTCGCCCTCCGGCCGCTGCTGTACCGGCTCTGCCGGTTCGAGATCGCGCCCTCGGCGACGTTGCAGGGCGGGGTCCGCTTCTTCCATGTCGGCCGGCTCAGGATCGGCGCCGGCACGCTCGTCAATCGTGGCGTCTACCTCGACAACCGGGCCGGCATCGGGATCGGCGAGAACGTCTCGATCGCCCATGACGTGCGCATCTACACGCTCGGCCACGACGTCCACGATGCCGGCTTCGCGGCGCGCGGCAAGCCGGTCGAGATCGGCGACTACGCGGTCCTGTTCGCCGGCGCGATGGTCATGCCGGGCGTGCAGCTCGGCGCCGGCGCGGTGGTGATGGCCGGCGCGGTGGTGACGAAGAGCGTCGCCGAACGGCGCATCGTCGGCGGCAATCCGGCCCGGGACCTCGGCGAGCGCAAAGGCCCGCTCGCCTATACGCTCGGCCGCCGTTACTGGTTTGCGCACTGATCGAGGCACCGACCCGGCCGGCCGCCCGGCGGCCGTGCGGGTCGCCGTTGTCGACGGCGGATCGTTCGTCCTGCCGTACGACTACGAGGTCGCCCGGGTCCTGGCCGGGCAGGGCGCCGCGGTCGAGTTCCACGGCTCGCGCACCCGCTACAACGGCGAGTTCCTGGAAGCGATGGCGCGCCTGCCGGGGGTGACCGTGCGGGCCCGGGCGATCTCGAGGACCTTGGCGCCGCGCTGGCGCGGTGCGCTCGCTTACCTGGCCCTGCTCGTCGGCGTGTGGCGACAGCGCCGTCGTTACGCCGCCGTCAACCTCCAGTTCAGTGCATGGTGGCCGATCGAGTTGCCATTCTGCTGGGCGCTACGCGATCGCCTGGTCTACACCGTGCACAACGCCGTTCCGCACGGCTTCGAAGGCCGCCGGCATGCGCCGACCGAGCGGATCGCCCGGCTGGCGCGCACGCTCATCTTCGTCAGCCGTTTCTCGCACGACGACTTCATCGCCCGCTACGGCGAAGGCTTTCGCGCCAGGTCGCGGGTCTTCCCGATCGGCGTGTCGCCGATCGTCCCGGGATTGCCGCCGGTGCGGTATGCCGCTCAGGGCCCGCCGGAAGCGCTCGTCTACTGGAGCACCGTCAAGCCGTACAAGGGGATCGAGCTGTTCGCCGAGCTCGCGCGCTCGCCGCGCTTTCGCGCCACCGGGCTGGGCCTCGAGATCTACGGCGCCTGGGCTGCCGAACTGCAGCCGCTGCGCGACGAGATCGCCGCACTCGGCGTCCGCGTCGAAGACGGCTTCCTGGCCGCGCCGCGCCTGCTCGCGCTGCTCGCGCGACCGCTCGTCTTCCTCCTGCCCTATCGCGAGGCGACGCAGTCGGGCGCGCTCTTCTCGCTGCTCGCGCACGGCCGGCTGTTCGTCTGTGCCGACGTCGGCGATCTCGGCGACTTCATGCGCCGCTCCGGCCTCGAATCGCTGCTCCTCGCCGAGCGCAGCGCGGATGCGGTGGTCGATGCCCTCGAGCGGCTGCAGCGCGACGAAGCGGCGACGCTTCGCGCGTTCCAGACGGCGCAGGACGCCTCGGCCTGGGAGCTGACCGCGGCCGGCCTGCTCGATGCGTGCGTTGGTCACGATGCCGTGCCGACGCTGCCCGAGCAGGCATGACGGCGCGGCCCGACGCGTGGGTGCTCCCGACGAGGCTGCACGCCGCCCCGGTGCCACAATCGCGCGGCTTTGCCGGCCGGCGCGGTGGGCGTGAGCCCCGGCCCGACGCGGCCCCGCCCGCGCCCGAACCCGAGCCGCCGATTGCCATGAAGCAGATCATCAGGAGCGCCCTGGCCCGCGCCGGCCTCGAGCCGACCCGCGTCGCCGATCGGCGGCGCGCCGCGCTGGCCGACCGCGGTGGCAGCATGAGGCTCGCCGCGCTCGCCCTGATCGGCGTTCCTGCACCGCGTCGACTGCGCAGCGCAGCTGGCGATCAGGCAAGGCGGCCGGTGACGCCGACAAGCGGTCGGGACGGCGCCTGCCGGCATCGGCGCGCTCCGGGCCGCCGATGACCGTGCCGCGCCTCCTGACCGCGTTGCCGCAGGTCTACGCCGCGGCGGCGGTGCGGCTGGTCTTCCCGCTGCTGGTGCTGCCGCTCGTCGCGTCGCGGCTCGGCGCCGAGGAGTTCGGCCGGCTCGGATTCATCCTGGTCTGGTCCGGCCTGCTCGCGACCCTGGTCGAAGGCGGCTTCCTGGCCGCGGCGACCCGGCTCGCAGTCAGCGCCGACGCGCCGCGCCGGTGGCAGCTCGCGCAGCAGGTGTTCACGACCCGGCTCGCGCTCTGCCTGCTGGCCGTGCTGCTCGCTTTCGTCGCCGTGCTCGGCATGTCGCAGCCGCCCCGCCACGTGCTCGCCGATGCGGTCTCGATCGCGGCGCTGGCCTGCGCCTTCGGCTGCCCGGCTACCTGGTACCTGCAGGCGACGCAACAGCTGAACCGCTGGTCGCGCGTCGAGGTCGGCGTCTACGCGGCGCTGATCGGCGCCTGCTGGGCCTTCGCCGACAGCGTGCTCGCCTTCGTCGTGTTCCAGCTCGCCGCCTCGCTGCTGCTCGCCGTGCTCGGTTGGCGCTGGCTGCTCGACGACCTGGCCGAGGTCGCCGCGGGCCGCTCGCTGGTCGAGCGCCAGGCGCTCCGCCCCGGGCTTCGCCTGGGCTGGCAGATGCTGCCGGTCTCGATCGCCGGCGCCGCCTATTCGCTGGCCTTGCCGGCGGCGGCATCGGCGCAGCTCAGCAAGCCCGAGCTCGGCGTCTACTACATGGCCGACCGGATCGTCCGCGCCGTGCTCGCCGGTGCCGACCCGGTGTACTCGCTCGTCTATCCGCGCATCGTCGCCCTGTTCGGCCAGAGCGCGCGCAGGGCCCTCTGGTACGCGGCCCGCTGGGCCGCGCTCGGCAGCGTCGCCGGGGCGCTGACGTTGCTGGCGGTGCAGCTCGCCTGGCCGTCGCTCGAGCCGCTGATCGCGGCGCGCGCTGGCGGACTCGACGTGCAGCGGATCCACGCCGTCGCTTCCGTCCTCGCCTGGCTCTGGCCGCTGCTGTTCGGCTGGAAGTTCATCGGCTACTGGATGCTCGGCAGCGGCCGGCACGACTCGGCCTATCGCGCCTCCATGATCGCCGGCGGCATCGCCGGCGTCGCCGCGGCGGCGACCTTCGGCGGCGCCGCCGGCGCGATCGGCCTGGCCTGGACAGCGATCGGCGTCGAGCTGCTCGTGATCCTGGTCGCACTGGCGCTGATGGGCGTAGCGCGGCTGCGCCGCGCGGCACACTGAGCGAGGCCGGCGCAATGGGCATCGACCTGCACAACCTCGCCCTGCTCGGCCATGCCCAGGACCGGGGCGCGCGGTTCGAGCAGACGATCGGCATCGGCCGCCAGGCGCTGTTCGTCGACCCGCGCGAGCTCGAGCAGCATCGCCGGTTGCGCGGCCTGCCGCCGCTGCGCCAAGCCGAACCCGAGCCGGGGCGGGCGCGCTATTTCGAGCCGCTGATGGCGCAGTGGTTCGGCGCCGTGACGGTCGACTCGGTCGACGCCTCGCCCTACGAACAGGCGACCGTCGTCCACGACATGAACCTGCCCTGGCCGGCCGGGCGCGGCGGGGCGGGCGGCTACGACGCGGTGCTCGACTTCGGCTGCCTCGAGCACGTGTTCGACTTTCCGGTCGCCTGGCGCAATTGCGTCGCGCTGTGCCGGGTCGGCGGCCACGTCCTGCATTCGCTGCCGGCGAACAACCTGGCCGGCCACGGCTTCTACCAGTTCTCGCCCGAGCTCTTCTTCAACCTCTACCGACCGGAGAACGGCTTCGCGCTGGTCGGCGTGTGGTTCGCCCAGAAGGCCGACCCGAAGCACTGGTGGCAGGTCGTCGATCCTCTCGCGGTGCGGCGCCGCGTCACGCTGCGCAACGCCCACGAGGTCTACATGCTCGTCGTCGCGAAGAAGCTCGCCGATGTCGCGGCGATGCCGCCGCCGCAGCAATCGGACTATGCGCAGCAGGCCTGGCTGGCGCCGCCACAGCCGGGGGCTTCGGGGCAGCAGCAGTCGCCCGGCAGCGCCGGCGGCGCCGGCCAGGCCCTCGCCGCGCTCGGCCTGCTCGATGCGGCGCGGGCGATGCGCGAGCGGCTCAGGGGGCTCGCAGCGAGCGGCGTCGGCCTGCCGCCGCCCGACTACCAGCGCATCGTCCTCGCCGACCTGCTGCGGCGCGCCGCGCCGCGATGAGCAACGCGCCGCCCCGGCCGATCCGCGTGCTGCTGCTCTGCGAAAGCCTGGCCGTCACCGGTGGCGTCGAGCGCTTCGTCTGCGAGCTCGGCAACGACCTGGCCCGGCGCGGCATGGACGTGACGCTCGGCAATGTCGACACCGCACGTGCGCAGGTGATCTATCCGGTCGATCCGGCCGTCCGGGTCGTCGCCACCGATGCGCCGCTGCTGCGCCACGAGCCGCACCGCCAGCCGGCGCGCAGTCTGGCGCTGCTGCGGACGCGCTGGATCGTCGGCCGGGCGCTGGGCCGGATCGTCGATGCCGAGCGGCCCGAGGTGATCGTCCACAACGGCCTGGTCGGCGCCTGCTCGGTGCTGGCCTGGAAGCGATCGGCGCGGGCACGCAGCGTCTGCTGCGATCACAACCACTTCGCCGCGCGCTCCCGGCTCTGGCAGCGGCTGCGCGCCGCGATCTATCCGCAGGTCGGCGCCGTCGTCAGCCTGACCGAGGCCGACCGGCCGCGCTTCGCGGCGCTGAATCCGCGAACCCGGGTGATCCGCAACACCTCGTCGCTGCACGCCGATGCGCCGGCCCTGCCCGGCGAGCCGCGCGTCCTCGCGGTCGGCCGGCATGTCGCGCAGAAGGGCTTCGATCTGCTGCTCCGCGCCTGGCGCAAGGTGATCGACGAGATGCCGGAGGCACGTCTGCGCATCGTCGGCGAGGGACCGCTGACGGGGGAGCTCGAGGCGCTTGCCGCCGGCCTCGGCGTCGCCGCCAGCGTCGACTGGACGGCGCCGACCGACCGCATTGCCGCGCTCTACCGCGACGCCGCGGTGTTCGTCCTCTCGTCGCGCTACGAGGGCATGCCGCTGGCGCTGCTCGAGGCGCAGGCGCTCGGCGTTCCGGCGGTTGCCTTCGACTGCCCGACCGGGCCGCGCGAGATCGTCACCGAGGCGACCGGAATCGTCGTCGCGCCCGACGACGTCGCTGCGCTGGCGCGGGCGATCGTCGAGCTGCTGCGCGACCCGGCGCGGCGCGCCCGCCTCGGCCACGCCGCGATCGCGCGCAGCCGCGCCGGGTTCAGCCGCGAGCGCCAGATCGACGCATGGGCGGCGGTGATCGACGAGGTGGCCGCCGCCACCCGCGGGAGCGATTCGCGATGACGGTGCCGCAGCGCGTCAGCATCATCGTGCCGTGCCGCAACGAGCGCTCGCACATCGCGGCTTTCGCGGCGAGCGCGCTGGCGCAGCAGCTGCCTGCAGGCTGGACGCTCGAGCTCGTCGTGGCCGACGGGATGAGCGACGACGGCACGCGCGGGGCGCTGGCCGAAATCGCGGCCCGCGATCCGCGCGTCGCCTTCGTCGACAACCCGGGCCGCATCGTCTCGACCGGCCTCAACCGCGCCCTCGCGATGGCGAGCGGCGAGGTCGTCGTCCGGATGGACGTTCACACCGAGTACGAGGCCGACTACGTCGCGCATTGCCTGGAGGCACTGGCGGCGAGCGGCGCCGACAACGTCGGGGGGCCGTGGCACGCGGTCGCCGATCCGGCCGCCGGGCCGACGCAGGCGGCGGTGGCGGCGGCGTTCCAGTCGCGCTGGGTCGCCGGCGGCGCGCGCTCGCGCCGGCTCGACTACGACGGGCCGGCCGACACCGTCTACCTCGGCGCGTGGCCACGA
>JBDTUG010000100.1:0-10735 GCA_040007855.1 Caldimonas sp.
CGCCGTCGTGGAACTTCACGCCCTTCCTCAGCTTGAAGGTGTAGACCTTGCCGTCCGGATCGGTGCTCCAGTTCTCGGCGAGCAGCGGCGTGATCTTGCCGTCCATGTTGATCTTGGTCAGGCCCTCCAGCACGCTCATGTGGACGACCTCGCCGATCGCCGCCGCCGGTGCCATGGTCGGATCGAGACCGGGCGCGGGCTCGAGCACCATGCCGAGGATGACGCTGTCCTTCCGGGCCTGGGCGGCGGCGTCGGGCGCGGCCAGGGAAGCGAGCAGGCACAGGGCGAGGGCCGAAGCGAGGGCCGCGCGGCGCGCCGGCCCGTTGCGACGGGCGATGAAGCGGATGGAAGGCATCGGGGGTCTCCGGGACGAGGGGATCGAAGGCGTGACTTTAAGGCGCCGGGCCGGCCGGCTGAACGACCGGGTTCGCCCGGCAACCGGGAAGCGCCGGCGCGGCCTCAGGCGGGCCGCGCGAACGCTGCGAGCGACAGACGCGGCTGCGCGCCGAGCACGGTCTCGGCGATCGCCTCGCCGAGCGCGGCCGAGTGCTTGAAGCCGTGCCCGGAGCAGGCCGAGACCAGGGTGATCGCGTCCGAGTCCGGATGCGGGCCGACGATGAAGGAGGCGTCGGCGGTGCTGGTGTAGAGGCAGGTCGCGCTGCGCACGACCTGCGCGCTCAGGCCGCGCAGCCGGCCGCGCACGTGGCGCTCGTACACCGCGGCCGCGTCCTCGGCGGCGACCCGGCGCTCGACCCGGTCGGGGTCGGACTCGACCGTGTCCTGCTCGCTCGCCACCTTGGCGCCGGCGACGCCGTCGAGCATCGGAAAGCCGTACATCGCGTCGCTCGCCGCCGGGCCGTGCATCCAGATGAAGACCGGGCAGCGCTCGGGCGCATAGAGGGCCGGCTCGGCGACGCCGAACCAGTAAAGCACCTGGCGCAGCACGCGCAGCCGGGTGGCCAGCGCGGCATCGCCCAGGCCCGGCAGCCAGGCGCCGGCGGTCACCACGACGCGCGGCGCCGAGAGCCGGCCGCGCTCGGTGCGCACCGCCACCGCACCCGGGCCGGGCTCGATCGCCAGGACGCGCTCGTCGAGGCGCAGCACGGCGCCGTGCCGCCTCGCCTCGGCGAGCTGGGCGGCGACGATGCGCTCGGGAAAAAGCGCGCCGGCATCGCGCTCGAGGTAGCCGCACTCGTCGTCGGCGGCGAGGAAGGCCGGGAAGCGGGCCCGGATCGCCGCCGCGTCGAGCCGCTCGTGGGCGACGCCGAAGCGCTGCGCCAGCGCCACCGTGCGGGCGAAGAAGCTGGCCTGGCCGTGGAAGGCGCCGCGGTCGGCCGCCTCCGAGGCGATGATCAGCCCGCCAGTCTGCCGATAGAGGCGCTCGCCGCTCGCCGCCTCGAGCTCGCGCCAGAGCTGGTGCGAGCGCTGCACCAGCGGCACGAACGCCGCCCCTTCGCCGACCGCCAGCCGGGTGATCCGGGTCAGGCCGTGGCTCGAGCCCTGGTCGTGCGGCGGCCGGAAGCGGTCGATGCCGACGACGCGCGCGCCGGCCCGGCTCAGGTGGTGGCAGACCGCGCTGCCGACGGCCCCGAGGCCGACGACGATCGCGTCGGCTGTGGCGACGTCCATGCGGCGGCATTGTCTGCATTCGGCGCCAGCGCGACCAGGCTGCGGCGCAGCGCCTCGACAATCGGCGTGCTCGCGAGCTGCGGGCAGCGCGCTGCCAGCTTGCGGCCGTCGAGGGCGTGGGCGACGCGCCAGAGGTAGGCCATGCGCGCCAGCTCGCGGTACAGCGGCACGACCAGGCCGATCGCCCGGATCGCCGGCCACGGCATGCCGCCGTGGCGCCAGCCGCGCGCCGGCGCGCGGCCGAGCGATTCTGCTGCTTGCTCGGTGGCGGCGAGGAACTCGCGCCCGGTCAGGGCATGGCCGGCGAAGTGGAAGCGCTCGAACGGCGCGGCGTCGCCGGCCGCCAGCGCCACGAAGGCGGCGGCGAAGTCGGGCAGATAGGTCCAGGCATGGACGACGTCGAGCGGGCCCGGATAGACCAGCTTGCCGGCACCGATCGACTTGACGAGCGCCTGGTCGAACCAGCTGCCGCTGCCGGCGCCGAAGAAGTCGCCGCCGGTGACGACGGTCGCGCGCAGCCGGCCGGACGCCGCGCGTGCCTGCAACTCCGCCTCCATCGCGGCGCGCAGCCGCCCCTTGGCCGTGCTCGGCCGCTGCGCCGTCGTCTCGTCGATCAGCGCCGGCATGCCTGCGCCGAAGTTGTAGACGTTGCCGGGCAGCATGAAGCGGGCGCCGAGCGTTTCGGCCAGGTCCATGGCGGCGCGCGCCAGCGGCAGGGCCTCGGCCTCCCAGCGGGTGTAGATCGGGTTGAGCGCGTGGACGACGACGCTGGGCGCGGCTTCGCCGGCCAGCGCCGCGGGCAGCTCGGCGAGCGCGGCGCGCACCAGCCGGGCCCGCGCCGGCATGTCGGCAGCGGCGTCGCGCCGCACCTGGGCGTGCACGGTCCAGCCGGCGGCGTCGAAGGCCTGCGCGGCGGCCAGTCCGAAGCGGCCGTTGGCGCCGAGGATGAGGACGGCGCGGCGGGGAGCGGAAGTCATGGTCGATCCTTCAGGGGGGCGGCGGCGAGGTGCCGATGCCGTCAGTGTGGCTTCCGCCGGCTCGCAAGGCCATACCATAATCGGCAATACAGCTATACAGTTTCGCATGGATGACGCAGTGCTGGAAGGCTTCGACTGGGGCCTCGTGAGGAGCTTTCTCGCGGTTCTCGAGGCCGGCAGCCTGACCGCGGCGGCACGCCGGAGCGGCGCCCGCCAGCCGACCCTGAGCCGCCACGTCGCCGAGCTCGAGGCGCAGCTCGGCGCGCCGCTGTTCGAGCGCACCGGCCGCGGCGTCATGCCGACCGCCGCGGCGCACGCCATCGCCGCGGCGGCGCGCCGGATGGAGGAGGGCGCCCTGGCGATCGCCCGCGGCGTCGCCGGCGCGCGCTCGGCGACGCGCGGCAGCGTGCGCATCACGACCAGCCATGTTGCGGCGACCTGGCTGCTGCCGGCGGTGCTGGTGAAACTGCAGCGCCGCCATCCGGAGATCGAGATCGAGCTGGTCGCCTCGGACCAGCTCACCAACCTGCTGCGTCGCGAGGCCGACATCGCGGTGCGCATGGTCCGGCCGGCGCAGGCCTCGCTGATCGCCAGGAAGCTCGGCGAGATCGAGATCGTCGCCGCGGCGCACCAGGCCTATCTCGCCACGGCACAGCCGCTGCGCCAGCCGGCCGACCTGCTCGCGCACCGCCTGATCGGCTTCGACCGCGACGACTCGATCCTGCGCGGCTTCGCCACGCTCGGCGTGCCGCTCTCGCGTTCGCACTTCGCCTTTCGCACCGACGACCAGGTGGCGTACACGCGGCTGGTCGCCGAAGGCGCGGGGGTGGGCTTCGTCGCCGGCTACGCGATCGGCCACTGGCCCGGCGTCCGGCGGGTGCTGCCGGCGCTGGCGATTCCGGCGCTGCCGTGCTGGCTGGCGGTGCACCGGGAGATACGATCGAACCCGCTGGTCAGGACGGTCTACGACTTCCTGGCCCGCGAGATCCCGCTGGCGTGCGCTGCTGCTCTGAAGGTCGACCGATGATCGCTTTCGCCTGCTGTCGCCTGGCGTCTGCCCTGGCGCTCGCACTCTGCGCTTTGCCGACGCTGGCGATCGAGCGCGTCGATCCCTGCCTGCTGCTTTCCTTCGAAGACGAGCTGGAGCTGGGACTGGCGAGCGCGAGCAAGGCCGCCCGGCGCGCCACGGCGTCGATGGAGCCGAAGGCCGGCGCCGGCAGGATCGACGGTTAACAGTGCGTCTATTCGACCCGGCACAGGAACGGCAACCGGCAGGAAACGCCGGTCATCGTCGGACCGGCACCCGACGACGGCGCGGCGACGATCGCGAAGGCCCTGCTCGCGGCGAAGGACGGATCGCCCGAAATGAAGGACAGCTTGCTCGTGCCGCTCGACAACGGCTTCTGCGTCGCCCTCGCCGTCCCGGTGGTCGACAACGTTTCGATGTTCGCGTGCGGGGGGCTGCGCACGGGCTATCCGCTGCTGGTCAGTCTGCTGCGCAAGGGAAACATCCCCCGGGCCGAGGGGCTGGCGCGAATGCAGCCCGCGGCGGGTGGAACAGGACTGGCGGGTCTCGGGCTGCGGCACGGTGGCCTGGTACCTCGTCACCATCGATGGCGCGCGATCCGTCCGCCAGCACATCGCCGTGGCGCGCGACCGCCGGGCCGAGGCGCGCTCGACCGGCGAGTGGCAGGCGGCGACCCTCCGTTCGAGCAAGCCGTGAACGGCAATGGGCGGCGGCCGGTGGCCGCTGCTCAGGCGAGCTTCTGCGCCTCGGCCGAGCCGGCCTGCCGGAACGCCAGCACCCCCTGATTGCGCAGCGTGCGCAACAGCTTCAGCTCGCGTTCGGCGAGCACCAGCCCGGCCGGGGCGCGGTCGGCGTAGATCAGCCCGATCGGCGCGCCGTCCAGGAGCACCGGCAGCAGCAGGAAGGCCGACGCGCCGGAGCGCTGCCGATACCAGGCCGGCAGCCGGGCGGCGATCGAGGGTGACGCGGCATGGGAGATCAGCGCGTCGGCGCCCTTCAGGCAGACCGCGGTGAACAGGTCGGCGTGCGCCTTCAGGGGCACCGAGAACGCCGCCACCAGGGCATCGCTGCCCTCGCCCAGGCCGAACCGCCCGGTCAGCGCGTCGCCGCGGGCGTCGCGCACGCAGAACACGACATGGCTGAGGGCCAGCGCATCGTGCATCGCGCCCAGGATCATGCGCAGGATGTCGTTGAGCCTGAAGTCGCCGGCCAGCGCATCGGCGATGTCCTGGACGCCCTGGGCCAGCCGGTCACAGGAAGGCGTCGGCACCGGGCGCTCGGCCGGCCGCGCCTCGACGATCGTGGCGTCGGCCGGCGCCGCCGCCGCCGCCAACGCCGCCACCGTGCGCGGCAGCGTGCGCGTCTCGGCCGGCGCTTCGGGCTCGGGACGGACCGTGAACAGGCGGCGCGCCGGCGAATGCGGCGAGAGCTGCAGGCTCATCGCCTCGACCCGCTGCGCCAGCTGGCGCTGCGAGCCTTCGGCGGCCGACGCGAAGCGCTCCGGGCTGACGCCGAGCGCGCCGGCGTAGCGCTTGGCCACCTGCGCGATCTGCGCCGCGGCCTGGTCGGGCTCATGGCGGAACAGGGCGTCGGCGACCTGGTTGGCGGCCAGGGCGAGCCAGCGCATCCGCTCGACCGGCGCGACTGGCGGGCGAGCCGGCGCCGCGCCGACCGGCTTGCGCATGCAGGCCTGGAGATCCGCCGGCAGGCCCCAGACCTTGGCCACGCCCATGCCGAGCGCCTCGAAGCTGAGGCCGAGCACCTGCGCCGAGGCGCTGCCGTCGCTGACCGGCACCGTGCCCTGCGAGCCGCTGACGATGCCGCGGATCTGGCGGGCTTCGTCGGGCAGGTAGAACTCGGTGACCAGCCGGCCGAGGTTCAGGAACATGGCGCCGATGAAGGCTTCCTCGCTGTCGCGCGTGGCGATGCACAGCTCGCCGGCCAGCATGCCGGCCAGCAACGAGCGCAGGAACTCCTCCTGGAGCTGGCTGGCGTGCACCTTGTCGTGCATGTGCTCGAGCAGCACGACGCTCATCGCCATGTTGCGGATGCCGGCGAAGCCGACCAGGGCGATCGCCCGCGACACCGTGCTGATGGTTCCCGAGTTGGTCGAATAGGTGACGGTGTTGACGAGGCGGAGCAGCTTGTTCGTCAGCGCCACGTCCTTGAGGATCTCGGCGGCCAGGTTGGCGAGGTTCTGACCTTCCAGGGAGGCGATGCGCTGGATCCGCGCGACCGAGTCCGACATCGCCGGGAAGTCGCTCTTGTGGCGCATCCGGCGCAGCAGGAAGTCGAGCGTGGCATTTCCGGCGCTGCCTGGGCGGCCAGGCTCGCCGCCCGCCCCGGCCGCTGGCTCCGGCACCAGCCAGCCCTGGAGCGCTTCGCGGAACGCGGCGGCGCTCTGCCAGCGCCGCGCCGGATCGCGCTCGAGGGCGCGCCGCAGCACCGAGCGAAGGACGTCGTTGACTTCCGACGACAGGCCCTCGGGCAGCGCCAGGTCTTCGTTTGCAACGCGTCGCATCGCCTGGTAGGGGTCGCGCTCGGCGATCAGCTTCCTGCCGCTCAAGGCCTCGGCCAGCATCAGGCCGACCGAGAACAGGTCCATCGCCGCGGTCGGCAGGCCGCCCTGGGTCGCCTCGGGCGACATGTAGCCCGGGGTGCCGACGATCAGGTCGGCGCTGAGCGGGTCGTGCAGCTGGGCGGCGATGCCGAAGTCCATCACCCGGGCCCGGCCGCCCGGGCCGACCAGCACGTTCGACGGCTTGAGGTCGCGGTGGACGACGCCGGCGCCGTGCGCGGCGTGCAGCGCGTCGAGCACGCCGAGCATCAGCGAGGCCGCTTCGTGCGCCGGCAACGCGCCGCGCGCCTTGATGAGCTGGGCCAGGGTCGGGCCGGGCACGTACTCGAACACCAGGTAAGGCTGCTCGCGGTGCACGTCGGCCTCGAACACCGGGACGATGTTGGGATGGGTGAGCCGGCTGACGCTGCGCGCCTCGCGCAGCCACTCGCCGACCGCGACCGGGTCGGCCGCCGCGTCGGAGCGCATCAGCTTGACGGCGACCTCGCGCTCGAGGCGCTGATCGAAGCCGAGCCAGACCGTGGCGTGCGCGCCTTCGCCGAGCACGCGCTGCAGGGCGAAGCGGCCGAAGGGGCGCCCGGTCTCGGTCGCGGCGATGCTGGTTGCGGGAGCGGCCATGGGTCTCGGTCAGGTCGGCAGAGCGGGGCCGTTTCGACGCCGACCGGCAGCTTCGGGCATCACGCTCTCTCGAAACTATCGGCCGTGCCCGGCCCCTGCTTGAGGGGAATCGGGCGCGCCGGTCGTGCCTTCCTGACGGAGCGGCTCAGCGGCCGCCGTTCGCGGTGGCGAGGATGTTGCCGTTGTCGCCGGCGATCCAGCCGGTCTGCTCGTCGACGAAGAAGACCGCTTGCAGGGTGGTACGCAACCCGGCCGGCGAGAGCGCCCAGCTCTGGCCGCCGTCGCGAGTGGTCAGCACGGTGCCGAATTCGCCGCTGGCGTGGCCGACGCTGGCCGACACGAAGCGGACGTCGTTCAGGCCGCGGGTGGTCGGGCTGGTCACCGGGGTCCAGGTCCGGCCTTGGTCGGTGGAGCGGACGATCGCGCCGTTCTCGCCCACCGCCACTGCGATCGAGGCGCTGGCGAAGGCGATCCGGCGCAGGTTGGCGTTGATCCCGGTCGGCCGTGGCGACCAGGTCGCGCCGCCGTCGGCGGTGACCATGGCGATGCCGATCGGCCCGACCGCCGCGCCGTGCAACGCGTCGCCGAAGCGCAGCGCGACGATGCCGCCGAGGATGCCGGCCCCGCCGACCGACTCCCAGCTGAGGCCGCCGTCGCTGCTGGCGTAGAAAGCGGTCTGGCCGGCGGCCGAGCCGAACGGCGAGACTGCCCAGCCGCGCTGCGCGTCGAAGAAGTGGAAGTCGGTGACGCTGCTCAGAAGGGCACCGGTCGAGGCCGGCGGCGCCTGCCAGCTGCGGCCCTTGTCGGCCGAGCGATGGATCGCGCCGCTGTCGGCGATCGCCCAGCCGAGGCTGGCGTCGGCGAGGAACTGGGCGCGTCGCCAGCCGGCGGCGACGGCGGCGATGCCCGCGGTCCAGGTCTGGCCGCCGTCGCTGGTACGCACCGTGCTGCCGTCGTAGGCGAGCGCCACGCCCTCGCGCGAGTCGAAGAACCAGAGGCTGCTCACGCTCGCCGCGGCGGCACCGCCGGCGCCGCGCAGCGCCCAGTGCGCCCCGCCATCGACCGTCAGGTAGCTGCGCCCCAGGCCGTCGGTGGCGACGATCCGCTGCGCCGTGAAGGTCTCGTAGAAGGCGATGAAGGTGCCGGCGACGACCGGCAGCGGCACCGGCTCCCAGGTGGCGCCGCCGTCGCTCGTACGCTGCAGCGGCGTGATGTCCGAGGAGGCGAACACCGTCGTCGCGTCGACCAGCTTGTAGGTCGTGCCGGGCATGCTGCCCGCCGGCGGCGTGAGCGGCTGCCATGACACGCCGCGGTCGGCGGTGAGCCAGACGCCTTCGCGCGTGACGTCGGCGCCGGCCACCGGGTCGAACACGAACTCGGTGCCGACCAGCAGGCCGTGCGTCGCGTCGGCGAACTGCAGGTCGCGCGGCGAGCTGGTCGCGCCCGGCTCGAACGGCGGCATGGCCACCTCGGTCCAGGCGAGGCCGCCGTCGACCGAATGGGCCAGCCTGGCGGTGCCGTCGTTGTAGTACGGCAGCGCCCAGACGTCGGTGCCGCTGACCATCGCGAGCTTGAAGTCGCCGCTCGGCGCGACGATCCGGCTCCACTGCGACCCGCCGTCGCGGGTGACGTAGGCGCTGCCGTAGGTGCTGGTGACCCAGGCGTTGTCGGCGTCGGCGGCGCGGATCGTCTGCGCCGGCTCGGTCTGGCCGTAGCTCAGCCGCTGCCAGCTGGCGCCGCCATCGAGGGTCTTCAGCACCTCGCCATTGCTGCCGGCCACCCAGCCGACCATGGCGCTCACGAAGTGGACCCGGCCCAGGTCGAGCCGGGTGCCCGAGACCTGGGCGTTCCAGCTGACCCCGGCATCGACCGTGGCGAGCAGGGTGCCGCCTTCGCCGACCGCCCAGCCTCGGCTGTCGTCGACGAAGGCGTAGTCGAAGATGGCGTTGCCCTGGGGCAGCGGCCGTTGCCAGCACCAGCCGGTCCCGGCGGCGCCGCTGCACCCCTTGCCGGCGACGATCGCGAGGTCGGAGACGGCCACGCTGACCGTGGTCGCAAGCGAGTTGCCGGCCTCGTTGCCGAGGACGAGGCGGACCGTGAAGATGCCGGCCCGGGCGAAGGCATGGGTGGGCCTTGCCTGGCTGCTGGTCTCGCCGTCGCCGAAGTCCCAGGCGTAGCTCAGCACGGCCGACGGGTCGCTGGCGTTCGAGGCGAACGGAATGGGGACGCCCAGGGCCTGTGGCGCCGCCGGCACGTTGACGATCAGCGTCGCCGGCAGCTGCGTTGTTCCGACCGGCAGAACGATGCCGCCGCCACCTCCGCCCCCGCCACACGCCGCCAGCAGGGCCGACAGCAGAAAGGTCGCCAGTGCACGACGGGACGCTGCGCCGGCAGCCTTGTGAAATCCCGCCATGAAGGTCCTCCGCCTGTGGACGCATCCTAGCCTGCGCCGTCTGCCGGCCGCGCTGCCAGATGTGACAAGAATCACTCCCGGGGCCCCCGGCGCTCGCGCGTGCCCTGGCGCCGCCGGGATGACGCCGCGCGGATCGGCGCGCCGAAGCGGGCGCCCCGGGGCGTGGCTCAGCCGAGCAGCTCGCGCAGGATCGCGGCGGCCCGGCCGACCTGCTCGCGCGAGATGTCGAGGTGGGTGACCGCGCGCACGGTGCGGACCGCGAAGGCGTTCAGCAGGACGCCGCGCTCGCGGGCCCGCGCCACCAGCGCGTCGGCGTCGGGCGCGCCCGGGGCGAGGTGGAAGACGACGATGTTGGTCTGGACCGACGCCAGGTCGAGCCGGACCGCCGGGCTGCCGGCCAGCGCCTCGGCGAACAGGCGGGCGTGGGCGTGGTCTTCGGCGAGGCGTTGGCGGTGCTGGTCGAGCCCGTGCAGGGCAGCTGCCGCCAGGATGCCGACCTGGCGCATCGCCCCGCCGAGCATGCGCCGGTGCCGGGTGGCGGCGCCGATCAGCTCGCGCCGTCCGGCCAGCAGCGAGCCGCCGGGTGCGCCCAGTCCCTTCGAGAACGAGACCGCGACCAGGTCGAACGGCGCCGCCAGCTCGGCTTCCGGCCGGCCGCTGGCGACGCTCGCGTTCCACAGGCGGGCGCCGTCGAGAAAGCTGGCCAGGCCGCGGCCTTTCGCGCGGGCGCAGACGCGCACCACCTCGTCCTGCGGGAAGACGATGCCGCCGCTGCGGTTGTGGGTGTTCTCGATCTCGACCAGCGTGCTGGGCGCGAATACCGGCATCGCGCGGGTCTTGATCGCGGCCTCGAATTCTTCGGCGCTGAAGACGCCGCGTGCGCCGATCTCGACCAGCTGGACGCCGGCGTTGGCCGCCGAGCCGCCGGTCTCGTGCCAGCCGGCGTGGCATTCGCGGCTGACGATCACTTCGTCGCCGGGCCGGGTCAGGACGCGCAGCGCGACCTGGTTGGCCATCGTCCCCGAGGGCAGCCAGAGCGCGCTCTCCTTGCCGAGCAGCTCGGCGCAGTGCGCCTGCAGGCGGTTGCAGGTGGGATCCTCGCCGTACTGGTCGTCGCCGACCGGCGCGCCGGCCATGGCGGCGCGCATCGCGGCGGTGGGCCGGGTGACGGTGTCGGAGCGCAGGTCGATGGTCGCGGCGGTGTTCATGGTGTCAGCGCCGGCGTGCCAGCCTCGGGTCGAAGATGTCGCGCAGGCCGTCGCCCATCAGGTTGAGGCCGAGCACGGTCAGGGCGATCGCCGCGCCCGGGTAGACCGCCAGCTGCGGCGCCTGGAACAGCTGCTGCTGCGCCTCGTTGAGCATGCGGCCCCACGACGGCGTCGGCGGCTGGGTGCCGAGGCCGAGGTAGCTGAGCGCGGCCTCGGCGAGGATGGCGAGGGCGAACTGGATCGTCGCCTGGACGATCAGGATCGCGGCGATGTTCGGCAGCACGT
>JBDTUG010000101.1:0-10617 GCA_040007855.1 Caldimonas sp.
TCGACACCTGCGTCTATCACCAGCCGGGCATCGACCTGCTGACCAAGGTGATCCCGGTGAAGAACATCTTGTTCGCGTCGGAAATGATCGGCGCAGTGCGCGGCATCGACCCCGAGACCGGCCACTACTACGACGACACCAGGCGCTACGTCGCAGCGACGGCGAATCTGAACGACGAAGAGCGCTTCCAGATCTACGAAGGCAACGCCCGTCGCGTCTTCACGCGCCTTGACGCCGCGCTGAAGAAGAAAGGCCTTTGACCATGACCCTGACGATGAACAACCTCGGTGTCGTCAAACGCAACATCGTCCGGGCCGACAAGGCCGCGGTCGACAAATTGTCGCGCTTCACCAGCGCCACCATCCATGAAGCGATGGGCCGCGTCGGCCTGTTCAAGCCTTACCTGCGGCCGATCTACCCCGGCGCACAGGCCTGCGGCACGGCCGTCACGGTGCTGCTGCAGCCCGGCGACAACTGGATGATGCACGTCGCCGCGGAGCAGCTGAAGGCGGGCGATATCGTCGTGGCCGCCTGCACCACCGACAACGAGGACGGCTTCTTCGGCGATCTGCTGGCGACGAGCTTTCGCGCCCGCGGCGCTGTCGGCCTGGTCATCGACGGCGGCTGCCGTGATGTCAGGGACCTGACCGAAATGAACTTCCCGGTCTGGAGCCGCGCCATCCACGGCAAGGGCACGATCAAGGCCACGCTCGGCTCGGTGAACATCCCCGTGGTCTGTGCCGGCGCGCTGGTCAACCCTGGTGACGTGGTGATCGCCGATGTCGACGGCGTGGTCGTCGTGCCGGCCGGGGTCGCGATGCAGGTGGCCGATGCCGCCGAGAAACGCGAGAGTCTCGAAGGCGAAAAGCGAGCCAGGCTGGCCGCCGGCGTGCTGGGTCTCGACATGTACAAGATGCGCGAGCCGCTCGAGAAGGCCGGGCTCAAGTACATCGACTGAGACCCCAGCTCATGGCCTCCTCTCGGCAATGGCACGTCGGCCTCGTCGGCTACGGCGAGGTCGGGCGCATCCTCGCCGAAGACCTGCGCGTCGAAGGCATTGCGGTGTCGGCGTATGACCTCAAGCTGGGCAGCGGCGCGGGCGGCCCGCTGCGCGAACACGCGGCGGCGCACGGTGTCGGGCTCGACGCCTCGCACGCTGCGCTTGCGGCACGCGCCGACCTCATCGTCAGCGCCGTCACCGCGAGCCAGACAGTCGCGGTGGCCGAGGCGTGCGCGCCGGCCGTCAGGCCCGGCGCCTTCTTCCTCGACTTCAACTCGGCGTCGCCGCGCGCCAAGCAGCGCGCCGCCGACTCCATCGACGGCGCCGGCGCCCGCTACGTTGAAGGTGCGGTGATGACGAGCATTCCGCCGTATCGCATCAAGGTGCCGCTCCTGCTCGGCGGGTCATCGGCAACAGCGCTCGCGCCGCTGATCAACGAGTTGGGCTTCGCGTCGCGAGTGGCCAGCGACCGGCTCGGCGTCGCCTCGGCCACCAAGATGTGCCGCAGCGTGATGATCAAGGGGCTGGAGGCGATGGTGATCGAGAGCTTCACCACCGCACGCCACTACGGCGTCGAGGATGCGGTGCTGGCCTCGCTGCGCGAATCCTTCCCCGGCATCGACTGGGAAAGGCAGGCCGCCTACTTCTTCCAGCGTGTGATCGAGCATGGCCGGCGGCGCAGCGAAGAGGTTCGCGAAGTGGCCGAAACCGTCCGCGACGCCGGGCTCACGCCCTGGTCGGCCAGCGGCACCGCCGAGCGCCAGGCCTGGGTCGCCGACCTGGCCGATGCAGGCCTGTTCGGCGCCAGGGGCACGCCGACGTTCGCGCGCAGCGCCGACTGGCGCGTCGAAGCCGACCGGATTCTCGCGGCGGCCAATCAGAACACCTGAAGAGCATCGCCATGGAATTCCAGAAAACCCCGGGCTGGCTGGACTGGTACCGCGGCCCGACCCAGCCGACCTTCAAGGCGCCGGCCGGCGCGGTCGACGCGCACTGCCACGTGTTCGGCCCCGGCGCCGAATTCCCCTACGCGCCTGAGCGCAAGTACACGCCGTGCGACGCTTCGAAGCAGCAGCTCTACGCGCTGCGCGATCAGCTCGGTTTTTCCCGCAACGTCGTCGTGCAGGCCACCTGCCACGGCGCCGACAACCGCGCCATGATCGACGCGTTGAAGCATGGCCAGGGCAAGTCGCGCGGCGTGGCCACGGTGCGCCGCAGCGTCAGCGACGCCGAGCTGCAGGGCATGCACGACGCCGGCGTGCGCGGTGTGCGCTTCAACTTCGTCAAGCGCCTGGTCGACTTCACGCCCAAGGACGAACTGCTGGAGATCGCCGGTCGCATCAAGGCCTTGGGCTGGCACGTGGTCATCTACTTCGAGGCCGTCGACCTGCCCGAGCTGTGGGACTTCTTCACCACCCTGCCGACCACGGTAGTGGTCGACCACATGGGTCGCCCGGACGTGAGCAGGCCCATCGACGGCCCCGAGTTCCAGCTGTTCCTGAAGTTCATGCGCGAACACCCGAACGTCTGGAGCAAGGTCAGCTGCCCGGAGCGCTTGTCGGTGACCGGGCCGAACGCGCTCGACGGCGAGCGCGCCGCCTATCGCGACGTCGTGCCCTTCGCCCGCTGCGTCGTCGAGGAGTTTTCGGACCGCGTGCTGTGGGGCACCGACTGGCCGCACCCCAACCTGAAAGACCACATGCCCGACGACGGCCTGTTGGTGGACTTCATTCCGCACATCGCGCCGACCGAAGGACTCCAGCGCAAGCTGCTGGTCACCAATCCGATGCGTCTGTACTGGCCGGAGGAGACGATCTGATGGCACTCGAAAAACCGTACAAGGACGTGCCCGGCACGACCATCTTCGACGCCGAGCAGTCCCGCAAGGGCTACTGGCTCAACCAGTTTTGCATGTCGCTGATGAAGGCCGACAACCGCGAGAAGTTCAGGTCCGACGAGCGCGGCTATCTGGACCAGTGGGCCATGAGCGAAGAACAGAAACAGGGTGTGTTGACGCGCGATCTGAACCGCTGCATCGCCGCTGGCGGCAACATCTATTTCCTGGCCAAGATCGGAGCGACCGACGGCAAGAGCTTCCAGCAGATGGCCGGCAGCATGACGGGAATGACGGAAGAGGAGTACCGCGACATGATGGTTCACGGCGGCCGCTCGGTCGAGGGCAATCGCCATATCGGTGAGGACGGCGACGCGCAGGCGCAGCACCAGCCGCAAGGCAGTGCAAGCAAAAAAGCGAGTGCATGACCATGGCAAGAATCACCGCATCCGTCTACACCTCGCACGTTCCGGCGATCGGCGTTGCGATCGACCTGGGCAAGACCGCCGAGCCGTATTGGCAACTCGTCTTCCAGGGCTATGAGTTCTCCAAGCAGTGGATGAAGACGAACAAGCCGGATGTCATCTTCCTCGTCTTCAATGACCACGCCACCGCATTCAGCCTGGAGATGATCCCGACCTTCGCGATCGGCTGCGCGGCCGAGTTCCTCCCGGCCGACGAAGGCTGGGGCCCGCGCCCGGTGCCGATGGTTGTGGGCCACCCTGAACTCGCCTCGCACATCGCGCAGTCGGTGATTCAGGACGACTTCGACCTCACCATCGTCAACAAGATGGATGTGGATCATGGCCTGACAGTCCCGCTGTCGCTGATGTGCGGTCAACCCCAGGCATGGCCCTGCGCCGTGATTCCGTTCGCGGTCAACGTGGTGCAGTATCCGGTGCCCAGCGGCCGGCGCTGCTTCCAACTCGGCCGCGCCGTCCGCAAGGCGGTCGAGAGTTACGACGAGACGCTGAACGTGCAGATCTGGGGCACCGGGGGCATGAGCCACCAGTTGCAGGGCCCGCGCGCCGGCCTGATCAACCGCGAGTTCGACAACGCCTTCCTCGATCGCCTCATCGCCGACCCGGCGGGACTGGCTGCGGTGCCGCACATCGACTACGTTCGCGAAGCCGGTTCGGAAGGCATCGAGCTGGTCATGTGGCTGATTGCCCGCGGCGCCATGTCCGATGTCCCGCGCGGCACGAAGCCCACCGTCAGGCACCGCTTCTATCACGTGCCGGCGTCGAACACGGCCGTCGGCCACCTCATCATGGAGAACAACTGACATGTCCAGCAGCAAGGCCATCAAGGTCGCACTCGCAGGCGCCGGCGCTTTCGGCATCAAGCATCTGGACGGCATCAGGAACATCGATGGCGTCGAAGTCGTCTCGCTGGTCGGCCGCGAGTTGGGCAAGACCAGGGAAGTGGCAGCCCGGTACGGCATCGGCCACGTCGGCACCGACCTGGCCGACAGCCTGGCCATGCCCGAGGTGGAGGCTGTGATCCTGTGCACGCCGACGCAGATGCACGCCTCGCAAAGCATTGCCTGCCTCAAGGCCGGCAAGCACGTGCAGGTCGAGATCCCGCTGGCAGACTCCTGGAAGGATGCCGAGAACGTCGCACGAGCGCAGAAGCAAACCGGCCTGGTGGCGATGTGCGGCCACACCCGCCGCTTCAACCCCAGCCATCAGTTCGTACACAAGAAGATCGCCGCCGGCGATTTCAACATCCAGCAGATGGATGTGCAGACCTACTTCTTTCGCCGCACCAACATGAATGCGCTGGGCCAGGCGCGCAGCTGGACCGATCACTTGTTGTGGCACCACGCCGCGCACACCGTGGATCTGTTCGCCTACCAGTGCAGGAGTCCGATCGTGATCGCCAACGCAGTGCAGGGACCGATCCACCCGACGCTGGGCATCGCGATGGACATGTCGATCCAGCTCAAGGCCGCGAACGGAGCGATCTGCACGCTGAGCCTGTCGTTCAACAATGAAGGTCCGCTCGGCACGTTCTTCCGCTACATCGGCGACAGTGAAACCTACCTCGCCCGCTACGACGACCTGTTCAACGGCAAGGACGAGAAGATCGACGTGTCGGGTGTCGACGTGTCGATGAACGGCATCGAACTGCAGGACCGCGAGTTCTTCGCCGCGATCCGCGAGGGCCGCGAGCCCAGTTCCAGCGTCGCCAGCGTCCTGCCGTGCTACAAGGTGCTGCATCAATTGGAGCAGCAACTCGGCGCAGGCTGAAGCTGCGCCAACCTCCCCCGGCGCAAGTCCTTCGGCCGGAGCCGTTTTCACGGTCCGGAATCATCGTGCAGCAACGCCAACTCGGCCCTTTCCGGGTCAGTGCTGCCGATCGCGCGACCGATTTGCGGCCTTGTCGCTTGCAGCGTCTGCAACCCCTCGGCACCGAGCGCCTGGCACCGGCCGCCGATGTCGCCGTCGGAAGCATCGCGGTTGCCGGCTTCGTTGCACAGCACGCTCATCGCGACCGCCCTGCCGTCACTTCCCTACCGCCATGTGGCGCCGCGTGCGTTCGTATTGACGTCGATCCGACCTCGCCCGACACTGCCAACAGCGGCCCGGTTGCTGAATCTCCCACCTCTGGATCCCTGGTTTCACAAGGCGACCGATAGCGGTAGCGCATGGCGCGCGGTACATCGGTGTCACAAGGAAGCACGGCATGACGACACGCAAGCAGTGGATCTGCACCACCATCGACGCGCCGGGCGGCAAGCGGGTCGAGGGCTCGCCGACCAACGTGCTGCCGATGGGGATGGCGGACCGCGCCAAGCTCTGGGACAAGGGCACGGCGCTCAAGGTGCGCTTTCTGCAGGGGGAGCCGGCCTTGCACGACCGCGTGCTGCAGGCCGCCCGCTCGTGGCTGGTGCCTGGCGTCAAGCTCGACCTGGTGCCGGCGCCGCCGGACCAGGCGGCGCACTTCCGCATCGCGTTCGAGCCGAACCGCGGCTCGTGGTCGTATGTCGGGCGCGACAACCTCGGCATCCTGCCCGGGCAGCCGACCATGAACCTGGGCTGGGCCACGCTCGCCACCCCCGATGCCGACTTCTCCAGCGTCGTCATCCACGAGTTCGGCCATGCGCTCGGACTGCTGCACGAGCACAACCATCCGCAGGCCCTGGTCAGCTGGAACCGGCCTGCGGTGTACGCCGATCTCGAAGGCGACCCCAACTTCTGGGACAAGGCGACGATCGACGCCAACGTGTTCGCCAAGTTCGACGCGTCCAGCGTCATCACCACCGACTTCGACCAGGCCTCGGTGATGATCTACACCGTGCCGTCCCACTGGACCACCGACGGACGCAGCTTCATGCCCTCGCCGAACCTGTCCGATGGCGACGCGGCCACCATCCGCAAGCTCTACGCCTGAGCATCGCGGCTTGCCGTGGTCGATCGACCGTGACCTCGTGATCGCGGGCAAGCTGCGCCTGGCCGTGCAGCGCATCGGCATCGACCACTGGCGAGCGGACGCGCGGCTGCGCAGCTGGGGCCTGGCGCCGCTTCACCGCGAGGGCGACGCGATCCTGGTGTCCTGCGCCACCAACGAGGCGCTGTGGCTCGGCGCCTGGCTGGAAGAGACCGGCTCGCCGGCAAGCGTGCACCTGCGCGACCCGATCGGTGGCGGCAGTGCGCGGATCGTGGTTCCGCCCGACGACCAGTTGACCGCGCTCGAGAACGCCTCCCAGGGGCGGCAGCCCTTGGCACTGGCCGAGGCCGGAGCCGCAGGAACAGGCTCGGGGCGCACGCTGGCGCTCGCGCTCGAAGTGGAAGACTGCTCCGCCCGGGTCGACCTGGTCCTGCTCCCCCCCGGCGAATGGAGCACCCGCGCACGACGCACCCCGGCCCAGGGGCGCAACGCGCCACCCCCCTTGCCGCCTCGCCTCGGATAGGAGCATCACCCATGCCGCTCGACATCGTTTCCAGCCGCCTCGGCCTGTGGCGCCACCCGGAGTGGAAGGTCGGCATGCCCGGCGTGTACGCCCTGGTGGCTGGCGTGAGCGCCTATGACCACCTCGCGGGCGGCACCGGCACGGCCGCGCCCGACTCGCATGGGCTCGAACAGCTGCTGTCGTCGGCGAACACCGCGGCCAGCATCTTCCAGTGGCTGCGCCAGTCCTTCCGGCGCCGCGAGATGCCGGTCGTGTGGTGCTACGTGCTGCTGTCGCCCACCGCCGCCGAGCGCGCGGTGTTCGAGGCCGACGGCCTGAGCCACTACGCCGCGCCGAGCTACCTCAATCTGCAGCAGGCGATCCAGCTGTGGACCGGCAACGTGCCCAAGGCGGCCGACGAGGCCCGCGCCAGCCGGAGCCTGTTCTTCTTCAGCGGGCACGGCGTGCAGTCGAACTGGAATGCGCTGCTCCTGCCGTCCGATTACCTCGACCCGGAGCTCGGGCAACCGCCGCACTACGAGAACTGCATCAGCACGGTCGAGCTGCGCAAGTGGATGGAGGAGAACCCGGTCGGCGAGCACCTGGCGCTGATCGACGCCTGCCGCAACGAGTACTCGCCGCTCGCCTCCAAGGGAGCGACGGCCCACAGCGTGTTCCCCACCAACCCGCCGGGCGGCATGGCGCCGCGTACCGCCGCGACGTTGGCCGCGGCATCGCCCAACACCATCGCCTATCAGCTGCAGGACCGCCCGCTCACCCTGTTCGGCGAAGCCGTGCTCGAAGCGGTGCGGGGCGTCGCCGACCCGACGCGCACCGAGCTGCCGTTTCGCGAGCTGGTGGACTACGTGAAGCCGCGCGTCAATGTGCTGCTGAAGGAGGCCGCCCGGACCACGCTGGAACAGTCGGTGCGGCCCCGGGTCGACGGCGACGACAACCTGGTCGTGACCGAGATAGACCGGGCCGCCGCTCGCGAGGCCGCGCCCGCCGGCATGCGGTCCGGGCCTGCCCGCGGAGGGTCTGCGTCGCCCGTGTCGCTGCCGGCCAGGCCGCAAGGCGTGGGGGCGGCCCTCGCCGTCGGCGAGCGGGCAGCGGCCACCCTTATCTTCGTCAACGCGCCGATCAAGCTGGCCGATCTGCGCGCGGGCGGCGAGGCGCACCGCCGCTTCGGCCACGAGTACGCGTCAGAGATCTGGATGGCCGGCGGCGTCGCCCTGTATTCGATGCGGGATGGAACGCGGCTCGCCAACGGGGCCACCGTGCTGGCGGTATCGCGCGACGGCCCGAGCAGCATCGTGCATGTCGACCTGGCCCTGGATCCCGGATCCGGTGGCGTGCTCCTGGTGTTCGAGGGCGACGCGTTCGTGCAGCGCAAGCGCCTGGCGGTCGCCCTGCCAACCGACCGGAACGAGCGGGTGCCGGCGCGCCTCACGATCGGCATCGACCGCGCCGAGCCGGGGCGTCCGTTCATGATCCAGAGCCTGAAGGCGCGCCTGGGCCCGGGCTACTGGAACCTGCACTACACGTACCTCTGGGAGCTGACCCAGCATGCGCGCCTGGCCAGCGTCATCCAGGCGGCCGATGCGGCGGAGCCGGCGCGCCTGAAGCAGGCCGTGGAAGACAAGGAGAAGGGTCAGGCCGCGGCGGTGGCCGGCATGATGCTGCTGGCGCGGGCCGGTCAGCTCGACAGGGTGGAAGACTGGGCGCGCAACCTGATGAACTGGTTTCCCGACATTCCGGACGGTGCAGTGCTGTGGGCCGAGTCGTTGCGCGACGGCCTTTCCCGTGGCGTGCCGGCCCCGTGGGGCGTCACCGACCCCGCCAACGAGATGGCTGTTGCGCTCATGGCGCTGTTCTCACGGGGTGTGCCGTTCTTCGCCGACTCGATCGAGATGGCCGATCGGCTGGTGCGGCATCTCCTGCGCGGCGAGCTGCTGCCTGAACGGCGGCGCGCGCTGGAGACCCTGGCGCACGCGCTCGGCCGGATCTTCGACATCGCGATGCCGGCGGGCGACTTCGTGGTGCTGTCCGGCTGGCCCCGGCCGGCCTGGCTGGACACCGGGCAAGGCGCCATCAGCGTGCGCGAGATGCTGCGCGCGCTGCGCGGGCCGCTCCTGTAGGCCGCGAGCCGCATCGCTCGCCCGGGACTCAGCGGGGCCGAAAGCGCCAGAACACGGACGCTAAACTAGATCGATGCAAGCGTCGACGGCCCTCTCCCATCTCACGGTCCTCGATCTGACCCGCGTGCGCGCCGGCCCCACCGCCGTGCGCCAGCTCGCCGACTGGGGCGCGAAGGTCGTCAAGATCGAGATGCCGGCGGCCATGGACGAAGGCGAAAGCGTCGGCGGTCCGCGCGAGGACAGCGACTTCCAGAACGTGCACCGCAACAAGCGCGGCATGACGCTCAACCTCAAGTCGCCCGACGGCGTGGCGATCCTGAAGAAGCTGGTCGCGAACGCCGACATCCTGGTCGAGAACTTTCGCCCCGACGTCAAACGCAAGCTCGGCATCGACTACGACACCCTGGCCGCCGTCAATCCGCGCCTTGTCTACGCCAGCATCTCGGGCTACGGCGAAGACGGGCCCTATGGCCTGCGTCCGGGCTTCGACCAGATCGCCCAGGGGATGGGCGGGCTGATGTCGATCACCGGGCTGCCGGGCCAGGGACCGGTGCGGGTCGGCATACCGATCGCCGACCTGTGCGCCGGGATCTTCTGCGCCTACGGCATCGCGGTCGCCGTCATCGAGCGCGAGAAGTCGGGCAAGGGACAGTGGGTCAAGACCTCGCTGCTGCAGGCCCAGCTCTTCATGCTCGACTTCCAGGCGGCGCGCTGGCTCATGAAGGGCGAAGTGGCCGGGCAGGCCGGCAACAACCATCCCACCTCGATCCCGACCGGCGTCTACAAGGCGCGTGACGGCTACATGAACCTGGCCGTCTCCGGGCACAGGATCTGGATCCGCTTCTGCGCGGCGGTCGGCGCGCCCGAGCTGGCGAGCCATGCCGCGTACAAGACAGCGGCCCTGCGCTCGCAGAACCGCGACCGCCTGCACGCCGACATCGAGGCGATCCTCGCGACACGCGATGCCGCGGAGTGGGTCGACCTGCTGAACGAGGCGGGCGTTCCGGCCGGCCCGATCAACTCGATCGACCAGGCATTCGCCGACCCGCAGGTGCAGCACCTCGGCATCGTCCAGAAGGTCGGCGACGTGCCCTACCTGGGCCAGGCCATGACCTTGAGCCGCACGCCGAGCCAGGTCGTCTCGCATCCTCCGGCCCTTGGCGAGCACACCGACGCCATCCTGCGCGATCTGGGCTACGGCAGCGCCGACATCGAGCAGCTGAAGACCCGCGGAATCGTTTGAGGATCGGTATGCCCAGCGACAGGATGATCTCGAAAAAGGCCGACGGCATCGGCTGGATGACCTTCAACAACCCGGAGCGGCACAACGCGATCTCGCTCGAGATGTGGGTAGCGGCACTCGAGATCATGGCCGACTTCGCGGCCGATCCTGCCGTGCGCGTGATGGTGCTGAGCGGCGCCGGCAGCAAGGCGTTCGCCTCCGGCGCCGACATCTCGAAGTTCAAGGACGAGCGGCAGGAGGCCGAGGCGGTGGCGCACTACCAGGCGACCACCCAGCGGGCCTACTCGGCGATCCAGGCCTTGCCGGTGCCGACGATCGCCATGATCCGCGGCTACTGCATCGGCGGCGGCACGGCGGCCGCGGTGTGCTGCGACCTGCGCATCTGCACCGAGAACGCCAGGTTCGGCGTGCCGGCCGCCAGGCTGGGCCTGGGCTACGGGCTGAACCGGGCGCAGCCGCTGGTCGACCTGGTCGGCCCGGCCTACGCCAAGGAGATGTTCTTCACCG
>JBDTUG010000102.1:0-10582 GCA_040007855.1 Caldimonas sp.
GCCTCGACCAGCGGCGGCGCGAGCAGGCGGATCTCGCCGACGCCGGGATGCGGCAGCAGCAATTCGCTCAGGACCCGGCGCGGCCAGCCGCCGCCCGGCAGCTCGGCATCGAGGGCCGGGAAGCCGCTCGCCACGGCAGCGGCGCCGCCGCGGCCGAGCTGATGGCCGAGCCAGAGCGCCGGATGCAGGGTTTCGGGAGCGCGCCGCTGTGCCCCTGCCGGCGCGCCCGGGCCCGCGGCCGCGCCAACCAGGGCGGACCGGCGCGGCGCTGACGAAACGAGAGCGGGCACGGCGTCCATTTGATAACTGTACGTTCATACAGTATCTAACGCAAGGCTGGCGACGTCGTGTATACGCCCGCCGCGTTGTTCAGGCCCTCAAGGGTTCCCCCAAATTTGCTTGCCGACAGCACCTGATTGATTGCCTTAAGCAAGCATACGGTTCACAATGACCCACCGACGTTGCCCGCGATCCCGATGAGCCCCGACCCAGAACCGCGAACCGCGGCGGTGCGCCGCTTCAACCGTTTCTACACGCGCCGGATCGGCGTGCTCCACGAGCGTCTCGCCGACACCCGGTTCAGCCTCGCCGAGTCGCGCCTGCTCTGGGAGTTCGCGCACCGCGAGCGGACCACCGCCGCCGAGCTGGCCCGCGAGCTCGACCTCGACCCCGGCTACCTGAGCCGCCTGCTGCGCCGCCTGAAGGAGGGCAAGCTGATCCGCAGCACCCGTTCCGCCGACGACGCGCGCCATCTGCACCTCAGCCTGACGGCCGCCGGCAAGCGCGCCTTCGCGCCGCTCGACCGGCACAGCGAGGCCGGCGTCGCCGCCCTGCTGGCGCCCCTCGGCGAGGCCGGGCAGCGGCGCCTGCTCGAAGCGATGGCGACGGTCGAGGCGCTGCTCGACGCCGCCACGCCGCGCACCGCCGCCCCGTGGCTGCTGCGCCCGCCGCACAGCGGCGACATCGGCTGGGTGGTGGAGCGGCACGGCGCCCTCTACGCCGGCGAATACGCCTGGGACCTGCGCTTCGAGGCGCTGGTGGCCCGCATCGCCGCCGACTTCGTCGATCGCTTCGACCCCGCGCGGGAGGCCTGCTGGATCGCCGAACGCGGCGGCAGCAACGTCGGCTGCGTCTTCCTGGTCCAGGCGCGCGACGACGCCGCCGCCGAGCCGGTCACCGACACCGCGCAACTGCGCATGCTGCTGGTCGAGCCGGCGGCACGCGGCCTGGGCATCGGCGCCCGCCTGGTCGAGGAGTGCGAGCGCTTCGCGCGCGCCCGGGGCTATCGGCGGATCGTCCTCTGGACCAACAGCGTGCTGCTCGCCGCCCGCGCCATCTACACCCGGGCCGGCTACACGCTGGTCCGCAGCGAGCCGCACCAGAGCTTCGGCCAGCAGCTGGTCGGCGAGACCTGGGAACTGCCGCTCGTCTGAGTCGCTGCTCCGGCTAACCGAAGCGCAGGGCCCAGACCGGCGGCAGGTGGCCGGCGACGACCCGCCAGCTGTCGCCGGCGTCGTCGCCCAGCAGTGGCCGGTCGTGCTCGCCATCATCAGGCTCGTGCCGCTGGCGTCGACCGCCAGGCCGTGGCGGTAGACGAGGTCGTAGCAATCGGCCTGCGGCAGGCCGGCGCGCAAGGTCTCGAAGGTCCTTCCGCCGTCGCGGGTGCGGTTGACGGCCAACGCGGCGCCGACCGGCAGCCGCCGCTCGTCGGTCACTCCCTCACGTTCGGCCGCAAGTGACCCTGCTCGTCGAGCACGTAGCCGCGCAGGCGGAGGTTGGCGAGGAAGGCGGCGTCGAGCGCCTCGCGCAGGGTCGCCGACGGCGCATCGATCTCCGGCGTGACGGTGAAACGGCGAAGCTGCTGCGTGAATACAAGCCGGGCCATTCCCGGATGATGCCAGCGCCTGCGACGCTGCAAAATGCCGGTCGCGACGCCCCGTCGCGCGCCGACCGAGGACCGATCCCGCCATGCCGACCGCCGCGTTCCGCCTCGCCTGCACCCTGCTCGCCGCCACGCTGCCGGCGCTCGCGCCGGCCCAGACCCCGCCGGTCAAGCCGGGCCTCTGGGAAGTCGTCAGCGAACAGGGAGCCGACGGGCAGAAAGCGGCGCCGACGGCCGAGCGGATGAAGAACCTGCCGCCCGAGGCGCGCGCCCGGCTCGAGGCGATGATGAAGGACAAGGGCATCGCGATGGGCCCGGGCGGCGTCAACCGCCTCTGCTTCACGAGGGAGTCGATGGATCCGGCCCGCTGGGCGAACAGTACGAACTGCAAGACCGATTACGGCGCGCGCAGCGCAAGCTCGTGGAAGTGGCATTCCGTATGCACCGCGCCCGCCGTCGTGGTCGACGGCGAAGCGGTCTTCGCCAGTCCGGAGAGCTACACGGTCAACACCTCGACCACCATGACGCTGCGCGGCGAAACGAAGACGATGCAGCGCTCGATTCGCGCCAAGTGGCTGGGGGCCGAATGCGGCGACCTGAAGCCGCTCGACCTGAAGCGCTGACGCGACGGCGAACGACCAACGAACAGGAGACGACGATGAACGGTTCGATGATGCAGCAGCCGCTGCTGATCTCTTCGCTGCTGGTGCATGCGGAGCGGCATCACGGCGAGCAGGAGGTGGTGTCGCGCCGGGTCGAGGGCGACATCCATCGCACGACCTACCGCGAGCTCGCAGCCCGGTCGCGGCGGATGGCGAACGCGCTGGCCCGGATCGGCACGAAGAGCGGCGAGCGCGTCGCCACACTCGCCTGGAACGGCTACCGGCACCTCGAGCTCTACTACGCCGTGTCCGGATCGGGCGCTGTCCTGCACACGCTCAACCCGCGCCTTCATCCCGACCAGGTGGTCTACATCGCCGACCACGCCGAGGACCAGACGCTGTTCTTCGACCTGACCTTCCTGCCGCTGGTCGAGGCGGTCGCGGCGCGGCTGAAGACGGTCAGGCATTTCGTGGCGATGACCGACCGCGCGCACATGCCCGCGGCGAGCAGGATCCCCGGCCTGCTCTGCTACGAGGAGCTGGTCGAGGCTGAGAACGACCGCTTCGCCTGGCCCGAGTTCGACGAGGCGCAGGCCTCGTCGCTCTGCTACACCTCGGGCACGACCGGCAACCCCAAGGGCGCGCTCTACAGCCATCGCTCGACCGTGCTGCACACCTTCGCCATCGCCCTGCCCGACGCGCTCAACCTCTCGGCCCGCGATGCGATCCTGCCGGTGGTGCCGATGTTCCACGTCAACGCCTGGGGCCTGCCCTATGCCGCGTGCATGACCGGCGCCAAGCTCGTCTTCCCGGGCCCTGGCCTCGACGGCAAGTCGCTCTACGAGCTGTTCGAGAGCGAGCGCGTCACGCTCTCGGCGGGCGTGCCGACCGTCTGGCAGGGTCTCTTGAGCTACATCCAGTCGAACGACCTGCGCTTCTCGACGATGCGACGCACCGTCATCGGCGGCTCGGCCTGCCCGCCGGCGATGATGAAGACCTTCCAGGACGGCTACGGCGTCAACGTGCTGCACGCCTGGGGCATGACCGAGATGAGCCCGGTCGGTACCGTCGCGATCCTGAAGGGACGCCAGCACGACCTGAACGCGGAGGAGCGCTTCGCGATCCAGGCCAAGCAGGGACGCGCCGTCTACGGCGTCGACATGAAGATCGTCGACGGCCGCGGCGAAGAGCTGCCCTGGGACGGCAAGACCTCGGGCGAGCTGATGGTGCGCGGCCCGTGGGTGGTGGCCAAGTACTTCAAGAACGAAGGCGGTGACCCGCTGGTCGAGGACGGCGCCGGCCATGGCTGGTTTCCGACCGGCGATGTCGCGACCATCGACGCCGACGGGTTCATGCAGATCACCGACCGCTCGAAGGACGTCATCAAGTCGGGCGGCGAATGGATCGGCTCGATCGACCTCGAGAACATCGCGATGGCGCATCCCTCGGTGGCGATGGCGGCCTGCATCGCCGCCGAGCATAGGAAGTGGGACGAGCGGCCGATCCTGATCGTCGTGAGGAAGCCAGGCGCCGAGCTGACGCGCGAGGAGCTGCTCGGCTTCTACGAAGGCCGGATCGCGAAGTGGTGGACGCCCGACGACGTCGTCTTCGTCGACGCGATCCCACTCGGTGCCACCGGCAAGATGCTGAAGAACCGGCTGCGCGAGCAGCACGGCAAGCGCCTGCTCGACGCCGATTGAGCGCCAGCCTGCGCTCCGGCGTGTGGGCCGCGGTGCTGGCCTTCTCTTGGTGGGGATTCTTTCCGATCTATTTCCGGCTCCTGCCCGGCATCGCGCCGCTCGAGGTGCTGGCCAACCGGATCGTCTGGTCGCTTCTGCTGGTGCTGGCCGTGCTCGCCTGGCAACGCCACTGGTCCTGGCTCGGCAAGGCGATCCGCCACCCGCTGACGATCGCCGGCTTCGTCGTCAGTTCGCTGATGCTGTCGGCCAACTGGGTCACCTACATCTGGGCGGTCACGAACGGCCATGTCGTCGACGCCAGCCTCGGCTACTTCATCACCCCACTGGTCAACGTCGCGCTGGGCTACTTCGTCCTCGGCGAACGGCCGCGACGCGCCCAGTGGACGGCCCTGGCGATCGCCGCCGCAGGCGTGCTCTGGCACACCGTCAGCGCCGGCAGGCTGCCCTGGATCGGCCTGGTGCTCGGCCTGACGTTCGGCGCCTACGGTCTGCTCCGCAAGGTGGCGGTGCTCGGCGCGCTCGAGGGCCTGACCTTCGAGACCATGATCCTGGCGCCCGCCGCGCTGCTCGGCATGGCGTGGTGGTGGGGCGGCAACGCGACCAGCTTTCCGGGGCCCGACGCGGCGACCAACCTGTGGCTGGTCGGCCTCGGCCCGGCGACGACGGTCCCCCTCGTGCTGTTCGCATTTGCCGCCCGCCGCATCCCCATGACGACGCTCGGCCTGGTCCAGTACCTCGGCCCGAGCATCCAGTTCGTGCTCGGGCTCTGGCTGTTCCAAGAGCCCTTCACCCCGGGCCGGCTGATCGGCTTCGCCTTGATCTGGCTGGCGCTGGCGATCTACACGCTCGACGGGCTGCGCCATCGTCCGGTCGCGCCGGCGGCGCTGCCGGCAGAAGCGGCGCCGCCTGGCTAACTAGCTATAGCCAGGCGCGTACGTGCCGGGCGCGACAAGCGGCTCGCGCCGCCCGCCCTTCACCAGCGCCTCAGCCGGCGGCCAGCACCTGTGCCGCGGCATTGACGACCGCCGCGATCCGGCCGATGTCGCGCAGCTGCTGGGTGGTCAGGCCTTCCTTCTTCAGCAGGGCGTAGTGCGAGCCGACGCAGAAGTGGCACTTGCCGACGATCGACGCGGCGAGCGCATAGGCCTCGAACTTCTTCCTGGCGACGCCGCCCGAGCCGGTGTAGGCGTTCATGCGCAACTCGGCGCGCTGCGTCTTCAGGTCCTCGTCGCCGGCCATCTCGAGATACGGGTACCAGACGTTGTTCATGCCCATCAGGGCTGCCGCGGTCAGGGCGGCGTTCGCTTCGGCGGCCGGCGCGGCGGCCCTGAAGGCGTCGACCAGCGGCTTCGACTTCGCCGCGAAGGCGGCGGCGAGGGCGACACCGAGCGCGTCTTCGGGCGCCAGGCTCGAGCGGGCGATCACGCCATCGAGGTTGAGGCGGATGTCCTTGGCGTAGTCGGGGATCTGCTCCTTGATCGAACTCAGGAATTCCATGTTCTTCTCCATTCTTGGGACTGCCCGCCGTACAAGGCGGGCATGAAGAAGCCCGCCGAGGCGGGCTTGCCGGGTCAGCGCAGGAACACGCTCAGAGCGTGTCGCCGCCGACCGTGCGGTTGCACGGGCAGAGCTCGTCGGTCTGCAGGCCGTCGAGGATGCGCAGCACCTCTTCCGGGTTGCGGCCGACGTTGAGGTTGTTCACGCTCACGTGCTGGATCGTGCCGTCGGGATCGACGATGAAGGTCGCGCGCAGCGCCACGCCTTCGTTCCTGTCGCGCACGCCGAGCTGGTCGACCAGCGAGCCGTTCGAGTCGCCGAAGCTCCAGTGGCCGAGCTTGCTCAGGTCCTTGTGGTCGCGCCGCCAGCCGAGCTTGGAGAACTCGTTGTCGGTCGAGCCGCCCATGAGGACGGCGTCGCGCTCCTCGAACTGCGAAGCCAGCTTGTCGAAGCCGACGATCTCGGTCGGGCAGACGAAGGTGAAGTCCTTCGGCCAGAAGTAGATGACCTTCCACTTGCCGGGAAAGCTCTTCTCGGTAAGGGTCTCGAACGCCGAGACGCCGTTTTCCTCGTGGTGGTTGAAGCCGGGCTTGACGCCCTGGACGCTGAAGGCCTCGAGCTTGTCGCCGATGGTTTTCATGCAATGTTCCTTGTTCGAATCAAAGCGCCGGAGTAGCGCGACAGGAACGAAGTTTAAGCTATCAATAACTGATAGACAATCGTCATTACCTATTGAAGTGATCGCTCAACGCAGGTCGCCAGCCAGGCTGGCAAGCGTTTCAGGGCTGATCGTCAGGTGCGCCGGATAGTGCGTGTGGTCGCAGCCCAGCCGGGCGCTCGCGCCCGCGCGCAGCGCCTCGCGCGCCGGCCGGGCGAACTCGAAGCGCAGGAAGTGCACGGCGGAGGTCTTCTCGTCGTTTTCCCGGTCGAGGTCCTCGTCGGCGATCGCATAGCTGCGCGCATGCCCTTCGACCTCGACGAAGACGCGATCCTCGACGCCGATCAGGCGGCCGAGCTCGCGCTTGCGCTCGTTCGGGTCGGGGTACTCGATCAGCAGGGTCGCCTTCCAGTTGCTGCCGTCGGGGACCAACGCCGCATAGGCGTCGATCTCGCCCTGGACGCCAGCCTCGTCGAAGATCTTCTCGATGTGCAACATCTCCTGGACCTGGCGCAGCACCGTGGTCTCGTCCTCGAACTGGAGGTTGAGGTGCTCGCCGAGCTGCACGCTGCGCAGCCGCCGGTGGGCGATGAAGGCCGGCCGGCTGGTGGCGCGAATCTTCGCGTAGGCCTCGAGCGAGAGCAGCTTGTCGCGATCGAGGCTCATTTGCGCACCCTAGGGCCTTCGGCCGGTCCCGCCAAGCGGGAATGAGCCCCTTCGGGCGGCCGGGCGAGGCTCATGGTTTCAGCCCGTAGGCGATCGCGACCAGGCTGAGCGGGTGGTTCAGCGCCGCGGCCGGCAGCCCGTTGACCGCCATCCCCTGGGCGATGTGGTGTCCGGCGAGCGCGCAGTCGGAGCTGATGTGGTCGGGGCCGCCGTTGGCCATCGCCTTGAACACCGGCTTGCCGATCTTCATCGCCACCGGATGGGTCGGCGTCTTCACGCCGTAGGTGCCGGCGTGCCCCGAGCAGCGCTCGACCGTGTTGAGCTCCACCGTCACCGACTTGCCGATCAGCTTGAACACCTCCTCGGTCTTGCGACCGATCTTCTGGACCCGGCCGTGGCAGGGGATGTGATAGCTGACCTTGCCGAGCGGAGTGTTGAAGTCGGTCTTCAGGAGCCCGTCGCGGTGGCGCGCGATCAGGTACTCGAAGGGGTCGAACATCGCCTCCTGGACGAGCTTGACGTCGGGCTCGTCGGGGAAGAGCAGCGGCAGCTCCTGCTTGAACATCAGGGTGCACGAGGGGATCGCCGAGACGATCGCCCAGCCTTCGCGGGCGTACCGTGCCAGCATCGGGATGTTGGCGTTCTTGTGCTTCTCCACGCCTTCGAGGTCGCCGAGCTCGAGCTTGGGCATGCCGCAGCAGCTTTCCTTCTCGACGATCTCGTAGGGGATGGCGTTGTGCGCGAGCAGGGCAATCAGGTCGTGGCCGATCCCCGGCTCGTTGTAGTTCACGAAGCAGGTCGAGAAGATCGCGACCTTGCCGGGACTGCGCTCGCCGTCGATCGCCGTCGCGCCGGCCGGCGACTTCGCGGCGCCGCTGCGGAAGCGCCTGGCGGCGAGCGGCGGCAACCAGGCCTCAGGATGGACGCCGAGCGCAGCGTCGAGGACCTTCCTCACCGGCGCGGCCCGGCTCGCCGCATTGACCGCCTGGACGACGATCGGGATGCCGGCCAACTGGCCGTGCACATCGGTCGCGGCGAGCAGCTTCTCGCCCGTGCCGACCCCGCCCTTCTTGTACTTGATCGCCTTGGCGCGCAGCATCAGGTGCGGGAAGTCGACGTTCCACGGATGCGGCGGAACGTACGGGCACTTCGTCATGTAGCAGAGGTCGCACAGGTAGCACTGGTCGACCACCTTGGCGTAGTCCTCCCGGGCGACGCCGTGCACCTCGCCGTCGGTGGTGGCGTCGATCAGGTCGAACAGGTTCGGGAAGGACTGGCACAGGCTTACGCAGCGCCGGCAGCCGTGGCAGATGTCGAACACCCGCTCCATCTCGGCGAAGCTCTTGGCTTCGTCGTGGTAGTCGGCGCCTTTCCAGTCGATCGGATGGCGGGTCGGGGCTTCGAGATTGCCTTCGCGAAGAGTCATCGTCGGTTCGTTCCATCAACGAACAAGGGCCGCGCGGGCCCTTGTTCCTGGTGCGCTCGAAGTGAGCGTCAGTCGACCAGCGCGTCGAGCGCCTTCTGGTAGCGGTTGGCGTGCGAGCGCTCCGCCTTGGCCAGGGTCTCGAACCAGTCGGCGACTTCGTCGAAACCTTCCTCGCGCGCGAGCTTCGCCATGCCCGGGTACATGTCGGTGTACTCATGCGTCTCGCCGGCGACGGCGGCCATCAGGTTCTGCCGGCTCGAGCCGATCGGCAGGCCGGTGGCCGGGTCGCCGACGCCGTGCTCGAGGAACTCGAGGTGGCCGTGGGCATGCCCCGTCTCACCTTCCGCGGTGGAGCGGAACAGCGCGGCGACATCGTTCTGGCCCTCGATGTCGGCCTTGTTCGCGAAGTACAGGTAGCGGCGATTGGCCTGCGATTCGCCGGCGAACGCGTCGCGCAGGCTCTGCTCGGTCTTAGATCCCTTCAAACCCATGGTGAACCCCTCGATGGCAGTGAACAAACCCGCCCGCGGGAAGCGAACGAATGATCCAACCCTAACGCGTCGCGGGCCCGACGGCAATACATGGAGTCAATCCGATGCATTGCGGGCGGCTATTCGCCCGCCAGGCGAGGTCCGCGCACCGCCGGCCCCGGGCCGTTTGCTAAACTGGCGTCGCAGTGGGGGGGTAGCTCAGCTGGGAGAGCGTCGCGTTCGCAATGCGAAGGTCGGGAGTTCGATCCTCCTCCTCTCCACCATTTGACAGTCCAGCGAGATCCCGAGCGAGGCCAGCGTCGTGCGCGCAGTGGCCGGCAGTTCGGCAGGCGGCCTCGTTCGCGCGCAGCGCGAAGGAGAAGGGGCCGCGAGCCTCGGCGGTGCCGAACCGACCACCCATCGCTCGCTCGCCGAGGTTTGCCGCCGGGTGCCCAAGGGCGTCGTCTGCCTGCTCTCCGCCCTCCAGTTCCACGAGATCGGAACCCAAGTCCCGCACGAGGTCTGGATCGCGGTCCCCGAAGGAACGCAGACGCCGGCGGTCGACTATCCGCCGCTTCGGATGTGCGCCTGCGTGGCGCCGCCTATGCCGACGGCATTGAAGCCGTCATGGAAGAAGGCTCGGCCATTCGCGTCTACAGCATCGAGAAGACGGTCGCCGACTGCTTCAAGTTCCGGCACAAGATCGGGCTCGACGTCGCCCTTGAAGCGCTCAAGGACGCGTGGGCCCAGCGCAAGCTGTCGGCCGATCGTCTCGGCCATTTCGCCCGCATCAATCGGGTGGAGAAGGTCATGCAGCCTTACCTCGAAGCCGTTCTGGCATGACGGCCGATCGCGGCGCCTCGCTCCTGGCGCGCCTGCTCAACCTGGCAAAGGAAAGGAGCGAGGACTACAACCTCGTGCTGAATCGCTTCGGGTTGGAGCGGCTGCTGTGCCGCGTCGGTGCTTTCACCCGATCCCCGATGCAAGCTGCCCACAACTCTCGAATCAGTGATAGTCCTCTTCGCGTTGATGGCGGACCGCGAGCACCACAACCTTTGAGGCGCTGACAATTTCGTGAAGCGCCACGTAGCCGGTGCCGCCAAACGGAATGATGAGTTCCCGCTGCGCCGGGTTCTGCGCCGCCTTGCGAAAGCTGAAGGGCGTGACCGCAAGCTGTTGCAGCGTGGTCGCCCTGATGACGTCAATGGCGATCTGGGCTTGGTCGAGATCGCCTGCAGTCTCGGCCCGGTCGAGCAGGAAGTCGAACAGACGTTCCAGGTCCGCCTCGGCCGTCGGCGACAACTGGACGATGAAGCTCATCGACCGAGCGTCTTGCGCTTCGCATCGAGCTTGGATTGCAACCTGTCCAGGACTTCCTCCACAGGCACCGACACGCCGGTGCGGTGGAATTCCTCCGACGCAACCTGCGCACGCGCATGAAAGGCGCTTTGCACGCGCCTGAAGGCAATCGCCTTGCGCACGGTCGATTCGACGAAATCCGTCAGGGTTTCGCCGTGCTCGAGCACAGCCTCCAGTTCAGCACGGAGTTCGGGTTCGACGCGGATCTGAGGAATGACGGCGGTCTTCATTCGCGCAGTGTATTGCGCTTGAGTTACAGACACAACGCGGGCTAGCCCGGATGTTTCACCAGTAGCTCGGTGAGGGGGAGTCATGCGTTCTG
>JBDTUG010000103.1:0-10564 GCA_040007855.1 Caldimonas sp.
CGAACGGCGGCGCGATCGCCCTCGGCCATCCGCTCGGCGCGAGCGGCGCGCGCCTCGTCACCACCGCCGTCAACCAGCTGCACCGCAGCGGCGGGCGCCTGGCCCTGTGCACGATGTGCATCGGCGTCGGCCAGGGCATCGCGATCGTGATCGAGCGGGTCTAGTAGACCGCCGGCCTTCGCACCGCGTTCGTCTTCGACTCTACCGAGATTCACTCGCCCCGGATCGAATCGTGGGCATGCGGGTTGCCGCATCCTCCGGGAACGAACCAGTCAACGGGGAGTCGGCATGTCGAGAAGCAGCATCATGGGCGGCGAGCGCGCACCACAACAGGCCAAGGGCCGCAGCGCCGAGACGCTCGGCCCCGGCGACACCTCCGACAGCGGCAGCGACATCCAGGGTAGGAGCCCCCTCGCCACCGACGCCGGGGAAGGCGAGCTCGGCGGCCTGCCGCCGATCGACGGCGACAGCGACAGCGACTCGATGGGCACCGGCGAGCGCCGCTCGGCAGTTCCCGACGGCTCGCGCGACGGCGCCGACATCAGCCCCGACCGCATCGCCCGCTCGAAAGACGCGCTCGACTCCGCGGTGTCGATCGACGACGACGACGATTCGATCGAAGCGCTGGCCAGCGACGAGAGTGACGACGACGACGACACCGGCGACTGAGGAGCGAGCCTGTCTGGTCGCCTACTGGCGGTAGCCCGAATCGACGCGATCGAGCCGGCGCAGCAAGGCCGGCCAGGCCAGCCCGCCGCCGATGCCGCGCGTGACCTGCTTCCATTGCGCCTGGCCGCCGGCGACGATCGCTTCGCCGATCTCGCGGACCGGATCGGCGCCTGACTCGGCGCGAACCTGGATAGTGCAGCTCGTCTCGAACAGGTACATCGACATGAAGGCGTCGGCGACCGAATCGCCGACGGTGAGCAGGCCGTGGTTCCTGAGCATGAGGAATTTGCGGTCGCCGAGGTCGCGGACCAGGCGCGGCCTTTCGTCTTCGTCGAGGGCCACGCCCTCGTAGTCGTGGTAAGCCAGCGAGGACATGACGAAGATCGAGTGTTGCGACACCGGCCGCATGCCGCGCTCCTTCGCCGAGACGGCGACTCCGTTGATGCTGTGCACATGCAGGACGCAGTTCGCGTCGCTGCGAGCCGAGTGGATCGCGCTGTGGATGATGAAGCCCGCCGGGTTCACGTCGTGGGGCGATTCGAGCACCTTGCGGCCTTCGAGGTCGACCTTGACCAGATTCGACGCCGTGATCTCCTCGAACAGCAGGCCGTAGGGATTGATGAGAAAGTGGTGCTCGGGACCGGGCACGCGCGCCGAGACGTGGGTGAAGATGAGGTCGTCCCAGCCGAACCGGGCGATCAGCCGGTAGCACGCGGCGAGATCGACCCGCTGCGCCCATTCGGCCTCACTGACCAGGGGGCGGAGATCGGCGACGGGAGCGTTCATGTCAGGTCCTCGTGCGAAGCGGCCCTGGCATAATATACAGACTGGTCTATTTTGTGAAGCACTCCGGATGACGGGACGAACGGCCAAGGGCAGCGACTCCAGGCGCAGGTTGATCGACGCGGCGATCGTCGGCATGCGGACTTCCGGGCTCTCCGGTGCCGGCATCAACGAGATCGCGCGTTCGGGTGGCGCGCCGAAAGGCTCGATCTATCACCTGTTCCCGGGCGGCAAGACGCAGATCGCTTGCGAGTCGATGCAGGTCTATTCGCAGGGCGTGGCCGACCGGATCGACGCCGCCATGACGGGCGAGCGCAGCCCCGAGGCCAAGGTCCGCGGCCTGTTCGAAGCCCTTGCGAAGCGGCTCGAGGACGGGCAGTTCCGTCTGAGCTGCGCCGCGGGCGCGATCTGCACCGACCTGGTCGACGACATGGAGCCGGAACGGCAGGCGGTAGCGGCCGCCTTCGCGCAATGGCTCGACCGGATTGCCGGCCATTGCGATTTCATCGCTGACCGGCGGCGCGCGCGCTCCTTCGCCGGCCTGCTTCTGAGCGCGATCGAAGGTGCCTACCTGCGCGGCCGCGCCGAGAAATCCGGCGCGGCGTTCCGGCAGGCCGGGCGCTGGCTGGCCGAGCTTGCGGCGCAGCAGGTGGCAGCGCCGCGGCAGGTCGCAGCACCGCGGCCCGCAAGCCGGGCGATGCGCTAGAAACGAACGTACAGATCTGGGTGGCGCAGACCGCTAGACGTCGACCAGCCCGGCCCTCAGCGCCTTCGCCACCGCGTGCGCCCGCGACTGGGCGTCGAGCTTGGCGATGATCTGGGCAACGTGGAACTTGGCGGTGTGCGCCGAGATGCCGAGCGCGCCGCCGATCGCCCGGTTGCCGAGGCCGTGGCTCATCTCGACAAGCACCTGGCGCTCGCGCGGCGTCAGCGCGTCGAAGCCGGGCGGCACGGTGCGCCGCTCGCCGACCCGCTCATAGCGCAAGGCATCGGCGGCAAAGGCCGGCGGCGTGGCCACCAGGCCGGCGCGGGCGGCCTCGGCTGCGGCGGCGATCTGCTCGCTCGACGCGCCTTTGGGCAGCACCGAGCAGCCGTCGATCAGCCATTCGCCGATCCGCTCGTCGCCCACGTCGGCGAGGACGACGACGCGTGGGCCTTCGGCGGCGAACGCCGGGTCGGCCGCGTCGCCGCCGTCGCCGGCCCCGCCGAGATCGACGATCACCACCTCGGCACCGCCGAACGAGGCGGCGCGCAAGGCTGCGAACGACTCGGCGGCCAGCACGACGATCAGGCCGCTGCGGGCGGCCAGGCCGGCCGCGAGGCCGGCGCGAACCAGCGGCGATCGGGAAGCGACGGCGAGCAGCATCGTCGTCTCCTTCAGCAGCGCCGCTCGGCCGGCCACTCGCCGACCTCGACCTGCAGCTCGCGCGCGACGCCGCCGCGCAGGATCGACAGCGTCGCAGCCCGGCCGACGTGGGCAGCCAGCGCGTCGCGCAGGGCGCGCAGGTCGGCGGCGAGTTGGCCGGCGGCGCGCACGACGATGTCGCCGATCAGCAGGCCGGCGCGCTCGGCCGGCCCGCCCGGGGCGAGCGAAGAGATCAGCAGGCCGGTCGGTGCCGCAGCCGCGCCCGCTGCCGCGGCAGCCGCGATCGGCACCGGCTGGGCGCCGATGCCGAGCCAGGGCCGGGCGACGTGGCCGCTGGCGAGCAGCGCCGCGACCACCCGGGCCACCGTCGACGCCGGCACGACGACGCCGTAGCTGCGCGACAGCGCCGCGCTGGCGATGCCGATCACGGCCCCGTGCGCGTCGGCCACCGGCGCGCCGGACAGGCCTTCGTAAACGCCGCCGTCGAGCCGGATCAACCGGTCGAGGCTGCCGCCGAGCCAGGTCTGCCACGCGCCGGCGGCGCGATTGACGATGCCGGCGCTGGCGATCGGGTCGCCTTCGCCGCTGCGCCCGACGGCAACCACGAAGTGACCGGCGCGCAGGCCCGTCGCGTCGCCGGCGGCGACCGGGGCGTACGCCGCGGCGTCGGCGACGGCGAGGCGGAACAAGGCGAGATCGGTCGACGAATCGGTGCCGACCAGCGTCGCCTCGACGGTCTGCCCTTCGGCGCCGACCAGGGAGATTGCCGCCGGGGCGCGCCGGAACACGTGCGCCGCGGTGACGACGAGGCCGGGCTGCCAGACCGCGGCGCTCGCCAGCGTGCCGCGCCGGCCGCGCACGGCGAAGGTGCTGGCAGCGACTCGGTCGACGAGCGCGGCGAGCGCGGCAGAGTGCGCTGCCAGCGGCGAGCTCGGGAGGTCCGGCGCCGGGCCGGCGGCGGTGGTGCTGTTCATCGGGTGGAGCTTTCGGGATAGACGACGGACGGAAAGTACGCCGCCGCCAGCCGGGACGAATCCGCCGAACGGCCGGCTCGCCCTGCCAGGCTGCTCAACTGGGGCGGAACGCCCCTCTTTGCAAGGCGGCGCCGCGCCTCGCCCTCGCCCCGAGCGACTGCCATGGCCGGACGCCCTGGCTTGCCGCCGGGCGACGTCAGCGTTCGACCGGGTCGCGGTAGCGCGGGTCGTCGTGCAGCGTCCAGTAGGCGTCGTGCAGGCGCCGGGTGACCGGCCCCGGCCAGGCGGCAAACGCCTTGCCGTCGATCCGGGCGATCGGCAGCACGCCGCCGCCGGTCGAGCTGAGGAAGACCTCGTCGGCCGCTGCCAGGTCGCCGGCCGGCACCGACTCGACGCGCAGGGAGATGCCGAGCGCGCCGCACAGCTCGATCACGGTGCGCCGCGAGATCCCTTCGAGCACGCCCCGGTCGGGCGTGCGCACCACGCCCTTCTTCACCACGAAGACGTTGAAGCCCGGGCCTTCGGCGACGTTGCCTTGCGCATCGACGACGCAGCTGGTGTCGGCGCCGCGGTCGTAGGCGTCGAACATCGACAGCACCAGGTCGAGCCAGTGGTAGTTCTTGATCGTCGGGTCGACCGAGTCGGCGCCGATGCGGATGCGCCGGCTGACGTGCAGGTCGATGCCCTGGCGCTGCTTGTCGGGCGGCGCGATCCAGACGAACGGCAGGGCGTAGGCATAGAAGCGATTGACCGCCAGGCGCGGGTCGCGGGCGCCGCGCGGCGGCACGCCGCGGGTGCACACCATGGCGACGTAGGCATCGTCGAGGCCGCCGGCCTTGACGCAGCCGTGCAGGATCTGCCGCACGTCGGCGCGGCCGTAGGGGATCGTCATGCGCAGCTTGGCGAGGCTGGCGAAGAAGCGGTCGAGGTGGTCGTCGAGGCGAAAGAACGCGCCTTTCCAGACGCTCGCCACGTCGTAGGTCACGTCGGAGCGGGTGAAGCCCCAGTCGAACAGCGACACCTTGCCTTCCGAAAGCGGCTTCCAGTCGCCGTCGATGAAGACCGACCCGCCCTCGAACTCGCCCCTGGATACCGTTCGCATCGCCGCTTTCTCCCTGCGGCTCGCGCCGCCTGCCTGCCGTTGGCGCCGCCACGTTACCGCTCCGTCGCGCACCGGCTGCGCCGGCGCGCACGGTCGCTAGAGTCGCGCTTCGTTGTCACCCAGGAACCCGCCATGCTCGAAGCCCGCGGCCTCTGCAAATCGTACGGCAGCCGTGCCGTCGTCGCCGATCTCTCGCTCTCGGTCGGCGCCGGCGAGATCGTCGGCCTGCTCGGACCGAACGGCGCCGGCAAGTCGACCACCGTCGCCATGCTCTGCGGCCTGGTCGCCGCCGACCGCGGCCAGGTGTTCGTGGGCGTTGGCGCGGCGCGCCAGCCGCTGACCGAGACCAGCCAGGAAGCCAAGCGCCGGATCGGCGTCGTGCCGCAGGAGCTCTCGATCTACGAGAACCTCGGCACCGCCGCCAACCTCGAGCTGTTCGGCGCGCTCTACGGCCTCTCGGGCGCGCTGCTGAAGGAGCGGGTGGGCGCAGCGCTCGAGCTGGTCGGCCTGGCCGACCGGGCGAAGGACAAGCCCTCCACCTTCAGCGGCGGCATGAAGCGGCGCCTCAACATCGCCTCGGCGCTGGTTCACGACCCCGACATCCTGATCTTCGACGAGCCGACCGTCGGCGTCGACCCGCAGAGCCGCAACGCCATCTTCGACAACCTCGAAGAGCTGCGCCGGCGCGGCAAGGCGCTGCTCTACACCACCCACTACATGGAAGAGGCCGAGCGCCTGTGCGACCGGATCGTCATCGTCGACCACGGCAAGGTGGTCGCCAGCGACACCCTGGCCGGGATCGAGCGGCTGCTGCCGGCGACCCAGTCGCTCGAGATCGAGGTCGACGGCGCGCTCGACCTGGTGGCGCTCGCCGCCCTGCCCGGCATCGACAAGCTCAGCCAGGACGGAACGGTGCTGAAGGCCGGCGTCGCCGACCTGGCACGCGACACGCCCGCCCTGCTCGTGGCGATCGCCGCGGGCGGCCGGCGCGTCAGCCGCGTCGCCTCGAGCCGGGTCGGGCTCGAAGACGTCTTCCTTTCGCTCACCGGCCGCCAACTGCGGGACTGATCGCCATGACCACCTCGACCACCCTGACCGCGCTGCGCGCCCTGATCAGGAAGGACCTGATCCTCTACTTCTCGAACCGGCGCGCGCTGGTGATGTCGATCGCCGCGCCGATCGTGATCGCCGCGTTCTTCGGCTCGCTGTTCGGCTCGGGCGGCGAGCGCCCGTCGAAGGTGCCGATCGCCTTCGCCGACCTGGACGGCAGCCCGATCTCGCAGGCGCTCGCCGCGGCGCTCGGGAGCGACACCAGCTTCGAGCTGCGCCAGCTCGCCGAGCCCGCCGCCATCGACGCGGCCCGGCGCGGCAAGGTGCGCGCCGCGATCGTCGTGCCGGCCGGCTTCGGCGCCAAGGCGCCGGCCGCCCTGCTCGGCGGGGGCGAAAAGCCGACCCTCGCCGTCCACTACGACCCGTCGCAGGCAACCGCCCTGCCGCTGGTGCGCGGCCTGCTCTCGCAGCACGTCGTCAAGGCGATCGGCGAGAGCCTGGGCGGCCCGCCGGGCGGCGGCGGCGCACGGGCCGGCGGCTTCAGCCTTCCCTACGAGACGCAGACTTTCGCCACCACCGCGTCTGCCGACCGGCCCTACAACGGCTATGCGCACTCGTTCGCCGGCATGGGCGTGCAGTTCATCCTGTTCATGGGCATCGAGGTCGGCGTCGGCGTGCTGCTGGCGCGCCGGCTTGGCCTCTGGAAGCGGCTGCGCGCCGCGCCGCTCTCGCGCACCGTGCTGCTCGGCAGCCACATCCTGAGCGGCGGGCTCACCGCGCTGATCCTGCTGGTGATCATCTACGCCGCGGCGATGACCTTCTTCAACGTGCGCATCGAAGGCAGCCTGCCCGGCTTCATCGGCATCGCCATCGCCTTCGCCCTGCTGACCTCGAGCTTCGGCCTGCTGATCGCGGCGATCGGCAAGACGCCCGAGGCGACCCGCGGCCTGGCCATCTTCGCCACCCTGGTCATGGTGATGCTGGGCGGCGCCTGGGTGCCCTCGTTCATCTTCCCCGAGTGGCTGCAGACCGCGTCCCTCATCGTGCCGACCCGCTGGGCGGTCGACGGCCTCGACGCGATGACCTGGCGCGGCCTCGGCTTTTCCGCCGCGATCGCGCCGATCGGCGCCCTGCTCTTCTTCAGCGGCCTGTTCGCGGCGATCGCGATCTGGCGCTTCGACTGGGAGGAGCCGCGCGGCTGAGGCCGGGCGGCGGCCGTCACTTCTTCGGCGCGACGCCTGCGTCGGCTGGCGGCAGCGGCGCCGGCACCCTGTTCTTGATCGGCGGAATCGCCTGCAGGTAGGCGAAGATCGCCGCCAGGTCGGTGTCGTTGAAGTTCTTGTAGGCCGGGGTCGGCATCGGCGGCAGAACCGGCCGGCCGATGCCGAGGTGGCGGCCGGTGCGCAGGGTGTCGGCGAACTGCTGCGCCGTCCAGCGACCGAGCCCGGTCTCGCCGTCGGGCGTGAGGTTGGCGGTGAAGCTCACGCCCCAGGGCCCGGCCCAGGCGGTGTTGCTGGCCGACGAGATCACCGCCCACGGGCCGGCCGGAAGCTTCGGCACCGGCGGCATCGTCAGGCCTTGCGGATGGCCGGAGAGCAGCCGAGCGGCGTCGGCCTCGGGACCGTTCCTGCCCATCTTCATCGGCGTGTGGCAATCGCCGCAACCGCCCGTCTGGACCAGGTAGCGGCCGCGCATGACGCGGTCGACGACCGGCGCCGGCGTCACCGCGCTCGCGCCCGGCGACGGCACCTTCTCGATCACCGGCGGCGGCGCGGCCGGCGTGATCGCGGCATCGGCCGCTCGGGCCGGCGGCAAGCCGGCAAGGCCGATGCCTGTCACGAGGGAAAGCAGCGCCAGGGAAGTCGGGGCGATGATTCCATTCATGGTCGGAGCTCCTGGGTTCGCACGTTTGGAAGAGGGGTCTCGATGGGGTTCCCGGACCAGCACCTCCGCCCGCCGCGCTCGTGCATGACGACCGCGTGCATGGCGCTCCGCCTATTCGAAGTCGACCAGCTCGGAGCCTTCGTCCACCTGGTCGCCGGCCGCGAACCGGAACGACTTGACCGTGCCGGCGTGCGGCGCGCTGATGGTGTGCTCCATCTTCATCGCCTCGAGCACCAGCAGTGGCGCGCCCTTCTCGACCGCCGTGCCCGGCGCGGCGAGCAGGGCGATCACCTTGCCCGGCATTGGCGCCACCAGGCCGCTGCCTTCTTCCTCGTGCTCGCCGGCAGCGTCGAGCGGGTCGGCGTGATCGAGGATCCAGGTCTGCCCGGCGAGGAAGACGTGGCGCTTGTCGCCCCGAGCCACCACTGCGGCCACGATCCGCCGGTCGCCGATCGCCGCGTCGACCTCGCCGCGCACCGTGCAGTGGCCGCGGGCGGCAAGACGCTGACCGCCGGTGAGGAAGGTCCAGCCGCCCTCCTGCCGCGCCGCGACGTCGATCACGCGCAGCGCGTCGCCGGCGCGAAAGCCCATCCGCCACCAGGCTTCGCCGTTCAGCCGCCAGGCGTCGTGGCTGCGCCACGGCGACTCGACGGCGCGCCCGCGCAGCACCTCGATCGACGCGGTGTGGCGTGCCTGCTCCGCCTCGGCGAAAGCGGCAGCGAGCCAGACCGCTTCGGGCGGCTCGGCGGGCGGCGGGAACAGCCGCTGGTGCTCGCGTTCGATCAGCGCGGTGTCGAGCTCGGCATGGGCAAACGAGGGCGTGTCTATCAGCCGGCCGAGGAAGCCGACGTTGTTGGCGACGCCGACGATCCGGTAGGCCGCCAGCGCCGCCTTCATCCGCGCCAGCGCGGCCGGCCGGTCGGCGGCGTGGACGATCAGCTTGGCGATCATCGGGTCGTAGAAGGGCGTGATCGCATCGCCTTCCTCGACGCCGCTGTCGACGCGCACACCGGCGCTGCCGGCCGGCGCCACCAGATGCACCAGCCGCCCGGTCGACGGCAGGAAGCCGCGGTCCGGGTCTTCGGCGTAGATGCGGGCCTCGATCGCGTGGCCGGAGATCGCGAGCTCGTCCTGCCGGAGCGGCAGGGGCTCGCCGGCGGCGACGCGCAGCTGCCACTCGACCAGGTCGAGCCCGGTGATCATCTCGGTCACCGGGTGCTCGACCTGGAGCCGCGTGTTCATCTCCATGAAGTAGAAGCGGCCGTCGGGATGGGCGATGAACTCGACCGTGCCGGCGCCGACGTAGCCGACCGCCCTGGCAGCTTCGACCGCGGCCTGGCCCATCGCCGCGCGGCGCGCCAGCGTCATGCCGGGGGCGGGCGCTTCCTCGAGCACCTTCTGGTGGCGCCGCTGCACCGAGCAGTCGCGCTCGAACAGGTAGACGCAGGCGCCGGAGCTGTCTGCGAACACCTGGATCTCGATGTGGCGCGGCTGCAGCACGTACTGCTCGACGAGCACGCGGTCGTCGCCGAAGGCGCTCTTCGCCTCGCGCTGGCACGAGGCGAGCGCCGCCGCGAAGTCGGCGGCCGCGTCGACCCGCCGCATGCCCTTGCCGCCGCCGCCGGCGCTCGCCTTGATCAGCACCGGAAAGCCGATTCGCCCGGCTTCCCGAGCGAGCAGGGCCGGCTCCTGGGCGTCGCCGTGATAGCCGGGCGTGAGCGGCACACCGGCCTTTTCCATCAGGGTCTTGGCCGCGGACTTCGAGCCCATCGCCCGGATCGCCGAGGCCGGCGGGCCGATGAAGACGATGCCCGCCTTCTCGCACGCTTCGGCGAAAGCGTCGTTCTCGGAGAGGAAGCCGTAGCCGGGATGGACCGCCTGGGCGCCGGTCGCTTTCGCGGCGGCGACGATCCTGTCGCCGAGCAGGTAGGACTCGCGCGCCGGCGCCGGGCCGATGTGCACCGCCTCGTCGGCGAGCCGGACGTGGCGGGCGCCGGCATCGGCGTCGGAATACACGGCGACGGTGGCGATGCCCATCTTGCGCGCCGTCTTGATGACGCGGCAGGCGATCTCGCCACGGTTGGCGATCAGGATCTTGCTGAACATCGGATGATTGTCGTCGACCGATTTGTCTTGGCGCTCGCAGTGCGGAGCGTGAGTGTCAGTCCGACTACATCCGGAACACGCCGAACTTGGTCGCCGGGATCGGCGCATTCAAGGTCGCGGCCAGCGACAGGCCGAGCACGCGGCGCGTCTCGGCCGGGTCGACGACGCCATCGTCCCAGAGCCGCGCGCTCGCGTAGTACGGATGGCCCTGGTGCTCGTACTGCTCGAGCAGGGGCGCCTTGAAGGCTCGCTCTTCCTCGGCCGACCACGCGCCGCCGCGCGACTCGATGCCGTCGCGCTTGACCGTCGCGAGCACGGCCGAGGCCTGCTCGCCGCCCATGACGCTGATGCGCGCGTTCGGCCACATCCACAGGAAGCGCGGCGAATACGCGCGGCCGCACATGCCGTAGTTGCCGGCGCCGAACGAGCCGCCGATGAGCACCGTGAGCTTGGGCACCTGCGCCGTCGCGACGGCCGTGACCATCTTCGCGCCGTCGCGCGCGATGCCGGCGTTCTCGACCTTCTTGCCGACCATGAAGCCGGTGATGTTCTGCAGGAAGAGCAGCGGCACGCGCCGCTCGCAGCAGAGCTCGATGAAGTGGGCGGCCTTCTGCGCGCTCTCGGAAAAGA
>JBDTUG010000104.1:0-10531 GCA_040007855.1 Caldimonas sp.
CGGGGAACAGCCGCATCATCATCTTGCGGTTCTCGAGCATGTAGCTCACGCCGCTCGGCACGCGCAGGTTGTCCTCGAGCACGTAGTAGCTGCCGCTGCCGTCGGCATTGGCCGCACGGACGATGTCGATGCCGGCGATGTGCGAGTAGATGCCTCCCGGAACGTCGACGCCGCGCATCTCGGCGCGGAACTGGGCGTTGCCGGTCACCTGCTCGCTCGGCACGATGCCGGCCCTGAGGATCTCCTGGCCGTGGTAGACGTCGTGGATGAAGCGGTTCAGCGCCGTCACGCGCTGGCGCAGCCCGCGCTCCATCTCCCGCCACTCGTGGGCGGGGATCACGCGCGGGATGAGGTCGAACGGGATCAGGCGCTCGGTGCCGTCGCCGTCCTCGTCTTTCGCGCCGTAGACGGCGAAGGTGATGCCGACGCGGCGGAAGATCACTTCCGCCTCCTCGCGCCGCGAGTGCATCACCTGCGGCGGTTGTTCGGCGAGCCAGCGGTCGTAGCCGCGGTAGTGCTCGCGAACCGTCTCGCCCTCGCCCCGCATCTCGTCGAAGCCCAGTGCCATTCGAAAGCCTCCGTGCGGCGAGGGTAGCAAACTCCGCGCCACCGGTCGCCATGGACCCGCAGGGCCCCACGCGGGGAGTCGACCCTTAGGCTTCGTCGGCTTCGGCTTCGGCTTCGGTCTCGACTTCGGCTTCGGCCGGTTCGGGCTTGTCGGACTTCTCGAGGCTCGCGGCCTTGGCCGCCTTCGTGCTCCTCTTCGCCTTGACAGGAGGCGCCGGCTCGACCGGCGGCTCGGCAGCCAGCAGGGCTGCGGCTGCTTCTGCGCGCACATGCACGGCCACCGCCCGGTTCAGGGCGATCTCGATGCGCGGCCGCCAGGTCGGGTTGAGCGCCTTGTTGCCGAGCGAGTTCTTCGCCGAGCCGATATAGCTCTCGAGCTCGGCCACGGAGAGGCGATCGAGCCGCTCGAACAGGGCCGTCTCCTCGTCGTGGGTGAATGGTTCCATCGGAAGGGTCACTGTGTCTTTGTGCATCCGGCGAGCTTAGTCGCATTCCGCGCCCGAAACCGCCGCTTGCCGATTCCTTGTCGAGGCGCCGGCCACGCCCCTCTTTCGCTCAGGGCGCGGCATCCGCCGCGTGCCAGTAGCGCCGGACGCGCTCTCGTTCGCAGCGGGCGCCGGCCGGCTCGCCGGCGCGCCATTGCCAGGCGCCGCACGACGGGCTGGCGACGATCCCGATGCCGCGCTCCCGGTAGCGCTGCAGCACCTCGGCCGCCGGATGGCCGAATCGGTTGCGGTAGCCGGCCTGGAACACCGCGACCTTCGGCCGCACCGCATCGAGAAAAATCGCCGACGACGAGGTCTTGCTGCCGTGATGCGGCGCAATCAGCACGTCGCTCTGCAGCCCGTCGCCGAACTCGGCGACGAGCAGGGCCTCCTGCTCGCGCTCCATGTCGCCGGTCAGGAGCGCGCTGCGGCCGCCGCCCGACACGCGGATCACGCACGACATGGCGTTCGACTTGAGCTTGCGCTGATAGTCGTCGGCCGCCGGGCGCAGGACCGCGAAGTCGACGCCATCCCAGCGCCAGCGCTGCCCGGCGACGCAGCGCGAGGCACGCCGGGCGGCGTCGAGGATCGGATGGCCGGGCTCGAGCGAGCTCGCCAGCGCGTCGACCGCGAGCGCGCCGAGCACCGCCCGGGCGCCGCCGACATGGTCCAGATCGCGATGGCTGAGCACCAGCAGGTCGAGATGCTCGTCGCCGCGCGCCTGCAGGAGCGGCACCAGGACGCGTTGGCCGGCATCGCTTTCACGCGAGTACTGCGGGCCGGCGTCGAACAGCAGCACATGGGTGCGAGTCCGGATCAGCACTGCCGTGCCCTGGCCGACGTCGACCGCGACCAGATCGAAGCCGCCTTCGGCCGGCAACTCGCGGGGCGGCAAGAGCAGGCCGAGCGCGAGCGGCAGCGCAAGCAGGCGGGCCCGCCAGGGCAGCGGCAGGATCACCAGGGCGGCCGCAGCCAGCCCGGCGAGCCGGGCCCAGAGCGGCGCCACCGGCACCACCCAGACCGCGCCGGGGATCGCTGCCAGCTGCGCCAGGAAGGCGTCGAGCGCCTGCACCGCCACGCCGGCCAGCCACCAGAGCGGCGAGGCGGCGCTGCCGAGCAGGGCGAGCGGGGTGACGAACAGCGTGACGAGCGGAATGGCGACGACGTTGGCCAGGAACCCGACCAGGGAGATCTGGTGGAAGAAGACGAGGGTGAGCGGCGCCAGGCCGAGCGTCGCCACCGCCTGGGTGCGCAGGCCGGCGCGGGCATGGCCGAAGGCGCGCGCCCACCAGCGCCGCGCGCGCCGCGCGGCGGCGCCATCGGGCGCGGCCGGGGCGCCCGGGCCGCGCACGGGCGCCGACGCCATCAGCAGGCCGACCGCCATGAACGACAGCCAGAAGCCGGGCTGCAGCATCGCCCACGGATCGAGCGCGGTCACGACCGCGGCAGCGGCGAGGAGAACGAGCAGCCAGGGCCAGCGCACGCCGATCCCTTGCAGCACGGTCACCGTCGCGAGCATCCAGATCGTGCGCTGCGAGGGCACGCCCCAGCCGGAAAAGACGGCGTAGGCGGTCGCTGCCAGCAGGCCACCCCAACGGGCGGCTGCCGGCGCCGGCAGGAGAAGCATCGCCCGCGCGCTGCGCCGCCAGAGCGCGCCGACGCAGGCGCCGGCGAGCCAGGCGAACATGGTGACGTGCAGGCCGCTGATCGACATCAGGTGGGCAACGCCGGTATTGCGGAAGCGCTCCCAGTCCTCGCGCTCGATCGCACCCTGGTCGCCGACCGCGAGAGCGGCCAGCACGCCGGCGGCGCGCCGGTCGGCAACGGCGGCCTGGATCGCGTCGCGCACCCGCTGGCGCAGCCGCTCGACCGGAACGCCGGCCGCCTCGCCCAGGAGTTGCGGCGCCGGCGCGTCGCGCACGTAGCCGGTGGCGCGCAGGCCTTGCTCGAACAGCTGCAGCTCGTAGTCGAAGCCGTCCGGGTTGAGCGTGCCGTGCGGCCGGCGCAAGCGCACCGTGAAGCGCCAGCGTTGCCCGGCGCGCAGCTCACGTTGCGGCGGCGTGAGCGCCGCGTCTTCGTGCAAGCCGTTGTACCAGCCGAGGGCGATCCGTTCCGGCAGCACGGCCTCGCCCTGGCGCCGCGCCGGCGGATCGATCCGAAAGCGAAAGCGCAGGCCGCTCGGGCCCTGCTGCGGCAAGCTGGCGACGACGCCGGTGAGGACCAGGTCGGTCCCTTCGAGCCCGGGCGCGAGCGCCTCGTCCAGGCGCATCGTCGCCTGCCCCCCGGTGACCGCGAAGCCGCCGGCCAGCACGGCGGCAATCGCGACGACGAGCGCGAACGCTCTGCGCCGCCAGACGATCGCCGCAGCGAGCGCGAGCGCCGCGGCGCCGGCCAGCACGACGTACAGCGAAGGCGGCGCGAGCGAGCGTTCCTGCAACTGGATCGCGACGCCCGCCAGCCACGCCAGCAGCAGCGCGGCAAGGCGGCTCCCGGTGGCCGGTGCTCGCATCGTCGAAAGTGTAGGGGCGAGCGGGGTGTACGATTTGATCCCGTCCGCCGCGCTTCGACCGATCCCGATGTCCTCGATCTACGACCGCCTGACCGACCTCGATATTTCCCTGCCGCCGCTGGCCATTCCGGCCGGCGCGTACGTCCCCTTCGTGCGCAGCGGCCAGCTGGTGTTCCTCTCCGGCCACATCGCCAAGCGCGACGGAAAGGTCTGGGTCGGCCAGCTCGGCCGCGACATGAACACCGCCACCGGCAAGAAGGCAGCGCGCTCCGTCGCCGTCGACCTGCTCGGCACTCTGCACGCGGCGGTCGGCGACCTCGACCGGATCGAGCGCATCGTGCGCATCACCAGCCTGGTCAACAGCAGCGCCGATTTCACCGAGCACCACCTGGTCACGAACGGCTGCTCGGAGCTGTTCGGCGAAATCTTCGCCGACAAGGGCGCGCATGCGCGCAGCGCCTACGGAGTCGCCCAACTGCCGCTCGGCGCCTGCGTCGAGATCGAGCTGATCGCCCAGGTCGCCGGCTCCGCCGACGGCGAATGACCGCCGCGCGCAGGGGGCGGCCTACCTTCGGGCCGGAGCCGCGCGGGGCGCGCAATGGCGGGCTGTTCGCGTTCAGCGCACTCGCTTCGCTGGGCGCCGTCGCCGCCGCGCTGGTATCGCAGCACGGCTACGCGATGGAGCCCTGCCCGTGGTGCGTGCTGCAGCGCCTGCTCTTCGTCGCCCTGGCTGCCTTCGCGGTGCTCGGCCTGGTCTGGCGCGGCTCGGCCGGCAGCCGCGTGGCCGGCACGTTCTCGGTGCTGCTCGCCGTCTCGGGAATCGCCTCGGCGCTCTGGCAGCACTTCGCCGCGGCCAGGTCGGCCTCGTGCAAGCTGACCCTGGCCGACCGCTTGATGAACGCGACCGGGCTGAACGCCCTCCTGCCCGGCGTGTTCGAGGCGCGCGCCAGCTGCGCCGACGCCGTCGTCGACCTGTTCGGCGTGCCCTACGACTTCTGGTCGGCCGGGCTGTTCACGCTCATCGCCATCGCCATGATCGTCGCCGTGCGACGCGCCTGAGGCGCCCTCGTCTCAGCCACGACGCAGGCCTTCGTCAGTCGACCGGCGTGTTCAGCGCCACCTCGTCGCAGATCGCTTCGAGCACCGCGATGACCGCCGATTCCGAGTACTTGCCCGGCACCAGCGCCTGGCAGATCGACTGCGCGGTGCGCAGCCGCTCGTAGACCGCGATCGAGGCGTCGATCTCGAGCTGCGGGGCATGCGCCGCCTGCAGGACATCGAGGCGCTGGTCGAAGGCGTCGGTGGTCTCGTGGACGATCTTTTTCATGGACGCTCCGTGGGCTCTGAAGGCGAGGTCGAAAGTGCGGATCGTACGGCCCGGCGCCGCCGCCGACTCAGCCGTTCGCCGACGCGACGACCCGCATCGCCTTCGGGATCGCGTCCTGGCGCTTGCCCTTGCGGGCGCGCCGGCCGACGTAGGCTTCGAGCGCCGCGCCGCGCAGGACTTCCTCGCGCTCCTTGCCGCCGCGGCCGGTGCCGAGCACGCGCAGGGCGCTGCCGAACGCGGCCACGCTGACCAGCGCGTCGTTGCCGGCGATGTCGACCAGCGTCAGGCCGCGGCCGCCCTTGACCTGCAGCTTCAGCTCGTCGACGCCGAAGACCAGCAGCCTCCCTTCGAGGCTGAGGCAGGCGACCCGGCCGGTCGCCGGGCCGAGCGGGGACGGCGGCAGGGGCTTCTCGCCGCTTTCGAGGTCGAGGAAGGACTTGCCGCCGCGCTGCCGCGAGACCAGGTCGGCGACGCGGGCGAGCAGGCCGAAGCCGCCGGTGCCGGCGAGCAACAGCAGCTGCTCGGGCGCGCCCGCGAAGTAGTGCGCCGGCTGCGAGCCCGCCACCAGGTCGATCAGCGAGCTGACCGCGATCCCGTCGCCGCGCCCGCTCGGCAGTGCGGCGACCGCGACCGAGCAGACCCGGCCGTCGCTGCCGAAGACAAGCAAGGTGTCGACGCTGCGGCAGGCGAAGGTGCCGTAGAGCGCATCGCCGGCCTTGAAGGCCAGCGATGCCGGGTCGACCTCGTGGCCCTTCAGCGCCCGCACCCAGCCCTTCAGGCTCACGGCGACGGTGACCGGCTCGTCGACCACGCGAATCTCCGCGACCGAGCGCTTGCCGGCCTCGATCAGGGTGCGGCGGTCGTCGCCGAACGCCTTGGCGTCGGCCTCGATCTCGCGGATGACACCACGCCGGAGCGCCGCGGGGCTGGCCAGCAGGTCGCGCAGGCGCGCCTCGTCGCCGCGCAGCTCCTTCAGCTCCTGCTCGATCCGGATCGCCTCCAGCCGGGCCAGCTGGCGGAGCCGGATCTCGAGGATGTCCTCGGCCTGGCGCTCGCTCAGGGCGAAGCGCTCGATCAGCGCCGCCTTCGGCTCTTCGGCGCTGCGGATCAGGGCGATCACCGCGTCGATGTTGAGCAGCACGAGCTGCCGGCCTTCGAGGATGTGGATGCGGTCGCCGACCTTGGCCAGACGGTGGCGCGAGCGTCGCTCGACCGTCGCCAGACGAAAGCCGATCCATTCGACCAGCAGCTGACGCAGGCTCTTCTGGGTCGGCCGACCATCAGCGCCGACCATCGTCAGGTTGATCGGCGACGAGCTTTCCAGGCTGGTGTGGGCCAGCAGCGTCGTCAGCAGCTCGTCCTGCGCGGTCCGGCCGGTCTTCGGCTCGAACACCAGGCGCACCGCCGCCTCCTTGCCCGATTCGTCGCGCACCGCATCGAGCACCGAGAGCACCGCCGCCTTCAGCTGGACCTGCTCGCTGCCGAGCGCCTTCTTGCCGGCGCGCAGCTTCGGATTGGTCAGCTCCTCGATCTCCTCGAGCACCTTCTGCGCGCTCGTGCCCGGCGGCAGCTCGGTGACGACGACCTGCCACTGGCCGCGCGCCAGGTCCTCGATCTTCCAGCGGGCGCGCACCTTGAACGAGCCGCGCCCGCTCGCGTAGGCGGCGCGAATCTCGTCGGGTGCGCTGATGAGCTGGCCGCCGCCCGGATAGTCGGGGCCGGGCAGCAGCCTGGCGAGCTCGTCGTCGCCGAGCGTGTCGTCCCTGATCAGGGCGACCGCCGCCGCCGCGACCTCGCGCAGGTTGTGGCTCGGGATCTCGGTCGCCAGGCCGACCGCGATGCCGCTGGCGCCGTTGAGCAGCACGAACGGCAGGCGCGCCGGCAACAGCCGCGGCTCTTCGGTCGAGCCGTCGTAGTTGGGCACGAAGTCGACCGTGCCTTCGTCGATCTCGTCGAGCAGCAGGCGGGCGATCGGCGCCAGCCGCGCCTCGGTGTAGCGCATCGCCGCCGCGCCGTCGCCGTCACGCGAGCCGAAGTTGCCCTGGCCGTCGACCAGCGGATAGCGCTGCGAGAAGTCCTGCGCCATCCGCACCAGCGCGTCGTAGGCGGCCTGGTCGGAGTGCGGGTGAAAGCGCCCGAGCACGTCGCCGACGACGCGCGCGCTCTTCACCGCCTTCGGCCCGGCCGCGCTCGTGAAGGCGAGACCCATCCGCGCCATCGCGTAGAGGATCCGGCGCTGCACCGGCTTCTGGCCGTCGCTCACGTCCGGCAGCGCCCGGCCCTTGACGACCGAGAGCGCGTATTCGAGGTAGGCGCGCTCGGCGTAGTCGCCGAGCGGGATCGCATCGCCCAGCGGCGGCGCAGCGTCGAAGAGATCGGGAGTCACGGAATCCAGTTCAGTGGGGAAAGCGTTCGCGCAGCTTGAGCTTCCAGAACTTGCCGGTCGAGGTGCGCGGGATCGCGTCGATGACCTCGTAGCGCTCGGGCAGCTGCCACTTGGCGAAGCCGTGGCCGAGCAGATGCGCGCCGAGCGCCGCGGCGAGCAGCGCGTTGTCGCCGCCCTGGCCGGGCTTGACGACGATGCAGGCGAGCGGACGCTCGCTCCACTTCGGGTCGGGAATCGCGATCACCGCGGCTTCGGCGATCGCCGGATGCGCCATCAGGGCGTTCTCGAGGTCGACCGACGAGATCCATTCGCCGCCCGACTTGATCAGGTCCTTGGTCCGGTCGGTGATGCGGACGTAGCCGAGCTCGTCCATCGCCGCGACGTCGCCGGTGCGCAGCCACCCGTCATCGGTGAACTTCTCGTCGCTGACCGGGACGCCGTGATACGAGCCGGTGACGAACGGGCCGCGGCACTGGATCTCGCCGACGCTCTTGCCGTCCCGGGGCGCGTCCTTGCCGTCGTCGCCGCGGATCCGCACGTCGACCAGCGGCACCGGCACGCCGGCCATCGCGGCGCGGCGGAAGCGCTCGTCCTCGCCGAGGCCGACGATTTCCGCCCGCAGGTACGAAGAGGTCGCCAGCGGAGAGGTCTCGGTCATGCCCCAGCCCTGGCCGATCGTGACGCCGTGCTTCGCGAAGGCGCGGATGAGCGACTCGGGCACCGCCGCACCCCCGACCAGCGAGCGCAGGCCGTTGGGCAGCTTCCAGCGGCCGGGTTGCTCGGCAAGCGAGCGGTCGTAGGCCTGGATCAGGCCCATCCAGATCGTCGGCACGCCGAGGGCGAGGGTCGGCGGCAAGGCGGTGATCAGGTCGAGCAGGTCGTCGGGATGCAGGTGCGGGCCGGGCAGGACGATCTTGATGCCGAGCATCACCGCGCCATAGGGCAGGCCCCAGCTGTTGGCATGGAACATCGGCGTCACCGGCAGCAGGCAGTCCGTGCTGCGCAGGCCCCAGTGGTCGTTGAGGCAGCCGACCAGCGTATGCAGCACCGTCGAGCGGTGCGAGTAGACGACTCCCTTGCTGCGCCCGGTGGTACCCGACGTGTAGCACATGGCCACCGGATCGTCCTCGTCGTGCGCGGCGTATTCGAACCCGTCGGCGTCGGCGTCGGCGTCGGCGAGCAGCACCTCGTAGTCGAGGTGACCGCCGCTGGCGTCGACCGGCGCGCCCGAGAACGGGAAGACGATCACCTTCTCGAACGCGTGTTTGCCGGCGAACTGGCGATAGAGCGGCAACAGGATGTCGTCGACCACCAGGAAGCGGTCTTCGGCGTCGCCGGCGATCCAGCCGAGCTCATCGGGCGCGAGGCGCAGGTTGAGCGTGTGCATCACGCCGCCGGCGGCAGGAATGCCGAAATAGCACTCGAGATGGGCGTGGTGGTTCCAGCTGAGCGTCGCGACCCGATCGCCCTTCTTCAGGCCGAGCGACTGCAAGGCCACGGCCAGGGCGCGGGTGCGCCGGTGGTACTCGCCGTAGCTGTGCGTCTTCAGCGACTTGTCGGGCAGGCGCGAGACGATGCTGTTGCTCGCGAACAGCGCGCCGGCCCGATCGAGGAAGTGATTGAGCGAGAGCGGAACGTTCATCATCGTCGCGTGCATGGCGGTCTCCTGGGGTCGGTCAGGCCATGCCGGAGGCAAGGCGCTGGCGCGCTTCGAACAGCGCGTCGTATTCGGGCTCGAGCATCGACATGACGATCAGCGAGTCGTAACCGCCCCCGCTGCGCACGCTGTCGCGCAGGCGCCCTTCCTCGACGAAGCCCTCGGCCCGGTAGAGCGCGAGCGCGCGCTCGTTCTTCTCCTTCACGTCGAGCCAGAAACGGTGCGCGCCGAGGTCGCGGAACGCCATCTCGACGAGCAGGCGGACGCAGGCACGGCCGTAGCCCTGGCCCTTGGTTTGCAGGACGATGCGCTTGAGCTCGACCGAGCCGTGCGGGTTGCGGCAGCCCTGCAGGATGATGAAGCCCGCCGATGGCCAGCCCTCGCCGGCCTCGACGATGAAGTGGCGGAAGTCGGGGAAGCGGATCGCGCCCTCGTGCTGGACCCGCTCCCAGGGCGTGATGAACGGGCGGTTGCCGGCGTCGTCCTCGACCGACTGGACGAAGTCGAGATCGGAGCCCATCGTCGGCCGCAGCCGCAGACGTGGCGTCGCGCTCATGGCTTGCTCCGGCCAGCACCGGCGCGCCAGAGCTCGACCGCGGCAACCAGCGCCATCGGCTCGGCATCGATCGCGATCAGCGGAATCTCCAGCGGCCGGTGACGCCGGAACAGGCCCTCGACCGGGCCGAACAGCCAGCGCACGTAGCCGCCCTGCGCCGGCCCCGGGCAGCCCGGATCGATGTCGACGACGAGATGCAAGAGGCTGCGCACGCCGCTGCCGCCGAGGCGACGGAAGGTGACGCTGCGTACCGCTGGCCAGGGCACGACGCCCCAGCCGGGATGATGCAGACCGGCCGCGTCGAGCCGCAGGGCGTGACCGGCGGCGGCGCGGCGGACCAGCAGGCCGCCCGCCTGGGCGAACAGCCAAAGGGCCAGCACGAGCACCCCGGCGCTCATCAGCCAGTCGTCGAACTCGAGCTCGTCGCGCCGGACCAGGACCATGAACGCGGCGGTCGCCAGGCTGCCGAGCGCGACCCAGACGATCGGCCGCGACCGCGAGCCGACGACCAGCGGCGTGCCGGGCGCCCGCGGCGCGCCTTCGCCTTCGCTCGCCAGGGTAGCCGCTTTCACACGTCGACCTCGACCGCGTCGCCGCGCAGCTCCATCAGGTCGCGCCGGGCCTGCGCCTCGCCCTTGCCCATCAGCCTGGTCAGCGCCAGCGTCGTTGCGGCGGCGCCGGCACTGCCGAACTCGATTTGGAGCAGGCGCCGCGTCTCCGGGTTGAGGGTCGTGTCCCAGAGCTGCTCGGCGTTCATCTCGCCCAGGCCCTTGAAGCGGCTGATGCTCCACGAGTTCTCGCGCGCGCCCTCCTTCTTGAGGCGATCGGTGACGGCGCGCAATTCGCCTTCGTCGAGGGCGTAGATCTTGGCGGCGGGCTTGCGGCCGCGTGCCGGCGCGTCGACGCGGAACAGCGGCGGCTTGGCGACGTGGATGTGGCCGCGCTCTATCAGCTTGGGGAAATGGCGGAAGAAGAGCGTCAGCAGCAAGACCTGGATGTGCGAGCCGTCGACGTCGGCGTCCGACAGGATGCAGACCTTGCCGT
>JBDTUG010000105.1:0-10366 GCA_040007855.1 Caldimonas sp.
CCAAGCCGGCCAACCTGGCGCGCTGGGACAAGCTGGTCGACGAGGTCGAGCACCCCAAGCACGAGGTCTCGATCGCGATGTGCGGCAAGTACGTCGAGCTCTCCGACTCGTACAAGTCGCTCAACGAGGCGCTGCGCCACGCCGGCATCCACAACCACGCGCGGGTCCGGATCGAATACGTCGATTCCGAGGACCTGACGCCGACCAGCGTCGCCAACCTGGCCCGCTACGACGCCATCCTCGTCCCCGGCGGCTTCGGCAAGCGCGGCGTCGAAGGCAAGATCCTCGCCGCCCAGTACGCGCGCGAGAAGAAGATCCCTTACCTCGGCATCTGCCTCGGCATGCAGGTCGCGACGATCGAGTACGCGCGCCACAAGGTCGGCCTCGCCGGCGCCAACAGCACCGAGTTCGATCCGTCGACGGAGCATCCGGTGATCGCCCTCATCGACGAATGGCAGGACCGCGACGGCAGCATCCAGAAACGCGACGCCCAGTCCGACCTCGGCGGCACGATGCGGCTCGGCGCGCAGAGCTCCGACGTCAAGCCGGCGACCCTCGCCCACGAGATCTACGGCAGCGTCGTCACCGAGCGGCACCGCCACCGCTACGAGGCCAACGAACACTACCTGCCGCAGCTCACCGGCGCCGGCCTGGTGATCTCGGCGATCACCCAGCGCGAGAAGCTGACCGAGATCGTCGAGCTGCCGCAGACCGTCCATCCCTGGTTCATCGGCGTGCAGTTCCACCCCGAGTTCAAATCGACCCCTTGGGGCGGCCACCCGCTCTTCAAGTCCTTCGTCCACGCCGCCCTCGAGCACCAGGCGGCGCGGGTCGAGAAGGTGGCGGCCTGATGAAGCCCGATCGCGCCTCCCTGCGGTCGCTGCACCCAGGGGGCCGAGAGGTCCCATTGGTGGCCCTTGGGGCGCGACCGGGCATGGGCCGGCCCGGCGCCCGGCCATGAAGCTGTGCGGCTTCGATGCCGGGCTCGCGCATCCGCTGTTCCTGATCGCCGGCCCCTGCGTGGTCGAGTCCGAACAGCTGCAGATCGACGTCGCGGGCCGGCTCAAGGAGATCACCGCCGCGCTCGGCGTGCCGTTCATCTTCAAGTCGAGCTACGACAAGGCGAATCGCTCGAGCGGGAGCTCGTTCCGCGGCCCGGGCATCGACAAGGGACTCGAGATCCTGGCCAAGGTGAAACAGGTGCTCGGCGTGCCGGTCATCACCGACGTGCACCGCGAAGACGAGATCGCCGCGGCGGCGGCGGTGGTCGACGCCCTGCAGACGCCGGCCTTCCTGTGCCGGCAGACCGATTTCATCCGCGCCGTGGCGCAGAGCGGCAAGCCGGTCAACATCAAGAAGGGCCAGTTCCTTGCACCGCACGACATGAAGAACGTGCTCGACAAGGCTCGCGCCGCGGCGCGCGAGAAGGGCCTCTCGGAAGACCGCTTCATGGCCTGCGAGCGCGGCGCGAGCTTCGGCTACAACAACCTCGTCTCCGACATGCGCTCGCTCGCGATCATGCGCGAGACGAACGCGCCGGTCGTGTTCGACGCCACCCATTCGGTGCAGCTGCCGGGCGGCCAGGGGACCTCGTCGGGCGGGCAGCGCGAGTTCGTGCCGGTGCTGGCCCGGGCGGCGGTCGCGGTCGGCATCGCCGGCGTCTTCATGGAGACGCACCCCGACCCGGCCAAGGCCCTGTCCGACGGCCCCAACGCGGTCCCCTTGAAGTACATGAAGGCGCTGCTCGAGCAGCTCGTCGCCCTCGACCGCGTCACCAAATCGCAGCGCTTTCTCGAGAACGAGTTCGCGGCCTACTAGTTTCTAGATTTCGAGGACAAGAATGAGCGCCATCGTCGATATCGTCGGCCGGGAGATTCTGGACAGCCGCGGCAACCCTACGGTCGAGTGCGACGTGCTGCTCGAGTCGGGGACGATGGGCCGCGCCGCGGTGCCCTCGGGCGCCTCGACCGGCTCGCGCGAGGCGATCGAGCTGCGCGACGGCGACCTGTCGCGCTACGGCGGCAAGGGCGTGCTCAAGGCGGTGGAGCACATCAACACCGAGATGAGCGAAGCCGTTCTCGGCCTCGACTCGAGCGAGCAGGCCTTCCTCGACCGCACCCTGATCGACCTCGACGGCACCGACAACAAGGGCCGGCTCGGCGCCAACGCCACCCTCGCCGTCAGCATGGCGGTGGCGCGGGCCGCGGCCGAGGAATCGGGTCTGCCGCTCTACCGCTACTTCGGCGGCTCGGGGGCGATGCAGATGCCGGTGCCGATGATGAACGTCGTCAACGGCGGCGCGCACGCCAACAACAACCTCGACCTCCAGGAGCTGATGATCATCCCGGTGGGCGCGCCGAGCTTCCGCGAGGCCTTGCGCTACGGCGCCGAGACGTTTCACGCGCTGAAGAAGATCATCGACGGCCGCGGCATGAGCACGGCGGTCGGCGACGAAGGCGGGTTCGCGCCGAGCACCGCGAACCACGAGGCGGCGATCGAGATGATCCTCGAGGCGATCGAGAAGGCCGGCTACGTCGCCGGCGCGCAGATCGCGATCGGCCTCGACTGCGCGGCGAGCGAGTTCTACAAGGAAGGCCAGTACCGGCTCGAGGGCGAGGGCCTCACGCTCGGCGCCTCGGAGTGGATCGACACGCTCGAGCGCTGGATCGGCAAGTACCCGATCATCTCGATCGAGGACGGCATGGCCGAGGGCGACTGGGACGGCTGGAAGCTCCTCAACGACCGGCTCGGCGCCAAGGTGCAGCTCGTCGGCGACGACCTGTTCGTCACCAACACGAAGATCCTCGAGGAAGGCATCCGCAAGAAGGTCGCCAACTCGATCCTGATCAAGATCAACCAGATCGGCACCCTGACCGAGACCTTCGCCGCGATCGAGATGGCCAAGCGGGCTGGCTGGACGTCCGTGATCAGCCACCGCTCCGGCGAGACCGAGGACGCGACCATCGCCGACATCGCCGTCGGCACCAACGCCGGCCAGATCAAGACCGGCTCGCTCAGCCGCTCGGACCGGATGGCCAAGTACAACCAGCTGCTGCGTATCGAGGAAGACCTGGGCGAGATCGCCGCCTACCCGGGACGCTCGGCCTTCCGCCAGCTATAGATGGTGCCCCCACGCTCGCTTCGCTCGCTGCCCCTCGAGGGGTCGACAGCGCCCTTGGGGCGGCCCGGCGGGCGCTGCTTCGCCCGCTGACGTGCGCTTCGTCACCTTTGCCCTCGCCCTGCTGCTCGTGCTGGTGCACGTCGAGCTCTGGTTCGGCAAGGGCGGCGTGCCGCGGATGGTCGAGCTGCAGGGCAAGCTGGCCGCGCAACAGGCGACCAACGACGCCGCCCGGCACCGCAACGAACTCCTTTCCGCCGAGGTCAACGACCTGAAGGAAGGCCTCGAGATGGTCGAGGAGAAAGCGCGCTTCGAGCTGGGCATGATCAAGCCCGACGAGATCTTCGTCCAGCTCACGCCGCAGCGGCGTTGAACGGCTCGACGCTGCTCGACGCGGCGGCGCCGCTGCTGGCGAGTGCCTTCGTGCTCTGGGGCGCGCCGGTCACCCGGCTGGAGATCCTGGCCTTCGCGCTGGCAATCGCCATGGTCGTCTGCAACATCCGCGTCAACGTCCTCGGCTGGCCGCTGGCGATCGCCAGCTCGCTGCTCTACTTCCTGCTGTTCTGGAACAGCCGCCTCTACGGCGACGCCTCGCTGCAGATCTTCTTCGTGGCAATCGCCGGCTGGGGCTGGTGGCAATGGCTGCGCGGCACCGACGCTTCCGGCCAGTCCTTGCAGGTGCGCCGGCTCGACACCCGCGGGCGCTGGCTGGCGCTGGCTGCGCTGGCGATCGCCTGGCCGGCAACCGGCCTCTTCCTGCGCCGCTTCACCGACACCGACGTGCCCTGGTGGGACGCGTTCCCGACCGCCGGGAGCGTGATCGGCCAGTGGCTGCTCGGCCGCAAGTACATCGAGAACTGGCCGGCCTGGATCGCCGTCAACATCGTCGGCGTCGCCCTGTTCGCCTACAAGGGGCTGTGGCTCACGGTCCTCCTCTATGCGCTGTTCGTGGCGATGTCGCTGTTCGGCTGGCGGGCCTGGCGGCGCCGCCTCGACGCCGGCGTGGCGGCGCCGTGAGCCGGGCCTTCGTCGTCGTCCTGCTCGGCGCCGAAAGCACGGGCAAGACGACGCTTGCCGCTGCGATCGGTACGGCGCTCGCCGGTCGGGGGATCGAGGTCGCGGTCGTCGCCGAGGCCTTGCGCGAGTTCTGTACCGAACACGGGCGAACACCGCGGCGCGACGAGCAGACGGCGATCGCCGCGGAGCAGGGGCGCCGCATCGAAGCCGCCGCGGCCCGCGCCAGGGTCGTCGTCGCCGACACCAGCGCGCTGATGATCGCCGTCTACAGCGACCTCGTGTTCGACGACCCCGGCCTCTATCCGCCGGCCGAAGCGGCGCAGCGCCGCTACGACCTCACGCTGGTGACGGCGCTCGACCTGCCCTGGCAGGCCGACGGCCTGCAGCGCGACGGCGCGCACGTGCGCGAGCCGGTCGACGCGCGGTTGCGGGCCGCGCTGGCCCGGGCCGGCGTCGCCTTCGGCACGATTTCCGGTCACGGCCCGGCGCGCCTCGGCGCCGCCCTCGCCGCGATCGACGGGGGCCTGGCGGCCCGGCGCTGAAGGCTGCGCCCGAAAGGGCCGGTCAACGCGACGAGAGGGCTGGCACCGGAGTGCCGCAGGCCCTACGCCGCCGCGCCGAGCCGCACCAGCACGACGATGAAGGCGCCGAGCACGAGATTGATCGCCACCTCCCAGCGGATCGCGACCAGCGCGGCGCCGGCGGCCGGCCAGCTCTGCGCGGCGACCGCCCGCGCGACCCGCGGGTAGAGCGCCAGCCGCACGTGCGCGAACACCGCGAGCATGACGAGAAAGAGCGCGATCATCGCGTACCAGTCGAGCGGCATGTTGAAGGCGAGCCCGGCCGCCGCGCGATCGCGCCAGGCCAGCGTGACCATCGCCGCACCGCTCAGGAAAACGACCCCCACCGCCCACGCCACGAGCGTGAAGAAGCGGCGCAGGGCCGCCTGCATCAGGCGGGCGCGGGCCGGCGGCTCGAGCACCTCGGCGGCGGCCGGGCGCAGGCACGCGTGCGCGAAGAACATGCCCCCGACCCAGGCGACGACCGCGAGCAGGTGGAGGGCTTTCAGGGACGCGTAGAGCACGGGCGATCTCCGATCGGCGCAGCGGGATTCGAGCATTGTCGTTTGCCCGGACAGATGAAACAGTCCGCCGGCCTCAAACCGAGGTATCGTCGTTCGGGCCACCAGGAGCCGGTGTGCGGAGGCGCGAGGAATGACGAAGCTGTGCTCGGTGTGCGGCACCGAAAACAGGGACGAGGCGCAGTTCTGCCGCGCCTGCGGAACGGCGTTTCCGTTGCCACTTGCCGCCGAGGACGACGCGGCCGCGCAGCTCGCCGGCGGCATCACCTGCGACGAGTGCAACTTCCACAACAAGCCGGGTGTCCGCTATTGCGCGAACTGCGGCGTCAGCCTGCTCGGAACCGTGATCGTGCCGCGCTCGCGCCCGGCCGCGGCCGATCCGTTTGCCGGCAGCAGCCCGCCGCCGATCACCTATCCGTCGTATGCGCCGGTGGCGCCGTATCCGCCGCCGCCGGCCGCCGGGCCGAGCTACGCGCCGGTCGCTTCGCCCTATCCGCCTGCCCCCCCGGGCTATCCGCCGAACTACGACGACGCGCAGGAAGCGCTCGACCTTCCCGACCCGGCCGCTGCCATCGCCGCCGCGCGCTCGCTCGACGGTGGCGATGACGAGGATCGGCGCCGGCCGACGCCGGCGCCGATCGCGGCAGCGGCCAGGGCGCCGAATCGCACCCCGCTGATCGTCGGCGGCGTCGTCCTCGTGCTGGCCGCCGCGGCCGCCGGTGCCTGGTGGTTCATGGGCTCGACGGGAGGCCCCCGGACCGAGGCGGCGGCCGCTTCGGCGCCGATGGCGGCGCCGGCCTCGGCCGTCGTCGAGCCGCCGCCCGCGAGCGTCGCTGCGCCGCAGGTGGCGCCTGCTGCTTCGGTGCCCGAGGTGGCAGCCGCGCCCGAGCCGGCCGCGGCGCCGGTCGCCGCCAGCCCGCAGCCGCCGATCGAATCGGCCGCGCCGGCGCAAGAGGCCGGCGCGAGCGCCGCGCCGGTGGTCGACCCGGAGGTGAAGCGCATTGCCGCCGAGAAGCGGCGCGAGAAGGCGGCTCGCGACAAGGCGGAGCGCGAGGCCAAGGCCAAGGCGCTGGCCGAGCAGCAGCAACAGCAGGCCGCCGCCGCGGCACGCCTCGAGCAGGACGCAGCGCGCCGCCGCGCCGAGGAAGCGCAGCGCGCCCGGCCGGTGCCGGCCGCGCCGCCGCCGGCACCGGCACCGGCGCCGGTGCAGGCACGCGGCGTGCGAGAGATCTGCTCCGGCCGCGGCACGATCGCCGAGGCGATCTGCGTGTCGCGCCAGTGCGGCTCGGCCGAACACGCCAACGAAGCGATCTGCCGGCAGCAGAGGGACATCGAAGAGCGCCGCAGAAACCAGAACTGACGGCCGAGTCGGCGCCCCAACGCCGGCCGAGCCGACTCTGACGAGGAGAACCCATGTCGAGCGTACCGGCGGATCCCGCCCCCCTGCCCTCCGGAATGTCCGCGAGCGCCTTCTCGAGCCTGTTCCAGGCCGTCAACGGCCTGCGCAACGTTCGCGCCCTGGTCGCCCTGATCGGCTGCACGGTGGCCGGCGTGGTCCTGGTCGTCCTGCTGGCCCTGATGAGCAAGGTGCTCGGCGCGCTGGCGGGCGTGCTGGCGTTCCTCGTCTACGTCGTGGCGGTCGGCACTGGCGTCAACGCCGCCGGCCTGCTGCAGATGGACCACGCGCGCGGCATCTCGCCGCGCAGCACGGTCGACGCCCTGGTCTACGGACTGATGTGCATCCCCAAGCTGATCGCCCTCGGGATCGCCCTGTTCCTGGTCGAGCTCGCCGTCTTCCTGGTGATCGCGCTGGTGCTGGTCGTCTGCAAGATCCCGTTCCTCGGCCCGCTGCTGTTCGCGGTGGTCTTCCCGGTCGCGGTCGTCGTCGCCGGCCTCACCATCGTCGGCGTGGTGTTGAGCATGCTGCTGTCGCTGCCGGCGATCTGGCAGGGCGCGACGATCATGCGCGCCCTTACGCAGACGCTGGCGATCGCGCGCACCCGGCTGGTCGAGGCGATGCTGCTGCTGGTCTTCGTCTGGCTGCTCTCGTTCGCGGTGGGACTGGTCGTGTTCGGCGTGCTCGGTGCCGGGCTCCTTCCCACCGTCGGCCTGTCGGCCGGAATCGTCGGTTTCGGCGGCGTGAGCGCAGAGTCGCTGATGGGTCTGATGCGCGGTTTTGGCGGCGGCGGCGCTGGCCATGCCGTCGCCGGCCTGTTGGGATTTCTGGTTCTCTGGGCGGTCGCCGCCTCGCTGGTGCTGCAGGTCTATCTGCTCGGCCTGTGCCTGGTCTACCTGCGCGTCACCGAGGGCCTCGACCTGACCGCCACCGAAGCGGCGCTGCGCCAGAAGCTCGACGAAGCGCGCCGGCGCGCCAACGAGCTCGGCGACAAGGCGCGCAGCGCGGCGACACGCGACCCGGCCGCTTCTGCGTCGTCGGGCCTCGGCGGCGCGCCCGCCGCGGGCAGTGCGAGCGCAGCGGCGATGGCTGCCGGCACCGCCGCGGCGGCGACCGCGCCGTTCCCGGCGCCGGCGGCCTTCACACCGGCGCCCGACTTCACGCCGCCGCCGCCTTATTCGGCGCCGTCTCCCGTCCACGCACCGCCGGCACCGGTCTACGCACCGCCGTCACCGGTCTACGTACCGCCGGCACCGGTCTCCGCGCCGCCGCCACCGGTGTACGCGCCGCCGCTGGCCCCTACCGTGCCGATCGACCTGCCGCTAGTCACCACCGACATCGACCTGTCGTTCGACGACGCCCCGCCGGCCGCGCCCCCCCCGCCGCCGCCCGCGCTCTCGCCGGCGATGGTGCCGGCCTGGTCGGCTCCGCCAGTGGCCGCGCCGTCCGCGCTGCCGGCCGCCCCGGTCCTGCCGCCGATGACGACCTGCCCGCAGTGCCTGTCGCCGATCAGTGCCGAAGACGTCTTCTGCGGCGTCTGCGGCTACCGCCTCAAATAGCAGCGCCGTCATGAACGACAGCGACCTCGAGGCCGCCTGCGCGGCCCTGGTCTCGGCCCGGCGCGACGCCCGGGCGCTGGCCGCGGTTCCGGTCGCGTGGCAACCCACCGACCTGGCCGAGGCCTATCGCCTGCAGGCCGCGGTGATCGCAGCGCTCGGCGGCGGCGCCGGCTGGAAGGTCGCCGCCATCACCGCAGAACAGCAGCGCACTCTCGGCGTGACGCAGCCGATCGCCGCGCCGCTGCCGGCAGCGCGGATGCACGACGCGCGCGCCGCGCCGGCGCTGCTTCGCCTGGCCGACTTCATCGCCCCGCGGATCGAATGCGAGTTCGCGTTCCAGCTCGGCCACGATCTGCCGCCGCGCCCCGGCGCGCCGTACTCGCACGCCGAGGTCGGTGCCGCGGTGCAGGCCATGCGCCTGGCCGTCGAGATCGTCGATCCGCGCTGGCCTGCCGGCAGCGGCGCGCTGGCCGAGCTGGCCGACGGGTTCAACAACGGTGCCTTGGTCGCCGGGCCGGCGATCGGCGATTGGTGCGGCATCGATTTCGCGTCGATCGGCATCGTCCTCAGCGCCGTGACGCCGGGCGCAACTGCGACCGAGCTGGCCCGCGGCAGCGGCCGCGTCATCCTCGACGGCGATCCGTTCAGCACCGTGGTCATGCTCGCCAATGCCCCGCCCTCGGCCGGGCCGGGCCTGCGCGCCGGCGACATCGTCACCACCGGCAGTTGCAGCGGCGCGCCGCGCATCCCGGGGCCCGGGCTCTACCGGGCCGAGTTCAGCGGCCTCGGCAGCGTCGAGCTGCGCTTCGAGTAGCGTCTCGGCGGCTTGCTTCGTCGCGCGCGACCAGGCTGGCGCCGATGCCGGTGGCACCGCCCGTGACGAGCACCGTGCGGTCGACCAGGCTGGGGTAGCGTGCGAACGGATCCATGCGGCGGCGCTACAGGTCGGGGGCGTAGCGCGCGAGCATCTGCTCGTGCGTCTCGGCCGGCACCGCGATGCCGGTCTGATCGCTGATCATCTCGCCCATCGTCGGCAGGGCCGCGCGGCTCTGCTGCGCCGAAGGCTGCCACAGCTTCGAGCGCAGGAACGCCTTCGCGCAGTGCAGGTAGGCCTCGGCGACCGTCACCTCGATGACCAGCCTGGGCATCCGCGCCTCGCCCGAAAACACCTGGAGATGGTCGTCGAAGCTCGACAGTCGCGCCGTGCCGTTGACGCGCAGGGTTTCGTCGATCCCGGGGATGATGAAGAACAGGCCGACCGCGCCGGTGGCGACGATGTTCTCGAGCGAATCGAGGCGGTTGTTGCCGGGGGCGTCGGGGATCAGCAGGGTCCGCTCGTCGAGCGACTTCACGAACCCGGGCGGCCCGCCGCGCGGCGAGGCGTCGACAGATCCACCGGCGCCGGCGCTGGCGACCACGACAAATGGCGACAGGCCGATGAAGTGGCGGCAGTGCCGGTCGAGCGCCGCGAGCTGCTTGCTGACCGCGCGTTCCTTCGGTGCCGGATAGAGGGCACGCAGGCGTTCGAGGGTGTCGATGTGCATGGCGTTGCTCAGGTGGGGTGCGCGAGCGCGGTGCCCTCTGCCGGCAGGGGCAGGCTGGCGAAGGCACTCACCGGGCGGCCTGGCCGGGCGTCGGCAGCGGCCCACCGGCGGCATCGCCCTCGCCCGGCGCCGCCTTGGCCGGCACCACATGCACCACGCGCTGCGGGAACGGGATCTCGATGCCTTCGGCGCCGAGCAGGTCGAGCACGGCGAGGTTGACCTCGGAGCGGACATTGCCCTGGCCGTTCTCCGAATCGCGGATCCAGAAGTTGATGCTGAGGTCCATGCCGTCGGCCGAGAAGGCGGCGAGCTGGACGCTCGGGCCCGGCTCGGCGATGACCCGCGGCACCGCCGCGATCGCCGCCTCGAGCTTGGGTTGCAGGGCGCGCACGTCGCTGCCGTAGGCCACCTGCACCGCCGTCTGCACCAGCACGCGCGGATCGGCCAGCGACGAGTTCTCGACCCGGCTGGTGATCAGGGTCTCGTTGGGGACGATCGCCTCGCGCCCGCCGAGCGAGCGGATCACCGTGTAGCGGGTGCGGATGTCGGTGATGCGGCCCTCGAAGCCGTCGACCTTGACCATGTCGCCGATCCGGATGCTGCGCTCGGCGAGGATGACGAAGCCGCTGATGTAGTTGGCGGCGATCTTCT
>JBDTUG010000106.1:0-10335 GCA_040007855.1 Caldimonas sp.
GGGTGGCCGAGCGCGATCGCGCCGCCGTTCGGGTTGACGCGCGCGTCGTCGTCGGCCAGGCCGAGGTCGCGCAGCACGGCCAGGCCTTGCGCCGCGAACGCCTCGTTGAGCTCGATCACGTCGATGTCGGCGAGCGACAGCCCGGTCAGCTCGAGCACCTTGCGGGTCGCCGGCGCCGGGCCCATGCCCATGATGCGCGGCGGCACGCCGGCGGTCGCCATGCCGACCACCCGGGCGCGCGGCACCAGGCCGTGCCGGGCGGCCGCCCGCTCGCTGGCCAGGAGCAGGGCACAGGCGCCGTCGTTGACGCCCGAGGCGTTGCCGGCGGTGACGCTGCCGTCAGGCTTGACGATGCCCTTCAGCTTCGCGAGCGCCTCGAGGCTGGTCTCGCGCGGATGCTCGTCCCGGCCGACCACGATCGGCTCGCCCTTCTTCTGGGCGATCGTCACCGGCACGATCTCGGCGTCGAAGAAGCCGCTCTTCTGCGCCGCGACCGCCTTCAGCTGCGACGCGAGCGCCATCCGGTCCTGCGCCTCGCGCTCGATCCGGTAGTCGGTGGCGACGTTCTCGGCGGTTTCCGGCATCGCGTCGATGCCGTATCTTTCCTTCATCAGCCGGTTGACGAAGCGCCAGCCGATCGTCGTGTCGTAGACAGCGTTGCTGCGCGAGAACGCGGTCTCGGCCTTCGGCATCACGAACGGCGCCCGGCTCATGCTCTCGACGCCGCCGGCGATCATCAGCTCGGCCTCGCCGCTCCTGATGGCGCGCGCGGCGGTGCCGACCGCGTCCATGCCCGAGCCGCACAGGCGGTTGATCGTCGCCCCGGGCACGTCGATCGGCAGGCCGGCAAGAAGTGCCGACATCCGGGCGACGTTGCGGTTGTCCTCGCCGGCCTGATTGGCGCAGCCGTAGATGACGTCGGCGAGCGCGGCCCAGTCGACCTTCGGGTTGCGCTGCATCAGGGCGGCGATCGGGATCGCGCCCAGGTCGTCGGGGCGCACCGACGAGAGGGCGCCGCCGTAGCGGCCGAACGGCGTGCGGATGGCGTCGCAGATGAAGGCTTGGGTTGCGGTCGTCATGGCAGGGCTTCCTTTCGGTACGGCGGGTGCGCCGGGACCGCGTGCGGACCCTGGCGCGGCAAGGGCTATCGGTCGGGACCGTGCAGCGGCGCGCCGGTCACGGCCTGCAGGCCGGCGAGGTCGAGGCCGTCGACGGTCTCGCGGACGACCAGACCGGCCGGTGTCACGTCGATCACGGCGAGGTCGGTGTAGATCCGGGCGACGCAGGCCACCCCGGTGAGCGGATAGCTGCAGCGCTCGACGATCCTGTGCTCGCCGCCCTTGGTGACGTGCTCCATCATCACGAAGGTCTTCTTGGCGCCGATCGCCAGGTCCATCGCGCCGCCGACCGCAGGGATCGCGTCGGCCGCGCCGGTGTGCCAGTTGGCGAGGTCGCCGCCGGCCGAGACCTGGAACGCGCCGAGCACGCAGACGTCGAGATGGCCGCCGCGCATCATCGCGAAGCTGTCGGCGTGGTGGAAGAACGAGCCGCCGGGCAGCAAGGTCACCGGCTGCTTGCCGGCATTGATGAGGTCGTAGTCCTCGGCGCTGGCGGCCGGTGCCGGGCCCATGCCGATGACGCCGTTCTCGCTGTGCAGCACGACCTCGCGGCCAGCCGGCAGGTGGTTGGCGACCAGGGTCGGCAAGCCGATTCCGAGGTTGACGACGGCGCCGTCGGCGATGTCGCTCGCGACCCGTGCCGCCATCTCCGCCCGACTCCATTTCTTCATGCTGCCCCCACGCATGCGTCCGGCGCCGCGGCGCTGCCCCCCGAGGGGGCGTGGCCGGCCTTGGCAGCGGCCCGGCGGCCGGCCTTCATGCCGCGCCCGACGTCGTCGATGCGGCGCCGCTGAAGCCGCCGGCGCTGGTCGCGACCCGCTCGATCTTCACCATCCGCTGCACGAAGATGCCCGGCGTGACCACCGCTTCCGGGTCGAGCTCGCCGAGTGCGACGACCTTGTGCACGGTGGCGATCGTCGTCTTCGCCGCCATCGCCATCACCGGGCCGAAGTTGCGTGCCGTCATGCGATAGGTGAGGTTGCCCCAGCGGTCGCCGGTCTCGGCCTTGATGAAGGCGTAGTCGCCGTGGATGGGCGATTCCAGGACGTACATGCGGCCGGCGATCTCGCGCGTCTCCTTGCCCCTGGCGAGCTCGGTGGCGTAGCCGGTGGGCGTGAAGAAGCCGCCGATGCCGGCGCCGGCGGCGCGGATCCGCTCGGCCAGGTTGCCCTGCGGCACCAGCTCGAGCTCGATCCGGCCGGCCCGGTAGAGGGCGTCGAAATGGTGGCTGTCGGCCTGGCGCGGGAACGAGCAGATGATCTTTCTCACCCGCCCGGCGGCCAGCAGCGCGGCCAGGCCGGTGTCGCCGTTGCCGGCGTTGTTGTTGACGATCGTCAGCTCGCGCGCGCCCTGCTCGAGCAGCGCGCCGACCAGCTCGTTCGGCAGGCCGGCCGTGCCGAAACCGCCGACCATCACGGTCGCGCCGTCGGGCACGTCGGCCACTGCCTCGGCCAGGCTCGCCACTTCCTTCTGGATCATGACTCGGCAATTTCCGGCGCGCGCCGTGCAAGGCCGTCGATCGCCAGTGCGTAGCCGTCGGCGCCGAAGCCGACCACGATGCCGGCCGCGGCCGGCGACAGCCAGGAATGGTGGCGGAACGGCTCGCGCGCGTGGACGTTGGAGAGATGGACTTCGATCACCGGCACCGCCACCGCCTTGATCGCGTCGTGCAGCGCCAGCGAGGTGTGGGTGTAGGCACCGGCGTTGAGAACGACCCCGGTCACCGCGCCGTTGGCGTGGCCGCGCGCCGCCTCGTGGATCCAGTCGACCAGCGCGCCTTCGTGGTTGCTCTGCCGGAAGTCGATCGTCCAGCCACGTGCTGCGGCAGCGTCGCGACACAGCGCTTCGACGTCGGCCAGGGTGCGGGCGCCGTAGATGGCCGGCTCGCGGGTGCCGAGCAGGTTGAGGTTCGGGCCGTTGAGGACGAAGACGGTCGGCATGGGGCTGCGGCGCGAGTGCTGCGGCAGTGAGGATACTGCGTGCCGCCGCCGCTTCGAGGCTCGCTGCCACTCATCCTTCAGGAGTCGGGTGCGGCCGATCAGCCGCCCGCAGTCGTCAAGAAAGCGCAGTGGCGGGGAGACGGCGGGAGACGGCGCGGCGCCCGTAGCGGGCGCCGCTTCTCTTCTGCTCGAGCCGCGGCGGAGCCCCGCCGCGCTCCTTCGCTCAGCGAACCCGGCCGCGCCGGAACAGGTTGACGATGGCGAGCAGGATCACCGCGCCGAGTAGCGAGACGCCCAGACCGGCCAGGCTGAAGTCGTTTTGATTGATGGTGCCGGTGCCGAACATGGGCGCCAGGAACCAGCCGCCGAGCATGGCACCGATGATGCCGACGATCACGTTGAGGAAGACGCCTTGCTGGGCGTCGGTGCGCATGAGCATGCTCGCGACCCAGCCGATGAGGCCTCCGATAACCAACCAGATGATGAAGTTCATGACGAGAGCCTTTCCCAGCCGTTGAGGTGGCCGAAGGCTATGCGTTGCCGTTTGCGGGTCCCAGAAGATTGCTGCGCTATCTGCTGTGGGCCGATTCCTACGGCTACTACCCGACGAACGCCAGCGCGCTGTCGTAGACGCCGAGCAGCAAGGCGATCACGCCGATGTTGATCGCCAGGTGGCGGCGCCCCTGGTCGATTCCCAGGCCGATCCGCACCGCGACGCAGGCCCAGGTGGACACGACTAGCAGGGCGCCGGCGTCGCGGACGTCGAACGCGTGCCCGCTCGCCTTGGCGATGCCGATGCCGGCCAGCCACAGGCCGACGCCGAGGATGGCGGCGGCCGTGAACTCGTTGAAGGTCGGCCTGCGAAGCTCGATGCCGAATGCTTTCATGGGGTACTCCCTCCTGCGCGCGGGCCGAAGAAGCAAGACCCGTTGCGCCAGCGTAGCGGGGCGTGCCGGCGCTGAAGTGCGAAATAGCGGGCGGTCCGCCCCGCAGTTCAGCCGATGTCGCCGGCGTCAGGCCGGGCGCAGGTCCAGGCGCGCTTCGAAGCCGTGCAGGCGGCCGGGCGGCGGCGAGCTCAGCACCAGGGTCGCCTCGTGCTTCTCGACGATGGTGCCGACGATCGACAGGCCGAGCCCGTAGCCGGTGCCGTCGGCGCTGTGCCGGACATGGCGGTGGCGCAGCGTCTCGAGGGTCGCTGTGGCCACCCCCGGCCCGGCGTCGCGGACCACCAGGCTGCATGGCGCGACCACCTCGATCTCGACCCGCGCCGGGCCGCTGTAGCGCAACGCGTTTTCGACCAGGTTGCGCAGGGCGATCGCCAGCGAGTCGACGTCGCCGTGCGCCGCCAGGAAGTCGCCCTCGGCGATCTTCAGGTCGAGCCGGCGCCGGGTCGGCTCGCACGCCCAGAACTCCTCGGCAACGGTCGCGGCGAGCTGGACCAGGTCGACCGGCCGCCGCGCGAACGCGCCCGACGACTCGGCGCGGGAGAGCTGCAGCAGCTTGTCGGCGCGCTGGCCGAAGGTGGCGAGGGCGTCGAGCGCCGCCTGGACGTCGGCCCGTGACAGCCCCTGGTCGAGGGCGGTCTGCAGGCGCAGGCGGACCGCGGCGAGCGGCGTGCGCAGCTCGTGGGCGGCGTTGGCTGCCAGCGAGCGCTCGACGTCGAGCGCATGCGAGAGCCGCCCGAGCAGGCGGTTGACATGCTCGCCGACCGAGTTCAGCTCGGCCGGCATCCCGTCCAGGCCGATCTGTGTCAGGTCGGCACCGCTGCGCCGGCCGATCTCGACCTCCAGCTCCTGCAGCACGCGCAGGTCGCGGCGGGCGATCCGGCGCAGCAGCAGGGCGAGCAGCGGCAACACGGCGATCAGCGGAACGATCAGGCCGAGCAGGGCGCTGTTGCGCGCCTCGCGCCGCTCGGCCAGCGGGTCGGCGAGGTGCAGGATGAGCGGCCGGGACGGATGCTTGACGGTGTAGACGCGCCACGCCTCGGTGTCGCCGAAGCCGGTCACTCGCGGCACGTCGAAGATCGCCTCGGGTGCGCCGGCCGAGCGCATCAGCATGCGCGCCGAGTCGTCGACGAGCTGGAAGACGACCGGGTCGTCGTCGATGATGGGCTCGCGGGCCAGCAGGGGGAGCTGCGCCGGGCCGGCCTCGCCGCGCTCGCTCGCCTGGTCGAGGTCGTGCACGGCGATGTCGATCATCCGGTGCGCGCTCTCGATCATCTCGCTGTCGAAGTTGTGGTTGATCTCGCGGTCGACGTACCACGTGACGCCGAGCACGCAGGCCAGCCAGACGCCGCCGACCGCGAGCGTCAGGGTGCGCGTCAGCCGGTCGGCCAGGCGCTCCGGCGGCGCCGCCGGGCCTTTCACGAAGGGTCCGCGAAGAAGGCCAGCCGGTAGCCGAGGCCACGCAGGGTCTGGATGTGCTCGCGGCCGAGCTTGCGACGCAGCCGGCTGACGAACACCTCGAGGGTGTTGCTGTCCGCCTCGTCGTCGAAGCCGTAGAGCGCGTTCTGCAGCGCCTCGCGGGTGTGGATGCGCTCGGGCCGCATCGCCATCACGCGCAGCAGCGCCCATTCCTTCTGCGTGAGCACGACCGGCATGCCGTTGTGGCGCACCAGATCCTGGGCCAGGTCGATCTGCAGCGAGCCGAGCTGCACGAGCGTCGACTCGCCGCCGCCGGAGCGCCGCTGCACCGCGCGCAGGCGGGCCAGCAGCTCGCCGGGGTCGTACGGCTTGATCAGGTAGTCGTCGGCGCCGGCATCGAGACCGCGGATCCGGTCGCTGACCTGGTCGCGCGCGGTCAGCACGATCACCGCGGGTTGCTCGCGCAAGGCGCGCACCGCCGGCATCAGCGCCAGGCCGTCGCCGTCCTCGAGATGCAGGTCGAGCAGGACCGCGCTGTAACGGGCGCTGAGCAGGGCGCCGCGGGCCTCGTCGATCCGGGCCACCGTGTCGACCACGAACGATTTGGCGCGGAGGTAGCTGCAGACCGCGTCGGCGAGGTCCGCGTCGTCTTCGACCAGGAGGATGCGCAAACTCGGAGCTCCGCGAAATCTTCGCAGTCTAGGGTCGCTGCCAGCGCAATCCTGAACTAATCCTGAACCAAATCTGAACCATTGCTGTACGGCATCGGCCAGCGCCGACCCTAAGCTCGTCGGATGGCGTTTCGGCCCCCTGCAGAACAGGCCTTGCTCGGTCGGGCGGGCGCCGGCGGGCCGTCCGTGTCGCCGCTGGCGCGCGACCTGGCACTGCTGCTCTGCGGCCTGCTCGCCTTCGCCGCCTGGGACGCGAGCGGCCTCGACCTGCCGGTGACGCGCTGGTTCGCGAGCCCCAGCGGCTTCGCCCTGAGCGACCACTGGTTGTTCGCCGGCGTGCTGCATTCCGGCGCGCGCGGGGTCGCCTGGGCCGTCGCCCTGCTGCTGGTCCTCAACGTCTGGCGACCGCTGCCGTTCGCCCGCATCCTGATGCGGGGCGACCGCCTCTGGTGGCTGGCCACCACCCTGGCCTGCATCGTCCTGATCCCGCTCCTGAAGCGGGTGAGCCTGACGAGCTGCCCCTCGTCGCTGGCCGAATTCGGCGGCGTGGCGGGCTACGTGTCGCACTGGGCTTTCGGCGTTGCCGACGGCGGCCCCGGTCGCTGCTTTCCGGCCGGGCACGCAACTGCGGCGTTCGGCTTCCTGCCGGGCTACTTCGCCCTGCGCCGGGCGGCGCCGCGCGCCGCCCGCTGGTGGCTGCTCGTCACCGTTGTTGCCGGAGCGCTCCTCGCTGGCGTCCAGGTCGTTCGCGGTGCCCACTTCATCAGCCATTCGCTGTGGACGGCGTGGTGGTGCTGGGCCCTGACTCTTGCGTCGCTGCAAGCCCGCCGGTGGTTGAGCCCGGCCCCGGCGTCCGGCTCGATGGAGGCCTCCCGGCTGGCCGACTGACGACCCGGCGCCGGCAGGCTGGCCTCGCGCACCTGCGCCGCCGTTCACACCGCCGCTCGGCGCGACCCTCGTTGCTTTCGGTTCAGGATCGGGGCGTAGGGTGGCGTGATGAGCATTCACGCACCGCTTCGCAACGCCCTCGGCGTCTGCTTCCTGGCCCTGTTCCTGGCGACCGAGGCGTTCGCCGGAGGCGGCCCGTTCGGCATCGACCATGCGGTCGACAAGGGCGACGACCGCGGCCTCTGGGCGCGCCGCAACCAGCTCATCCTGCAGGACGGGACCGCCCTCTTCGTGATCGGCAGCGCCCTCTGGGAAGGCAGCGAATCGCGGTTCGGCCAAACCGCCTGGAAGGCGACCGATTCGATCCTGCTCGGTGCGGCGACCGCCCAGGTCATGAAGCTCGCCTTCAGCCGGGCCCGCCCGGCCCAGGGCGAGGATCCGAACCTGTGGTTCCAGGGCTCGGGCCACCGCAGCTTTCCGAGCGGCGAGGTGATGGAGATCACGACCGCGGTCACGCCGTTCATCCTCGAGTACGGCGCCGAGAACCCGGCCGTCTACGGGCTCGCGCTGCTGCCGGTGTACGACGCGATCGCCCGCGTTCGCTCGCGCGGCCACTGGCAGTCGGACGTGCTGGCCAGCCTGGCGATCGGCTCGGCGATCGGCTACTACGCGCATTCGCGCCAGAACGCGCTGACCCTGGGCGTCATCCCCGGTGGCGTCTGGGTCGGCTGGAGCAAGCGGTTCTAGCGGGAGAGAGTCGACTACGATCCGGGCTCGCCGTCTGGAGCGCCTGCAGCCGGCGCGGCGCCCGCGGATCGCAGCCCCTTGAACGACGACTTTTCCCCCGCGACCGGCCTGCGCCGGATCTTCAACGCCTGCGGCTACTCGATGGCCGGCCTGCGCCACGCGATGCAGAGCGAAACGGCCATCCAGCAGGAGCTGTTCGCCTGCCTGGTGCTCATTCCCGCGGCCTGCTTCCTGCCCGTGCCCGCGCTGGAGCGCCTGCTGATCGTGCTGTCGATGCTGCTGGTGGTAGCGATCGAATTCCTCAACTCGGCGATCGAGGCGGCGATCGACCGCATCTCGCTCGAACGCCACCCTCTCTCCGGGCAGGCCAAGGACCTCGGCAGCGCCGCGGTGGCGGTGGCGCTGCTCATGTCGGCCCTGTGCTGGGCAGTGATCGCCGGGCCGGTGGCGCTGCGCTGGCTGGCCGGCGCGGCCGCCTGAAGGGTCGGCGAGCGCGCCACTGCGCCGGCCCCGCCCCGCATCGGAGACATGACCGCACCGGAACTTCGCAGGGCCACCCTGCCGTGGGTCGGCCGAGCCCTGCTCTTCATCGCCGCCGTGCTGCTGCTCGAGCACGCCCGGCCGCTGCTGCTGCCGATCGCGATCGCGATCGTCTTCACCTTCGTCCTCGCCACGCCGGTGCGTGCCCTTCGCCGGGCCGGCATCCACGAGTACGTCGGCGCGGGCCTGGTGGTCGTTGCCGTGCTCTGCCTGATCGTGCTGGTGGCGGCGCTGATCGCCGCGCCCGCGGCGGCGTGGTGGTCGCGCGCGCCGCGCATCGTCCACGAGCTGATCGAGGCTGTGCAGGGCTGGCGCGAAGCGCTCTTTCCCTACGCCACGCCCGAGCCGCTGGCGCGCGGCCCGGCCGTGTCGCCCGGGCCGGACAGCTTCAGCGAGCGACTCGCGAGCGAAGGCTGGATCTTCACCCGGCTGGCGATCGGCGAGACGATCTCGTTCGCCGTCTCCGCCTCGGCGACGGTGATCCTGCTCTACTTCCTGCTCGCCTCGGAGCACTGGCTGGTGGCGCGCACGGCGGCGGCGATCCGCCGGCCGCGTACCCGTGCCCTGGTCCTGGCGGGCTTTCGCCAGGCGCAGCGCGACATCGGCCTCTTCATCAGCACGATGAGCCTGGTCAACGTCGCCCTCGGCGTCGCCACTGGGCTGGCGCTCTGGCTGATCGGCCTGCCCAACCCGGTGTTGTGGGGCACGACGACGGCCGTGCTCGCCTTCATTCCCTACCTCGGCCCACTCCTCATCGCTGTGCTGCTGCTGCTGGCCGGCAGCGTCACCTTCGGCATCGGCGCGGCGATGCTCGGGCCACCAGCCGCCTTCCTGCTCCTGCATGGCATCGAGGCCAACTTCCTGAGCCCGATGATCATGGGCCATCGCCTCCGCCTGAGCCCGGTCTTCGTCTTCCTCTCGGTCATGGTCTGGGGCTGGCTCTGGGGCGTGGCCGGCGCCTTCATCGCCGTGCCGCTGCTGCTCGCCCTGCGCGCGCTCTGCAAGCGCTCGCGGCGGCTGCGCCTGGTCTGCGTCTATCTCGAAGGGCGCTAGCTAGGCGCCCGCTCGCCTGCGTTCAGCGCGGCGTCATCGACGCAGCGGAACATTCTTCCCGGTCGCGGGTCTTTCCTGGACGCGCGCGCCGGGCATGTCGATTGCTGCCGACGCGCCACCCACAGCGCCGGCCCTGCCCGGCTTCACCGATGCGGATCGCCTACGTCACCGAAACCTGGCCGCCCGAGCTGAACGGCGTCTCCCTGACGGTCGAGCGCACCGTTCGCTACCTGCGCTCGCGCGGCCACCTGGTCGAGCTGATCCGACCGCGTCAGCCGGGCGAGGAGCGCCTCGACGCGAGCGACGAGTTGCGCACAGCCGGTTGCGTGATTCCCATGTACCCCGACCTGCGCTTCGGCCTGGCGCGGGCGGGCACCCTGGCGCGTCGCTTCCGGCAGAGCCGTCCCGATCTGGTCCACCTGGCGACGCCGGGGCCGCTGGCCTGGGCGGCACTCACCGCGGCGGGCTCTCTGGGTATCGCCACCACCTCCGACTTCCGTACCAATTTCCACCAGTACAGCAGGCACTACGGCCTCGGCTTCCTGGCCGGCCCGGTGCTCGCCCTGCTGCGCCGCTTCCACAACCTCACCCGGCGTACCTTCGTGCCGACCCAGGCCGCGCGGCGCGAGCTCGCCGGGGCTGGCTTTCACCACCTGTCGGTGGTCGGCCGGGGCGTCGATGGCGGGCGCTTCACGACGGCCGCGCGCAGCGCCGCGTTGCGCGCGGAGTGGCAGGCCGGCCCCGAGACGCCGGTGTTCCTCGCGGTCGGCCGGGTCGCCGCCGAGAAGAACGTCGAGCTCGCCCTGCGCGCCTTCGAGCGCGCCCGCCAGGGTCGCCCCGACCTGCGCATGATCGTCGTGGGTGACGGCCCGGCCCGGGCCCGACTCGCGGCGGCGCATCCCGAGGCGCGCTTCGTCGGCGCCCGCCGCGGCGCCGATCTCGCGGCGCACTACGCGTCGGCCGACGTCTTCCTGTTTCCGAGCCTGTCCGACACCTTCGGCAACGTCGTCATGGA
>JBDTUG010000107.1:0-10221 GCA_040007855.1 Caldimonas sp.
CTGTTAATCCGTAGGTCCCTGGTTCGAGCCCAGGTCGGGGAGCCAAAACTCTAGGTTTGACGGGCCTCTCAAGGGCTCCGCGTGTAGTCCGCCGGTTTTCGGCGGGTTCAACTTCACAGGAGCATTGAAATGGTTCAAGTAGACAAGTCCGCCGGTGACGGTTCCCTGCCTGGCAGCACGGAGCAAATCGGCATTCATCGCGTGCCCACCCTACCGCAGCGCACGGGCGCCCTGCCCGTCCGCGAGCTGATCGACCTCTACATGGCCCACTACGCCGGCCGCGATCCGACCCGGATCCAGCGCCTCGGCTGGTGGTCGAAGCGAATCGGCCACATCGAGCTGCAGGCACTCTCTGACGACGAGGTGCACGCGGCGCTCGAGGAGTTGGCCCAGCAGCGCTCCCGGTACTTCGCCGGTGCCGACGTCGACGGCAAGGCGATCTACAAGGACAAGCGGAAGGCGATCGCGCCCGCGACCATCAACCGCTACGCCGCCAGCCTCGCCGCGGTCATCACCTGGGCGATCAAGCGGCGGATCGCGCCGAAGGGCTACGCCCACCCCTGCCGCGCCGTCGAACGCAGGACCGAGAACAACGAGCAGACCCGGTTCCTGTCCGACGACGAACGGACGCGCCTCCTGGCGGCCTGCAAGGCCTCTCCGTGGCCCCGGCTCTATGGCCTGGTGCTGATGGCCCTGACGACGGGCGCGCGCAAGGGTGAACTCCAGGGGCTGACCTGGGCCGATATCGACCGGGAGCGCGGCCTCGCCAACGTCGGACGCTCAAAGAACGGAGATCCGAAGCTCCTGCCGCTGGTGCCGGCCGTTCTCGATGAACTGGCGCGCTTCCCCGGTGCGCCGGCCGAGCGCGTGTTTCCCGCTACGCGCCGGCCGCTTGAGCCGTACGCCTTCGAGCAGCGCTGGAAAGAGGCCATGCACGCCGCCAGGGTGCGCGGCTTCCGCTTTCACGACCTGAGGCACAGCTGCGCCTCGATGCTCGCCCGGAGCGGCGCCACCCTGCTCGAGATCGGCGACCTGCTGGGGCATCGGCAACTGCAGATGACGAAGCGCTACAGCCACCTCGCCACCGGGCACAAGTCGGCCCTCGTCAACCGAGTCCTGGGAGGCATCAAGTGAGCCGGCCCACGAAGCGGTCGGCAACGGTGCTTCGGCTCGTCCCGCCGCGGGCCGCACCACGTACGCCGCAGGACGTACGAAGCTGCCTGAGCGCCATGCTGTTCTCAACTGCCTGCCCGAGCCCGATGCAAGGCTTGGCGGCCATCGTCCTGCTTCCTGACGGGGCATTTGTGGTCCAGGTCGCCGGAGCGGCGCGAGACGACCCTATCCGTGCACTCGGGCTCGTCCGCCGCCTGGAGCGGGAGCTCTCCGGACTCGTCGATGACCTCGACCTCGAGCGCGTCCGGGCTGAGGAGGAGATCCGGTGAAGTTCGTAAAGGGCGACGGGGCGGAGGTCTCGGAGGAGACGCGCCGCGCAGCCTGGGAGCGCATCGTCGCCGGCTTGTTCGAGATCGCCAATTCGCCGGAGGTGCTTCGCGCTCCCGGCGCGTGGCTCTTTGTCCAGGAGCTCGAGGAGGCCTGCAAGGACATCGGCGACAACCTCCAGTCCGATTCCGTCGACCAGGCCATGGAGAAGCTGGAGCGCGGGTTCCGTCGCGCGCGCGCCATCGGTCAACACGCCGAGACGCGGGCGGCGCGAGATTGGGTTCAGGCAGAGTGGAGCCGCGACAGAGGCGGGTTCTCAACCAAGAAGGAGTTCGCCGAAGTTTTTGCCAAGCGCGTCGCCAACGAGAAGCACATCGAGGTCGACGAACGCGAGATCCGCGAGCGATGGCTGAAGGGCCTCTGAGCGGCAACCGCATGGCTGCAATGCGGTTCCATTCCACTCGCTAAGCCGCTGAAATCCTCTTGTCGTCACAAGCGTGGCGACGCGCGGCCCTGCCAGGGGCCCGTCAAACCTAGAGGATCAGCGCAATGTCAGACGACCTTCAAGCGCTCGTGCTGCCCGAGGAATATCGGGCCTCACGAGCTCATCTTTTTCCGTCGCCGCAAAGCCTGACCTGGTTCGTCCGGCAGCACAAAGCCAGCCTGGTCGCCGCCGGCGCGCTGACCGTCATCGGCGGGCGTCACCGGCTCCACCCCGACAAGACCGACGCCGTTCTCGTGGAGGCAGGCAAGCAAGCCGCGCAGAAAGCGGTCGCGTGATGGGCCTCGTCTACCCGCTTCGATTCCCGCCGCGGACGACCTATCCCGACAAGGAATTCGCGACCGCTCAGGCGGCTGCGGCGCTCGCTGGGGCCACGCTGCGACGCATCGAGGACGACCGCGGCGACGAGCTCTTCGTCCTGACCAGGTTGCATGTCACGCGCCACCTCCGCGACCTCAACGAGGTGCACGCCTGGATCGAGAAGCTGAGCGGCAGGGCCGGATGACACTGCCCGCCGATTTCGACCTGGTCGACGGCGAGCGGAAGGCCGATGTCCTGCTCGATCGAGTCCGCGTCGAGAGTCGCGAGCACGTTCGCAAGCGCGATCGCGCCTTCACGAACCGGGACGCCTTGCTGTGCCTGGAGTTCGAGGCCCTGCTGGTCGCTGTAGCGGCTTCGAACCTCGCCCGGGGGGTTGCCCTCACCGACGACGATCGGGCGCGCCTGTGGCTGGCCTATGGCCGCATGCAGGCCATCGTCGACGAGGCGGTCAAGTGACGCGGCCATCGCCGATCATTTCGCTCGCCGAGCAGGCGGCAGCAAAGGTCGACGCCAGAGTGCAAGCCAAGGCGCCACCGCCCCGGCCGAAGATGATTGACGCCGCCGTGATCATGTCGCGCCAGCTCGCGCCGGTGCGCTACGTCATCCCCGGCTGGCTGTCCGAAGGGCTGCTGCTGCTGGTCGCCAATCCCAAGGTCGGCAAGTCGACGCTGATCCTGCAGCTTGCCCAGGCGCTGGCGAGCGGCGGCGAGTTCTGGGGCGAAACCGTGCCCGCGGCTCACGCCTTGATCATCGACCTCGAGACGAACGAGCGGCGACTGCGGCGCAAGCTCGGCGCCGCCGGAGCAGGCACGATCCCGCCCGGTGCGATGCACTTCGCCTTCGAATGGCCGCGAGGCATCGTCGGCGTCGACGAGATCGCGCAGGCGCTCGACAGCGACCCGGAAATCCGCCTCGTCGTGATCGACACCCTGCAGCGGTTTCGCGAGTCGAGCAGCGGCGGCAAGAACGCCTACGCCGCCGACTATGAAACGCTGATGCCGCTACAGCAACTCTGCAAGGAGCGCCCCGGCCTCGCCATCGTCGTCGTTCACCACCGCCGCAAGGCCAAGCACGGGGACGACGATCCGATCGACAGCATCAACGGATCGGCCGCGCTCGCCGGCGCCGCTGATGGCATCTGGATCCTCGGGCGCAAGGGGCCGGAGTTCACCCTCACCGTGCAGGCCCGCGACTGGGAGCGCGACGAGGACGAGTTCCTGCTCGTACGCGACAGCGGGCGATGGGAGCTCAGCAACGCGCCGCGCTACACCTTCAGCGAGACGGAGATCCTGAGCCTGCTCGACAAGGTCGGACCGATGAGCACCAAGGCCCTCGCCGAGGGCTTGGCTATCTCACGCCAAGCCGCGCTCGGCCGCCTGCAACGCATGCAGAGCCTCGGCCACGTTCACTTTCGAGAGGACGCATGGCATGGAGTCAGATAACTCTCTCTTTCTTATTGTCATAGGTTGTCAGAGCAATAGGGGTTGTCGGACGTTGTCAAGGGTTGTCGGGCCCCTGCGTACTGACAACCTGACAACCTCTGACAACCCCTCTTTCCCCGTCACTGCGGGCCAACGGGGGGGCGGATCGCCATGCCGGGCCCTCGGTGCTCAGGACCGGCCGCGCCCTCGCATCAATCCGACTTTCAAGAAACGCCGTTGTGCGCGCAGGCGCGCGAGGCCCGCTCGGGAAGGGGTGCCATGCCTCCCGGCATAAACCGCATCTGCACCTACCCGGGCTGCCACGAGCTCAGCCTCAAGGCACGCTGCGAGCGGCATCGGGCCCTCGGCAAGTGGGGCGACGAGGCCCGCGGCACATCCACCGAACGCGGCTACGGCACCGCCTGGCGGAAGCTGCGGCTGGTCGTCATGCAGCGCGACTGCTGGCTCTGCCAATGCCCACGCTGCAAGGCTGGCGGCCTGGTCAAGGCTGCGCAGGAGGTCGACCACATCAAGCCCAAGGCCGAGGGCGGAACCGATGCGTTGTCGAATCTTCGCGCTGTGTCGACCGAGTGCCATCGACGCATCACGATGGAAGCCAAGGGCCAGCACCCGCGGCAGGCCTTCGGGGCGGACGGCTGGCCTCCGGGGGGGAATACGTGATTTTGGCGAGCCCATCCCTTCGACCGGCACGCAGCGACTTTCCGACGTCGTCACTCCCCCGACCCTTTTCTCACCCGGAGGCCTTCATGTCCCGACCTGTATCGATCGCCGTCAAGACGCTGCGCGGAACCGCGCGGCAAGACCGCCAGAAGGCGAAGCTCGACCCCGCCGCCCGCCTCGTCGACGTTCCGCCGGCGCCGCGGCACCTGAGCGCGGCCGCGGCCGCCGAGTGGGATCGCCTGGCTGCCGACCTGGTCGCGCTCGGAACGCTCACGGCGGCGGATCTCCGGGCGCTCGAGCTGCTGGTGCAGACGCTCGACAGCTGCCAGACCTTCGCGGCCGCGATCGAGCGCGACGGCCTGCTCATCGAGTCGGGCGGCGGCGCGATGAAGGCGCATCCGGGGCTCGCAGGCCTGGGCACCGCGCGAGCGCAGGCGCGGGCGCTGCTGCGCGACTTCGGCCTCATGCCCTCCGCCCGGGTCGACGCGGCTCCCGGAGCGCCGCCCGGCCCCGATCCGCTCGACGAGTTCACCATCGCCGGCCGCTGAGGAATCCCGGGCCAAGGCCGCAGCAGTGACCGACCCGACTCGCGACGCCTTCGGCCGCCTGATCGTCTCGCCCGAGCGGCTCGACTTCCGCGGCCGCGTCGACTGCCTGCGCTGGCTGAGCGGCCACCTGCAGGCCGACCGGCACCTCGAGGCCCGATGGCTCGGCGCCGCGCTCCGGATCTGGCTCGAGCACGGTGGCGACCTGGCCGCCCTGCTCGGCGTCCGTCCCGAGCCCGGCTCGACGCTGACTGTGCAGCGCCTCATTGCCCTGGAAAGCCGAGACGCCGAGCGTTGCCGGGCCGTCGTCGTTGCTGGTGGCGTTCGTGCTGCTGCTCGAGCTGCCGAGTGCTCGGCATCGACGGTATCGAGGGCACGCGGGCGCCGAGGTGTTGCGCGTCCTGCGGTAGCTGGCGCTGCTGCGGATGATGCCGCTAACAACCTCGACGGCTCCCCATGAACTACGCCCATCCTTCCGCTCTCACCGCGATTCGCTCGATCCGCGCCAAGCAGGCCGCCGGCACGGACCTCGTCGCGCTCGACGCCTTCCTGAGAGCGAAGGCCTGGGACGATCGCCGCGAGGTCGTCGAGCAGCTGAAGGCCAACGCCGAGGGCCTGGAATCCGCGAACGTCGGCAGCGGGCGAGCCTTCGACTTTGCGTCGACCGTCATGGCCGAGTCGCTGGCCGGCCGCCTGCCTGGCATCCGCCGGCTACCTGCCCGCACCTCGTTGCTGACGCTGCAGACGCGCCTGCGTGCCTCGATCGTGGCTGAAGGCGGCGCCATCCCCGTCATCCCGGCGGTCTACGCGAACGTCGCGATCTCCCCATTGAAGGTCACCGCGCTGCTCGTGTCTTCGCTCGAGGCATTGAACGACGACAACGTCGAGGCCGCGCTCGCCGCGGATCTGATGGCTGCTTGCATCGCTGCGATGGACAGCGCGTTTCTCAATCCGCTGAGCGCCGGCTCGATCACCGCCAACGCGGTTCCGGTCGACTCCTCGGTTACGTCGCTGGCGGAGCTCGATCAAGCCGCCGAGACCGCGCTCGTCAACTTCGCGACCGCCGGAGGCTCGCTGCGCAGCGCGGCCTGGGCGATGCCCGCCTGGCTGGGCGCTCGCCTGGCTCTCGTTCGAGGTACCGGCGGCGCGCCGGCCTATCCGGACATCGGAGCTCTTGGCGGGGAGTTCGCCGGAGTAAGAGTCCTGACCTTCGACGACGATCAGGAAGTAGACACTGACGGCACGGGCTACATCGCCCTGCTCGACGGCTCGCTGATCGCCTTGAATGAAGGCCCGGTGACGCTGACGACGAGCACGAACGCGATGATCCCCATGAGCACCACCCCGGCCGGCTCCAGCATCACGCCGGTCGCCTCTTCGCCGACGTTGGTGTCGATGTTCGATGTCGCCGCGATCGCGATCCTGGCAAAGATCCGCTGCGGCTGGGTCCTTCGCCGGGCGGGGGCCGTCCAGGTCGTCACAGGGATCAGCTTGTGAGAACGGACGAGGAACGGCTCGCCTCCGCCGAGCGGCTGCTGCGTGGCAAGCCCGTCGAGGACGCGGACCCGCTGGTCTCCGCCTTCGGCGGCATCATGGTTCGTCGGTCGGTCCGCGACGCGGCTTTCGAGACGACCAATCCGAACGCTCCCCGGGCGCCCCGCCCTCCTCCGAGAACCTGGTTGAACGCGGACAGCGGCCGCGATGTCCGCAGGGCGATACCGGTCAACGAGGACCGATTCTTCAACGACCCCGACGGTCTCACGAAAGCAATCGAAGAGAGGACCAAGATCTTCGACCTGGGCATAAAGGATCAAGGCGGCGAGACGATGACGACCGGCGTGCTCAAGGTCTACATGCACGCCCTTGCCTCGTTCATTGCGAAGCGCACCCTCGAGCTGCACGACGAGTTGAGGGATGGGCTCTTGTTTCTCGCCAAGAGCACCGCAAACGACGCCGGCAAAGGCAAGGGCAAGGGCAAAGATGATCCGACCGCGCTGCAGACGATCAACAACCAGCTTTATGACCTCGCCTGGGTCTCGAATCGCGTGCTCGAGCGCATAGCTGCACTCGAGCAGGGCCAGACCATGCGATTCACTGGGCCACACGACCCGGCCAAGCAGTACGCCGGCGGCGACGTCGTGCAGCGCTCGGGCTCGACATGGGTCGCCCTGGTCGAGACGCAAGAGAAGCCTGGTTCGAGCGACCACTGGCGCCGCATCGGGACCGATCGATGAGCGCTGCCTGGTCGGGTCCGATCGCGACGCATGGCCAGACCGAGGACGAGGTCCGCGCCGCGTTCCGCGAACTGCACGCGTCTACGCTGCTCGACCTGCGCAACGACCTGGCCCGAGACCGGTGGCCGCCGGCCGCGATCGAGAAAGCTCTCGTCGTCGTCGAGCAGCTGCTGAACAAGCGCGTCGAGGACATGCTGCCGACCGTCATGCGCGACATGGCGATCTCCGCCGGCGCGGCGGCGCTGCACTGATCTCCCAGGCAGGCGTCACTCGGCAGGTGGCCTCTCCTTTCGAAACAACGGCCGAGAGCCGGCGGCGGCCTGGTAAGTCGCGTGGCCGGCAACTTCACTTCCTGAAGGGGTAGAGCATGGCAGCGGGCCAAATCACGGTCGACTTGCTACTCCGCACGGGTTCGTTTTCTACGGACACGGCCCGCGCGGCCAAGGATCTCAAGAAGCTGCAGGCCGAGGCCGAGGCCATCGGCAAAGCGGTAGCTGTCGCATTCGTCGGCGTTGCCGCTGCCACCCTCGCGATGGCGAACAAGTCGCTCGCCGCGGTCGATGCGTTCAACGACCTGAAGGACGCCACCGGCGCCAGCATCGAGAACATCAGCGCCATCGACCGCGTCGCGCGCGAGACGGGCGTCGGCTTCGACACCGTCCAGGCCTCGCTGATCAAGCTCAACCAGGCGCTCAACGCGGCGACGCCGGATAGCGGCGCGTCGCGGGCCCTGCAGGCGATCGGCCTGAGCGCGAAGGACCTCAAGACACTCGACCCGGCCGAAGCGCTCCGGCGCGTCGCAGTGGCGCTGGCTGGCTTTGCCGACGACGGCAGCAAAGCCCGGATCACTCAGGAGCTGTTCGGCAAGAGTCTGCGCGAGGTCGCGCCGCTGCTGGTCGACCTGGCCAAGAAGGGCGAGCTGGTCGCCACGACGACGACCGAACAGGCGCTCGCGGTCGAGGAATACCGCAAGCAGTCGTTCAAGCTGAAGGCCGATATCGAGGACCTCGCTCGGTCGTTCACCATCACGCTCTTGCCGAGCATTGTCGAGACGGGCCAGCAGATCCGTGCGCTGTTTGGCGGCTCGAAGCCGGTCTCTGCTCTGGCCGCCGACGTGATCGCCGCGGAGAAGTTCGTCGACGCATCGAGGGCTCGCCTGTCCCAAGGCGACAGCATTCTCGACATCGTCATGTCGGGCACGCGGGCGAAGCGCGAGGAAAACCTGCGCAGGGACGAGGCGCTGCTCGTTGCAGCACGCGCGGCCTACCAGAAGGCGGTCGGCACGAGCACGGCAGGCGCCGGCCGCGGGTTCGGCTACCCGATGCCATCGGCAGGCGATTTCACCGCGAAGCCTGACAAGCCGGCGGCGTCCGGCCGGATTGCCAAGGAGCGCGACGACTATGCGGCCCTGATCAAGAGCATCACCGAGAAGATCGCTGTCGGCAAAGCTGAGTTGGAGTCGGAAGACAGGCTCAGCGAGGCGCAGAAGCAAGGGGCGAAGATCGCCCGCGACTATTCCGCGGGCATCATCACGCTGACCAGCAGCCAGCTGGAGCAACTCGATGCCGAGCTGAAGGTCGCCGACGAAACCGAGCGAGCGATCGAAGTGCGCGACGCGGCGCGCCAGCGCGAGGTCGACTGGCTCCGTCAGGCGACGGAATCGAACGCGGTGTTCATCGATTCGCTACTGCAAGGGCGCGACGCCTACATCGAAGAGGCCAAGGCGGCAGAGCTCGAGGTCGAGCTGTTCGGGCTGTCTGAGAAGGCGGTCGACAAGCTCGCGACCGCGCGCCTCCGGGACGTCGCGGCGAGCAAGCTGCAGAAGGCCGAGAAGGCCGAGGCCGCCGGCCTGGACGACGTTGCAGCGGCATACCGCAAGCAGGCGGAGGCCATCCTCCGCACTGCCGACGCGAAGGAAGTGCTGGCAGCGGCCAAGGCCCCTTTCGGTGACGCGAAGCAGCTGAACGAAAGTCTGCGGGGCAACTTCGAGAACGAGTTCGCCAGCTTCATCGATGGCAGCAAGTCGGCTTCGCAGGCCTTCAAGTCGTTCGCTGACGGCGTGATCTCAGACCTGGCCCGAATCGCTGCCAAGAAGCTCGCTCTCGAATTCTTCGGCGACGGGAGCAAGGACTCGACCGGCGGCCTCTTCGGCGACCTGATCAAGGCCTTCGGCTCGTTCGCAGGCGGCTTCGCCGAGGGCGGCTTCATCCCGCCGGGTAAGTTCGCTCTGGTCGGCGAGCGCGGCCCCGAGCTGGCGATCTCCGGCCCCAGCGGGAAGACCATCGTCCCGCTCGACGGCTCCGGCAACGGACGCGGCGGGACGGTGCAGCACTTCCACATAACGGTGCCGCAGTCGGCAACGGTAGATCGTCACACGGCGCTCCAGCGCGGGCGCGACTTTGGCTCAGGGATCCGACAAGCGATGGCGAGGAACGGCTGATGCAAGACGCACGCACCGAAGGCCGCCTCTTCTCGCTTGAGCTGATCTTCTCGGTCATGCTCGCTGGCGCCGACCGGCAAGACCGCGGGGTAATCGACCGGATGCACTCGGTGCTGAGCGACCGGATCAGGACCAGCGCGGCCAACGTGGCGGCGACGCAGGAACTGCCCGAAGCAGCTCAGATGGCGTTTGTCGAGGCTGCTTGCGAGGCGCTGGACAGCGTGTTGTCGACGGCGCGAGTGTTACGCTGAAAAGGCGCCTCGCCTAGCCCCAGCGCTCTGCCAGCACCGCCAGCTCGGCGATCGGCAGCTTCGTCGCCCGCTCGAGGTCTTCCCGCAGCTTCCGGTCGCCCTCCAGCTCGCCTGCCTGGCCGGCGACCAGCGCCAGGTCCTTGACGACCTCCTGAGCCCGCTCGACAGTCATCGACCGCGTGTGCTGGTGCAGGGCGATGATCCGCAGCGAGGCGACGATGTGGAGGGGCATCAGCTCGACACAGCAACGGCCAACGTAGCGGGAACATTGAGCAACGCGCGGAGTTGGATCTCCCATCTGTTTGAGGCTTGAAACGCCTCGTCGAGAGCCGCCCGGTCATCGTCAGAGGGCGGCGGTAGGTCCGGATGGCCGCGACGCTCGATCA
>JBDTUG010000108.1:0-10200 GCA_040007855.1 Caldimonas sp.
CCGCAACCCGGCGGTGGTCGGCGCCGCCCCGTTCGTCGTCTCGCAGGCCTTGATCGCGCACGGCGACGAGATGCGCGGCGTGATCGTCCGCGGCATCGTGCCGAACGAGGAAGCAACCGTCACCGACCTCGCCGCGAAGCTCGAGGACACCACCCTGGCGCGGCTGGTGCCGGGTGCCTGGTGCGTGGTGCTGGGCAGCGAGCTGGCGCGCTCGCTCGGCGTGCGCGAAGGCGACAAGGTGACCCTGGTGCTGCCGGCCGGTCAGGTCACGCCGGCCGGCGTCGTGCCGCGCCTGCGCCAGATGACGGTCGTCGGCACCTTCGACGCCGGCCACTACGAGTACGACAGCGGCCTCGCGCTGGTCGCCCTGGAAGACGCGGCGCGGCTGTTCCGGGTCGAGGGGCCGACCGGCGTGCAGCTTCGCCTGAGCGACCTGAACCAGGCGCCGCAGGTCGCGGCGGAGCTGGCGCGAAGCCTCGGCCCGACCCTCGCCGTGCGCGACTGGACCCGCACCAACCGCAACTGGTTCGCCGCGGTGCAGGTGGAAAAACGCCTGATGTTCATCATCCTGACCCTGATCGTCGCGGTGGCCGCGTTCAACCTGGTCTCGACGCTGGTGATGACGGTGACCGACAAGCGTGCCGACATCGCGATCCTGCGCACCCTGGGCGCGACGCCGCGCTCGGTGATGGGCATCTTCATGTTCCAGGGCGCCGCCTCGGGTGTCATCGGCACGCTGGCCGGCGTTCTGGTCGGCCTGGTCGTGGCCTTCAACGTCGACGTGATCGTGCCAGCCATCGAAGGCCTGCTGCACATCAGCTTCCTGCCCAGCAGCGTCTACCTGATCAGCCGCATGCCGAGCGATCCGCAGCAGGGCGACATCGTGCCGATCGTCGTCATCGCGCTGGTGCTCGCCTTCATCGCCACGCTCTACCCGAGCTGGCGCGCCAGCCGGCTGCAGCCGGCCGAGGCGCTGCGCTATGAGTGAGGCCGCGGCCGGCCCGGTGATCGTCGCGCGCGGCCTGCACAAGCGCTTCATCGAAGGCGGCGGCGCGTCGCGGATCGACGTGCAGGTGCTGCGCGGCGTCGATCTCGACGTCCATGCCGGCGAGACGCTGGCGATCGTCGGCGCATCCGGATCGGGCAAGAGCACCCTGCTGCACCTGCTCGGCGGCCTGGAGGCGCCGAGCAGCGGCAGCGTGCTGCTGTGCGGCCGCGACTTCGCCGCGCAGGGCGCCGCCGAGCAGGGCGAGTGGCGCAACCGCCACCTCGGCTTCGTCTACCAGTTCCACCATCTGCTGCCCGAGTTCAGCGCGCTCGACAACGTCGCCATGCCGCTGCGCATCCGCCGCCTCGGCAATGCCGAGGCGCGCGAGCGGGCCGCGGTCGCCCTGCAGTCGGTGGGCCTGGGCGAGCGGCTCGCGCACCGGCCGGCGCAGCTCTCGGGCGGCGAGCGGCAGCGCGTCGCGATCGCCCGCTCGCTTGCCGGCGAGCCCGATTGCGTGCTGGCCGACGAGCCGACCGGCAACCTCGACCGCGTCACCGCCGACGCGGTGTTCGAACTGCTGCTCGGGCTGGCCGCGCAGCGCAGGATGGCGCTGGTGCTCGTCACCCACGACGACAGCCTCGCCTCGCGCTGCGGCCGGCGCCTGCGCCTGGTGCAGGGCCAACTGGCCGACTAGCGACCCGCTGGCTCGGTCGGCTCGGCCTGGCCGTTGGCGCAGATCGGCGACCCGCTGGCTCGGCCGGCTCGGCCTAGCCGCCGGCGCAGACCACCTGGCGATACGGGAAGCCGAAGCTCTGCGTCTCGCCCTTGCGCCGCCCTTCGATCCAGGCGTAGATCGCGTTGTCGCCGTCGCGCCGGTAGCCGATCTTCTGCGGGAAGGCGTGCCTGCGATTCTCGAACACCACGCTCGTGTCGGTGAGCGTCGACGAGGTGAAGATGATCGGCGGCTTGCCCGAAGGGCGCACCTCGAGGGCGTAGCGATCGCCGATCTCGCGGATCATCATGAACTCGTAGCCGACCAGGCTGGCGCCCTGGACGGTGCGGCTGGTGCCGATCATCGTCTTGCCGCGCGGCGCCATCCACTGCTCTTCGATCGCCCGCTCCTGGTTGACCAGGGCCCAGCAGCCCTGCAGCCAGCCCAGCCGGTGCGAATGAGGTGCCTGGGCCGACGCGGCGCCGGCCAGGATCGTGAGGGCGGCGACGAATTGCAGCTTCGACGTGCGGGTCATGCGGGCTCTCTCGGGTTGCGGCGTCGCTCCGCGCAGCCGCGCAGAGGGTCAGCGCCGAGTCTGCCCTTCGGGGCGCGGGGTGGCAAGGGCAGGCCGGCGCGGTCGACCGACGCGAGCGATCATTTCGTGCGTTGCTGGCGCGCCGCCCGCCATAGGCCCTCAGCGCGCGGCGTCGGTGCCGGCCCGGTCGGTCCCGAACCGGGCCGCCGAGCGAGCGCGGGCGCGTGCTGCCTCGACTTCGCGGTCACGCGGGTCGGCGGTCGTGACGAGCGAATCGATCAGGGTGCGCGCCGCGGCCGCGACTTCCTCGACCGCCCGATCGAAGGCTGCCTCGTTGGCGCGCGACGGCACGCTGAAGCCGCTCAGCTTCCTGATGAACTGCAGGGCGGCGTCGCGGATCTCGAACTCGGTGGCGGGCGGCTCGAAGTTGAACAGCGTCCGGATGTTCCTGCACATGCTTGCCAGCTCCGATTCGTGGGCGAGGAGGGGGGCTCGCTCAGCGCGAGGTTCGGGTCCCGGTGGTGGCGGTGAAGATGCCGAGGCCGAAGTACGTCGCCGCCGCGGCGTAGCGGCCGAAGGCATCGAAGCGCCGTCCGGCGCCGATTCTCGCCGCCACCAGATGGGCGGCCAGGACGTAGCCCGTGTCGCTGGCGACCGCGATCAGCACGAAGATCACGCCGAGCAAAAGCCCCTGGGCGGCTGTCGAGCCGGCGGGATCGATGAACTGGGGCAGGAAGGCGGCGAAGAAGAGGGCGGTCTTCGGGTTGAGCAGGGCGACCAGGAAGCCGTCGCGGGCGATGCGCCGAAGCTGCGTCGCGCCGGCGCCGAACGGCGTCGCCCCGACCGGCGCCCGGCGCAGCGCCTTGACGCCCAGATAGACGAGGTAGGCCGCGCCGGCGAACTTGACGACCTCGAAGGCGAGCGACGACAGCGCGAACAGCGCGGCCAGGCCGAGCGACGCGCCGATCGCATTGCCGAGGTTGCCCGCGGCCACGCCGGCCACCGAGGCCAGCCCGGCGCACCGGCCCTGGGCCAGGGTGCGGGCGACGATGTAGACCACGTCCGGACCCGGGGTCGCCGCGAGCACAAGGCTGGCGAGCAGGAAGGCGACCGACGGCGCGCTGGTCAGCATCGGATCGCTCAGGCCGTCTGCCGCGCGTAGCTCGCGGTGGGCACTTCCCACTGGTGCCCGTCCGGCTCGTTCCAGTAGAGCATGCGACCGCCGTACTCGGTGTTGATCTGCCGGTCGACCGGGCCGCGGACGCTGCTGCGCCAGGCGATGCCGGCCGCCTGGAGGCGGCCGAGGATCGCGTCGAACTCGGCCTCGCCGACGCGAAAGCAGAAGTGATGGACGGGGAAGGGCTCGTCGGCCTCGATGAAGTCGAGGGTGAGCCCGTCGTTGACGTACACCGGCGCGAACGGTCCGAGGCCGGTGGCCGACCAGGGCACGTCGAGCAGCTCGGCCAGCAGCTTCGCCGACGCGACCTTGTGGTGCGAGGGGACGATGGTGTGATCGAGGGCGATCGTCATGGTGCCGGGCGCAGGGTCAGCGCCCGCGAACGTAGGCGGGGGCCTGCGGGTGGTGCTCGAAGTGACCCGGGATTCTCCCTCAGGGTCGGCGTGTCCGGGCCGGCTTGCGGCCGCCCTTCGCCGACTTGCGCAGCCACGCCTGCCCGAGCAGCCGCTCGACCAGCGGCCGCTCGGCCTCGGCCAGGAGGATGCGCACGCCGACCACCCGGCCGCCCCAGAGCAGCTTCTCGACGCAGCCTGGCGCCACCGCGAGCGCGACCTCGCGCTCCTCTTCGTCGACGAAGACGTGCAGGTGCGCGCCGTCCGGCGGAGCGGTGGCGAAGATCTTGCCGCCGACCCGAAACGACGCGTAGTCGAAGTGCGGTTCCTCGGTCGACCCGGCCAGGGCCAGGGCGATCCGCCGGACCTGCGCGAGATTCACGGCGACCGGCGCCGCGACGGCGAGCGAAGGGGCAGGCGCGTCATCACGCGCCACCGGCCAGCGAACGGACATACAGGCGTTCGCTCGGCGTCAGCGTGCGGCCTGCCGGTTCGCTGCTCTCCGCCGGGCTGAATCCGAGGCCCGCGAGCAGGCGCGTCGATGCTTCGTTCTCGACCTCGACCGTCGCCAGGCAGCGCCGCACGGCGTACCAGCCGGCCAGCTCGTCGAGCATCGTCCGGGTCGCCTCGGCGGCGTAGCCATGGCGCTGGTGCGGCGGCGACACGAGCCAGGCCACCCAGGCATCGAAGCCCGCATTCACGGTAGCCTGGACGAAGCCGATCGCCCGCCCGTCGCGCCGGCGAAGGATCCAGTTGAGCCAACGTTGCCGGCCATCGGGCGAGCGGCGTCCTTCGAGCCGCAGGTAGCGCTGGCGCAGGTCGGCCACCGAAGGCGGCGGCACCGAACCGATGTAGCGGTGCAGCGAGGGAGCCGCGAGCACGTCGAACATCTCGGCGGCATGGGCAACGCTGAGGGGCTCGAGCACGAGACGCGCGGTCTCGAGGCGCCGCATGGGTGGGTCGGTGTCGATCCTCACGGCGAGCGCGGATCGTCGCGCGTCACCAGCGCCAGGTAGTCGGCCACCGTGCCGCCGGCGAGCGGCCGGGCCATCACGCGCACGGTGTTGACCTTCTTGCCCATCGTCAATCCAGCGCGCCTGCGAATGCCGATGAACCCGGCGCCCTCCCAGAACCGCTCGGCGCGCCGGTTCCCCTCGACCACACCCAGGCGCAGCCAGCCGGCGCCGCCCGCGACCGCCCAGCCCTCGAGCTGGCGAAGCAGCGAGCGCGCCAGGCCGGTGCCCCAGTGCTCGCGGGCGACGATGAACAGGCCGATGTGCCAGACGCCCTCGGCCAGGAGGTCGGAGACGACGTTGAGCATCGCCACCAGCGCGCCGTCCTGCGCGGCGATGCCGAGTACCCACTTCTTCGTGAACGGCCATCCGGCGGGCAGCTCGCCATGGACTTCCTCGTGCGCCTGGCCCGCGCCGGCGACCTCGCCGTTGACGGCGAGGAAGTAGTCCGGGTTGCGCTCGAAGAAGCGCTGCAGCAGGGCGATCTCGTCGTCGCCGATCTCGACGACGCGGTAGCCGGCGACGTCGAAGAAGGCGGCCGCAGAGGCAGCCTCCACGGTCGGTCCGTCGATGTCGGTGGCACGATGCATGGGCTCTCCGACAACGCAGCGCCGGCGCTCAGGCAGCCTGCCGCTCCCTGCGCAGGGCTGCCAGCGTCCAGAGGCCTCCGGCGAGGTCGACGATGCCGAACACGACGAGCACCGGGCTGGCCAGGCCGAGCACGACGAAGGCGATGAAGACCACCGGAACGGCGGCGCGGATGTAGACCGAGGCAGCGAAGAACGGGCGCGCCTGCGACTTCGCCGCATACCAGTAGTACAGGCCGATGTTGAAGGCGAGCAGGCCGACGACGCGGATCCAGACCTCGGACGTCGGCGGCATGCCGAACAGACCCAGCAACCGGTTCGGAAGCAGCACGAGGCCGAGTCCCAGCAACAGCAGGTAGACGCCGAAGGCCTTCACCGTGAACGCAGCGTGCAACATGCTCGACCTCGCTTCGGGGCCCTGCCAAGGCGGAAGCCCGGCCCGGCCCGAGGCCGAAAGCTTACCGGAAGGCGCCGTCCGGGCCGGGCGCTCGGCGCGTGCCGGCGCCGACCGGGCGTGGCGTCCATTCGTCGCGCAGCAGCCCATACATCTCGACGTCCTTGGCCTCGCCCTTTGCCACCCAGCGTTGGCGCAGCAGGCCTTCGCGGGTGAAGCCGAGGCGCTCGAGCAGGCGGCGCGACGGCCGGTTGCGGACATCGACTTCGGCCTCGAGCCGGCGCAGCCCCATCCGGCCGAAGGCGCAGTCGATCAAGGCCTCGAGCGCTTCCCGCATCATTCCCTGGCCCCAGCAGTGGCGGCCCAGCACGTAGCCCAGCTCGGCCCGGGCGCTGCCTTCCTCGAAGCGGAACAGCAGACAGGTGCCGATCACCGCGCCGGACGACCTGAGGACGACGACGAACTGCAAGGCGAGGCCGGTCGCCTGGATGCCGTCCATCCGGTGCAGCCAGGCCTGGGCATCGGCCATCGACGCCCACCGTTCGTAGGGCAGCAGCCGGGTCACCTCGTCGCTCGCGTTGACCTCGAGCAGCGCCGGGAGGTCGGCTGAGGCGACCCCGCGGATCTGAAGTCGCTCGGTGTCGATCGGGCCGGGCGCGACCAGGGGCACGGACTCGACTCGGCGATCAGGCCAGCGGCAGCTCGAGCACCGAAAACAGGCCCTTGCCGCGCACGTGCTCGACGATGTGCAGCAGTGCCGCCCGGCCGATGCCCTGGCGCTGGAACCGGGCATCGACCATGAACCGCCAGACGCCGATCTTCGGCGCCGCGGGGCAGGGGATGCGCAACGACTCGTCTTCGAGCATGACGAAGCCCACCAGCTCATCCGACCGGTGGATGGCGCGATACCGGGCCTCCGGATTGAACAGGGCCTGGGCCAGCGACACCGCGTTCGGCACGACGAATTCCTTCTGGCTTTCCGCCACCGCGAGCCGGGTGACCGGGATCACCGAATCGGCGCTGATCTCGCGGAGCGTGACGAACGGAAGGTGGGTCGGCATGGGGACGGGCAACGCGGGGGCGACGGGGACGCGCTCAGCGCAGCTTCGTGCGCGCCAGGCGCCTGGCGTTGGCGACGGCCTTGCGATGCACCGGCGCGAGGCCCTTGCCCAGGACCCCGAGCGCCGCCTTGTGCAGCAGCGCCGCAGACGCCGCGGCCGAGGGCTTCTTGCCGCGCGTCATTGCCAGGAAGGAGCGAAAGAGCTCGGTGGCCAGGGCCTCGTTGGCGACGGCCGAATGGGCGGCCATGGCGTTCCAGGCTTCGCCGAAGGCGGCATTCTTTTCCGCCACCATGAGCTCGAACTCCTTGCGATCGCGCGCCGACAGCCTGGGTCCGGCCAGGGCCATGCGGGTGACGCGATGGGCGACGACCTGGGGCACGGCAAACGCGAGCTCGGCGGCCTTGACCGCCAGGGAAGGGGTGGATCGCCTTCGGGATGTAGCCATGCCGCCCTTTCGTTGTCGGCCCCCACTGTAGGCCTTCGGCACCGGACGACCTGGGAAGGACACGCTGCCACGGCCGAGTCTGAGCACGCCGATCTGCGTCATGGGCGCTGCAGGATGGCCTTCGAGTCGTCGAAGCCGATCGGCGCCGAGGTGTGCTCGTGAACGATGCGCAGAACGTGCCCGGTCATGCGCAGGCCCCAGGAGATCCGGTTCTGCATCGCGCGCAGCGGCTCGCCCTGGGCCGAGAGGCTGGCGTAGCTGACGATCGCGCTGACCAGGGCGAGCTCCTTGCCCGGCACCGTCCGGACGTCGGCAAAGCCGACCTTGACCCGCCCGCTGCCGAGCGACGTGAACCAGCCTTCGACGGCCAGCTGCCAGGCAGCCGCGCCTTCGTACGACCAGACGCCCCAGGCATCGAACACCCGCACCTCGGGGTCGTAGAGCCGCATGAAGGCCTCGATGTCCTTCGAGAAGACCGCTGCCTCGTAGATTCCGAGAACCCGGCCGATCGATTTCTCGGTGTCGTTCACTTCGCTGCTCCTCCCGTCAGCGGCTTGCGCATCTGGATGTTGGTCGGCGCATAGGCGAGCTTGCGATAGAGCGCCTGCGCGCCCGGATTGTTGGCGAAGACGTTCAGGCCGATGCTGGTCGCGCCGGCGTCTGCGACGATCGACTCGAGCCGCTGCAGGGCGCGGGACGCGTGCCCCCTGCGGCGATGCTCCGGCCTGAGCTCGAGGTCGTAGACGAAGGCAGTGCAGGCACCGTGCTTCGTTTCGATCGCGCACCACAGAAAGCCGACCGACGGGCCGGCGCCTTCCTCGAAGATCTCGAAGAGGTGGTTGCCGGCGGTGTCGAGGCCGTCGGCGAGCAGCGATCGAAAGTCCTCGCGCGAGCGTTCCAGCGCGCCGGTCTCGGGCCACCGGCCGGCCGTGACGTTCTCTTCGGCATAGGCGGCGATGGCCGCTTCGAGGTAGGCGGGGTAAGCCTCCCGGCGCATCGGGCGCAGGAGGGTCGCCGGCTGCGGGCGGCCGGGCTCGGGCATCGGCAGGTCGGTCGACACGAGGGCGTCCATCGGCCGGCGGTGGCTACGCCGACTTCGCGTATTTCGGCTGGTACAGCTGGATGCTGAACGAGCCCGGGACCCTGAAATGGGTAACGAGCCCGTAGCCGTGGTCTTCGATCGGCTGGGCGAATTCGACCCCCCGCGCGCTGAGCTCGCGAACCGTCTCGGCGATGTCGTCGCAATAGAACGAGATGTCGGCGCTGCCGGAGGGCGGCTCGGAGCCGCTCGTCGGGTGGACGCCGAGGTCTGCTTCGGGCGCGTCGAAGATGAGCCAGCCGCCACCGACGTCGTTGGCGGGAAGGCCGAGCTTGTCCTTGAGGAAGGCGCGCAAGCCCTCGGCGTCGGACGAATAGAACATCGCATGCATGCCACGGATCATGGCGGGTCTCCTCTGGTTGCGGTCGGTCCTGCCCGGCCGAGTCGATTGCTCACGAAGTGCGCGACGACGATCACGACCGGAAGAACCAGCTCGGGCACCGGGTAGCCGAGCCACAGCCCGGCCGGCGCCGGCAGGCCCACCTGGGCGATCGAGACGAGCTGCCCGGCCGCGCCGAGCAGGACGGCCAGCGCGAGCAGATAGACGAAAGTCCCCTGGCGGCGCACCGTGACGCCGGCCCACACGCTCATGACCCCCATCGCCAGGTAGACCCTCGCCAGGAAGCGGTGAACGTTGTCGAGCCGCGGCGTGGTTTCGGGTTGGCCGAGAACCATCTGGACCGTGCCGCCGAACAGGGCGATGGCGCCGGCGATGAAGAGACAGACCTGGACGATGCGCTGAGAGGCTGGCAAGGGATCTCCTCGTGAGGGTGTGAGGGATGCGCAGCGGCGGTGGAGGTCAGTGTCTGCCTTGCCGGAGCTGCAGCACGTTGCCCTCCGGATCGTGACCGTCGCAGGCGCGAAAGCCGCGGGCTTCCCATTCCTTGTCGGCCGGGGAGAGGCCACCGCCGAGCGAGGCCGCCCTGGCGCGCGCATCCGCCAGGCTGGCGACCCGGAAGAACAGCTTGATCGGCGTCTGCGTGCGAAGCGCCGGCGGCGCGGTGATCTCGATTGTGTTGGCGACCCGGGCTGGAATGGCGTGGACGACCAGCTGACAGCCGGGCACTTCGAGCACGACGTGATCGCGCGCCGAATGAACGACGGCCATCGACAGCAGCTCCGAGTAGAAGCGGGCGAGCGTGCCGACGTCCTTGGCGAAGATGACGGCTCCGTACCCTGCGGGCTCGGTCATGGTGTCTCCGTGAATCGTGAGAGGGTATCGGATCGGCACGAACTCAGCGCGTGTCCGCACGCGCCGATCACGGGCCCGGCCCGGCCACCGATGGGCGGGCGAGCGACGGGTTGCTCGTCAGAGCCCGTGGGCGTGTTGACGAGAGACGCTCGATCTTCGATTCGGCCGTGGCCGGCGGGGCTGGGATCGAGGACTCGCTCCTCATGGCTGCGCTCGGGTTCGTCGTCAGGGTGGGGCGCTTGTCCAAGGATACCGGCGTCAAAGACGGGTCTCGGCTCTGTGCATGAGGTACTTGGTGATGTCGTCCGGGTAGCCGGCGATCGCCGCGAGCACCTCGTAGCCGTGCCGTCGATAGAAGTCCGGTGCCTGGAAGCTCAGCGTGGTGAGGTAGTACACGTCGCAACCTCGTTGTCTGGCGTGCGCGTCGAATTCCTGCAACAGGCGCGAGCCTACGCCTTCGGTGCGGTGCTAGGGCGCAACCCAGAGCTGCAGCAATTCGCAACACCTGTCCTAGCCCGGATATTTCATCAGTAGAGGGTCGGCAGCCTCCTGCGTGAGCGCGTTGTCATAGGTAGTTGAGGCCAACGACAACCGAGGACTGCCGA
>JBDTUG010000109.1:0-10143 GCA_040007855.1 Caldimonas sp.
GCATGCTCGTCGACGCCGAGCTGGCGCGCCGACTCGGCGGTGCCGCCGTGCTCGACATGGTCGTAGACGTGCTCGCTGAAGTCGACGCCCGAGCGGCGCAGCAGCTGCGTCGCCGGAGTCTCGCTGACGTGGGGGGACTTTTTTGCCATGGCTGCGGGCCCGGGTGGACGGCGCCCCCGCATTCTCGCCCCCGCCCCCGCCCCCGCCCCCGCCCCCGGCTCCCGGACCCCGGCTCCCGGACCCGTCGATCCGGCACGGCCGCCTGCCGGTCTCAGAAGGTGGCGGGCGGTTCCTCGGCCGCAGCGCTCGAGTTACCGAACACCTCGCTGGCGTGCGGCACCGAAGGGTCGCCGGCGACCGCCGACTCGCCGACGATGCCGACCGGCGCCATCGCGCGCACCGCGTCCTTCGGATCGGCCGCCGACCCGGCGCGGGCCGGGGGCTCGACGAGCACCGCGCCGGCGGCCAGCGCCGCCGCCACCAGGATCGCCACCGCGATCAGTCCGGTCTGCCGGGACACCGCGAGCCGGGGGAAAGTGTGTGATGCATGCATGCCGTTCTCTCCGAAGAGCGGCCCGAAGGGGACGCCTTGTCCGGAAATACGGGAACGCTGCGAAGAAGCGGCCACACCCGCAGCGGCGCGCATGCGCTGCGAGCGACGCGCCGGCGGGCCCGCCGCGGGCCGGCTACTTCGCGGCGCCGCTCGCCTTCGCGACGTAGCGCGCCAGCGCCTCGATCTGCTCGTCCTTGAGCAAGGCCCGGTACGAAGGCATCGCGCCGATGCCGTTGCGCAGCGCCGTGGCGACCCGTGCGGCGTCGGGCTGGAGCTCGTCGAGCACCGGGCCGACGGCCCCGTCGGCGCCAGCGTCCTTCAGCGTGTGGCAGAGCGCGCAGGGCGGCGTCGCGTCCTTCGTGAACAGCGCCTTGCCGAGCGCGAGCCGGGTTGCGTCGTCGTCGGCCGCCGCTGCGGCGCCCGCGAATCCGACCGCGGCCGCCACCGCGCCAAGCCAGCGCGCAGCGGCGCGGCCGCCGCGGCGCACCACCCGCTCAGACAACGACGACCCGGACGGCTGCGTCGGCCCAGCTGTTGTTGTTGTAGCCGTGCGCGTTCTCGAGACGCTCCTGCGGCTGGACGTTGCCGGCGGCATCGAGGGCGCGGCTGCTGACCACGTAGTTGCCCGGCGCCATCTGCAGCGGCAGCGCGAACTGGCGCCAGGCGAAGCGGCCGAGGTCGGGGCCGAAGAACGCCGCCTCGATCCAGGTCCGCCCGCCGTCGCTGGTCACCTCGACGCGCCGGATCGGCGACCCCGAGCTGAACGCGACGCCGCTGACGTAGACCGTTCCTGCCTTCACCGGGCGATCGGCGTTGGGGTAGTTGACCCACGACTTGACCGGCATCTCCTGAATCGAAGGCTCGCTCGGCACCGACGTTGCGCCGAGCGGGGTGATGCGGTAGCCGTGACTCATGATCCGGGCCTTCGATTCGGCCGAGCCGAAGGCCAGACGCTTCACGTACTTGATGTTGTTGACGCCCTGGTAGCCCGGCACGATCAGGCGCAGCGGTCCGCCGTGCGCCAGCGGGATCGGCGCGCCGTTCATCTCCCAGGCGAGGATCGCGTCGCTTATCGCCTTGATCGGAACCGAGCGCTCGACCAAGACCGACAGCGGATCGATGCCGGCGGGCAGCGCCTCGCCGCCGGTGCCGGTGATGAAGAACATCCCCGGCGCGATGCCGCCGCAGGCTTCGGCGACGAAGCGCACCGGCACGCCGCTCCAGACGACGCAGCCGGCCGCCCCGACCGTCCACGGCGTGCCGCTCGGCTTGCTCGGGAAAAAGCCGCGGCCGTTGCCCGAGCATTGCAGCACCGTCGCGACCGTCTCGAGGCCCATCGTCTTCAGCTCGCCGAGGCTGATCTGGCGCGGGCTGCGCACGCCTTCGATCGAGATCTGCCAGGCGTCCCGGTTGGCAACGATCGCCGGATCGGGCGCGGGCAGGTTGTTGCGGATGAACAGCTGGTCGGCGGGCGTGATCAGGCCGGTGCCGAAGGCGCTGCGTCGGGTCTCGATGGTCGTCGCGCTGTGCACGATTACGGCGTTGGGATCCTTCCACGCCGCGTACGGCGGCAATGGCCGCGGGCCGGTCGCGGCGGGGGGGGCGGCCTGGCCGGCGGCCCGCCCCGCGAAGCCGGCGAGGCTGGCGGTGGCGAGGGCGCCGGCGCTGCCGGCGAGGAGCTGGCGGCGACGCAGGATTCGCGTGGCTTCGGTCATTCGGTGGTCTCCCTGGAACGAGGATTCGGCGCGCCGCGGGCAGCGCCGCAGGAATTCGCAGTATCCCACCGGCCGGGCAGCGTCGCGTGCGCTCAGCGGCGCGCCGACTCGCCTGGCGGCGGCGCAGCGAGCCCGGCGTCGCCGGGCAGACCGCGCCGGTAGACCAGCATCCGCCCCTTGTAGGCCGGCGCGCCCGCTCCGGCCGCTGCGCCGAGCCGCTCTTCGTGCCGGCTGAAGCCGAGCGCCGCCATCTGCCGATTGAAGGCCGGCCGGTTGCCTCGATCGGGGTCGACGATCCACACCTCGGCGACCGGCTTCGTGTGCCGACCGACGAAGCCGGCGAGCCGGGACTGCTCGTCGCGCTCGTAGAGCAGGTCGCTGCCGATCACGAGGTCGAAGCGGCCCTGCACGGTGCGGCCGCCGAGCGTGCGGGCGCGTGCACGCCTCGGCTCCGCCGCCGTCCAGTCGCCGTAGCGAAACGGCATCGGCGCCAGGTCGTTGAGACGGAGGTTGCGACGCAGGAAGCCGGCCGCCAGCGGGTGGCAGTCGCTGGCCGTGACGTCGGCTCCGCGCCGATGGCCGACCAGGCTTGCCAGCGCCAGCCCGCAGCCGACCTCGAGGATGCGCTCGCCGGCCCGGACCGGACGGCGCGCCAGGCGTGCTGCGAGGTGCGCGCCCGACGGCCAGAGCAGGCCGAACATCGGCCAGGCGGCCGACGAGATCCCCTGTCGCTCAGCCTCGCCGGTGGGGTCGAAAAACTGCTGGCGGTCGAGCAGCGAACGGATCGTCAGGTCGTCGACGCCGGCGACGGCGATACGCTCGTGCTTGGTCAGGTAGCCCGGCATCGTGCCGGCAGGCATCGGGCGCAGGCCGGACCGGTTCACGCGGAGGCGAACGCCAGAGCGGCCCGGAGCAGGTCGCGGGCGAGCGGGTCGGAGAGCAGCGACTCGGGGCGGATCAGGAAGCAGACGCTGCGATCGACCGCCCGGGCCAGGACCAGCGGCTGGCCCGCCGGATCGCGCAGCCAGGGCTGCCATGCCGACGCGCCCGCATCGCCCTCAGGCGAGGCCGGGGCGGCATCGAGATCGGCGTGGCCGTCGAGGGCCAGCGTCGCATGGCGCATCGCCGTGAACGGCCGGGCCGCAGCGCCCGGAGTGCCGGGGACGGGCACGCAGGTGACGAGCCGGCCGTGCTGCGGCGCGATCTCGCGGACGGCATGGCCGCCGGCGCGAAGCCATCTTGCCGCGGCATCGCCGAGGGCGACCAGACCGCCGCGCCGGCTGGCCTGCGCCCGCGCGAAGGCGTCATCGCCGCCGATCAGGACGACCAGCCCGGCAGCGTCGTCGAGGCCGACCCCGAGGCCGAGCAGCGTCTCGGCGACGGCGGCGCCGAACGGGTCGCCGCCGTCGCGCAGGGCCACCGCCCGCGGCAGCCGCGCGGGCGCCGCGGCGGGCAGCGCGGCGGCGCCCGCCACGCTCGCCTGCAGATCGTCGGCAACCGCCAGGCCGAGCGCGCGCCAGAGCGACACCGCCTTCAGGCGCGACTCGTGCTCTTCGCGCGCCGGGTCGGAATCGGCGAGCAGGTCGCCGCCGGTGCGCACCTCGGCGATGCCGTTGCGCACCGTGGCCGCGCGCAGGATCGTGCCGACCCGGGCAGCGCCGCTCGCGCGCACCTCGACGACGAGGCCGCCGTACCAGCCGCGCGGCCCGGCCTCGTGGGCGGCGATCGCGGCCAGCGCGGCGCCGCGCGGCGTGCCGGTCACCATCACCGGCGCAGCGGTCGCGGCGATCGCGTCCCAGGCGTCGACGCCTTCGCGCAGGCGTCCGCGCAGGCGGTCGACGGCGTGGACGACGGTGGCCATGGTCATCGGCCGGCGCCGGTCGACCAGCTGCAGCGAGCCGGGCTCGCAGAGCGGCGCGAGGTCGTTGCGCAAGGCGTCGCTGCAGACGGCGAGCGAGGCGGCATCGACCTCTTCGTCGAACAGGACGCGCAAGGCCTCGGCTTCGCCGACCGGTCCGTGGCCGCGCGCCACCGTGCCGCAGACCGGACAGGCCTCGACCTCACGGCCGCGCACGACCAGCTGCAGGTCAGGCGAGGCGCCGAACACGGACTCGCCGTCACCGCCGTCGATCAGGAAGGTGGCGGGTGCCGGGTTGACCGCGCGCAGCTCGGCGAAGGCACGGGCCGGCGATCGCTCGCCGAGGCGGCGGCGAAAGCTCTGGCTGAGGGTGAGCGAGACCAGGCCCGAGCCCGCGAGGCGGTCGACCGCGCGGGCCACGACCTGCGCGTAGCCGCCGGGCGGGAAGTCGTCGCGAGGCTCGTCGAGCGGGCTGGCGGGGCCTGTCCCGGCGACCGGCACGTTCGCAGTCGCGTTCGCCGCGGCGTTCGCAGTGGCGTTCGCAGTGGCGTTCGCCGTGCGAACGACAGGCGAGCCACTTGCAACAGGCGCGACCGCCGCGGGCTCTGCGCGCGGCACGGCCATCGCCCGCGTCAGCGACGCGTCCTCGAACACCAGCGTGCAGCGCTGCCAGGACCCGGCCGCGTCGCGCTGGTAGGTGCAGGGCGAGAAGAAGAACACGCCGAGGCGGTCGTCGCCGCGCGTCGCGGCCGGCGCGGCGAGGCGGTGCGCCTCGAAGCCCAGCGCACCGGCCAGGATCGCATCGTCAGCCGCACCGCCTTCGCCATCGAAGGCCGCGAGGAAGCCGCGCAGCGCGGCCATCGTCCCGCCGGTGCCGCCGCGAACGCAGGCGCGTCGCCAGGCCGCGAGCGAGCGATGGCCGAGCAGCGCCTCGCCGAGCGGGTCGAGCGCGTCGACCTCGACGCCATCGGCGAACACACGCAAGGCCAGCGACGGCTCGACCAGCAGCAGCGCCCCCGGCGGATGCAGGCCGGCAACGCCGGCGTCGCAACCGAAGTAGACGCCTGGCAGGCCGTCGAGCCGGGCCCACGCGGCCGCGAGCTCCTGCGCCGAAGCCGGGCGCCGTTCGACGGCGTAGCGCAGCAGCGCGAGGCCCCTCTAGTCTGCGGTGGCGCCGCTGCGCTTGATGATCGGCGTCATTACGACCAGCTCGCGCTTCATGAAGGCGCGCAGGTCCTCGACCGAGCCGCCGACCGGCTCCATGAACTGGCTGGCCAGCTTCTCGCGCACCTCGGGCAGCGCCAGCGCGGCATTGATCTCCTGGTTCATGCGGTCGACGATCTCGGTCGGCGTCGAGGCCGGCGCCATCACCGCCATCCAGGCCATGTTCTCGATCTCGGGCAGGCCGGCTTCCTTCATGGTCGGGATCTCGGGCGTGAGGGCGCTGCGCTTCGCGGTCGAGACGGCGAGCGGCCGGAGCTTGCCGGCCTTGACCTGCGGCATCACCGCAACCGCCGGCACGCAGGCGAACTGCACGTCGCCCTGCAGCAGGGCGAGGATGGCGAGCGGCGAGGAAGCGTACGGAATGTGCACCGCGAAGGTATCGGTCTTCGCCTTGAGCAGCTCGACGCCGAGTTGCGACAGGCTGCCCACGCCGGTCGAGGAAAAGTTGAACCGGCCCGGGCTGGCCTTCATGGCCGCCACCAGCTCGCTCAACGAGGCGATGCCGGAATCGGTGCGCACCGCGCACACGTTGGCCTGGGCGCCGCCGAGCACGACCGGGCGCAGTTCGGTGAACGGGTCGTAGCCGAGCTTCTTGTAGAGCACCGTGTTGTAGACCAGCGGCCCATTGGTGCTGACCAGGAAGGTGTAGCCGTCGCCCGGCGACTTGGCGACCGCGCCGGTACCGGTGTTGCCACCGGCGCCCGCGCGGTTGTCGACCAGCACCTGCTGGCCGAGGCGGGGCGAGATCTTCTCGGCGACGATCCGTGCGAACACGTCGGGCGACGAGCCGGCGGCGTAGGGGATGACGATCCGGATCGGCCGGTTCGGCCACGGTCCGGTCTGGGCAAGGGCGGCGCCGGCGGCGCCGGCCAGAACGATCGCGACCGCATGGCGTGCGAGCGCGGGCAGCAGGGAGGGACGGCAAGGATTCATGTCGGGATCGGCTCGGTTTCTGCGAAGAAGCGCTCCTCGGCGGCGATAAAGCCGGCCACGAGCGTGCGGTAGGCGGCCTCGACGACGTCGGGTAGCGCGGAAAATTCGCCGGCATGGCCGGCCGCGAGCTCGCGCACGTGGGCGAACACGGCGGCCTGGCGCGCCGGCGCCGCGACCTGGAAGCGGTCGGACTTGAAGCGGGTGGCGTCGCGCACGCACAGGGCGCGCTCGGCGAGCAGCGCGACGATCTGCCCGTCGAGCGCATCGATCCGCTCGCGCAGCGAACCGAGCGTGGCGGCGCGCGGCCGGTAGTCCGGGTCGCGGAAGCGGCGCAAGGGCGGAGCGTCGGCGCGCGGCTCTTCGTAAGCTGGCATGGGGGGTCGTGAGGAGCAGGAGAAGCATTCGATCGTAGCAAGCGCTGCGCCGCTACCCGGCGTCCCTCCGTCGGCGCCGCGGCTTCGGCGCGGCGGCTTCAGCGTCGCTTCAGCGCTGTGGCATGTCGGCGCTGCCGTAGCCCAGGCTCACCGTCGCGTCGCCGGGGATCGGCGGCATGGTCGCGTCCCAGGCTTGCCAGGCGTCGCGCATCGCCGCCAGGCGCGCCGGATCGCGCGGCGCGAGGTTGGCGCGCTCGCGCTCGTCGGCGCCCAGGTCGAACAGGTACTCGTGGGCGTCGACCTTGAGGTATTTCCAGCGCTCGTCGCGCATCGCCTGCTGCCCGCGATGCTTCATGCGCCAGTGCATCGGCCGGGCGAACCGGTGCGCCGGATCGGCGAGCACGGGCAGCAGCGACAGCCCGTCGAGCGGGAACGCCGGATCGGCGGGGACGCCGGCAGCGTCGAGCATCGTCGCCGTCCAGTCCATCGTCAGGCATGGCTGCCCGCTCGTGCCGCCGGCACCGATGCGCTCCGGCCAGCGGGCGATCCAGGGCACGCGGATGCCGCCTTCGGTCAGGTCCATCTTGCCGCCGACCAGCGGCCAGTTGTCGGAGTAGCGCTCGCCGCCGTTGTCGCTCGTGAAGACGACCAGGGTGTTCCCGGCGAGGCCGCGGGCGGCGAGCGCGCCGACGATCCAGCCGATGCCCTCGTCCATCTGCGCGATCATCCGACGATAGACGTGGATGCTGCCGCCGTGCAGGTGAAACAGGTTGTCCTTGACCTCTGCGGCCAGCGCCGCGTCGGCGCGCGTTTCCCACGGCCAGTGCGGTGCGGTGTAGTGGACGCTGAGGAAGAACGGCGCCGCGTCCACCGCCCAGCGCTCGATCGTCGCCACCGCGCGCCGCGAGATCAGGTCGGTGAGGTAGCCCTCCTCGTGGTGCTCGGCCTCGCCCTGCCAGAGGTCGTGGGTGCCGCGCGAGTCGCAGTGGCTGAAGTAGTCGACGCCGCCCGACATCGGCCCGAAGAACTCGTCGTAGCCCGAGCGCAGCGGCCCGAACGCGGGCGGGTAGCCGAGATGCCACTTGCCGACCAGGGCGGTGCGGTAGCCGGCACCCCGCAGCAGCGACGGCAGGGTCGGATGCCCGGGCGGCAGGCCGAGCGTCGTGCTGCCGCGGCTCTTGCTGTTGATCGGCTCCTCGGCAGCGCCGCGCAGGCGGTACTGGTAGCGCCCGGTCATCAGGGCGAAGCGGGTCGGCGAGCACACCGGCGAGTTCGCATAGCCCTGCGTGAAGCGCAGGCCGTGCGCGGCGAGTTCGTCGAGCACCGGCGAGATCGGCGCCCGCCCGCCGTAGCAGCCGAGGTCGGCGAAGCCGAGGTCGTCGGCGACGATATAGACGATGTTCGGACGGGACGGCATGGGACTCGATGGATCCTTAGACGAGGGGAACGACAGCAGACGATGCCCGGGCACGCTCGTTGCTGCGGCCGGAGACATATCATGCGCCGCGGCCATCGCCGCGCTCTCGCGCTGCTGCCGATTCACTCACCACTCGACCCAGGAGACCCCAATGATCGTTCGTCGATTCGCCCTCGCCCCTGCTCTCGCCGCCGCCGCCTTTGCGCTGGCCGGTTGCGGGATGATGGGCTCTACCTCATCTTCTTCCTCCACCCCGATGGCCCAGCCGATGATGGGCAACGCGATGTCGGCGACGCTCTCGGCCGCCAGCGAAGTTCCGGCCAACTCCAGCTCGGGCAGCGGCTCGGGCTCGGTCAAGCTCGATGGAAACACGCTCAGCTGGACCGTCACTTACTCGGGCCTGAGCGGTCCGGTTACCGGCGCGCACTTCCACGGCCCGGCAGCGGCCGGCGCCAACGCCGGCGTGGTCGTGCCGTTCGCGGGCAGCCTGGCCAGCCCGATCAGCGGCACCCGGCAGCTGACCGCGGCGCAGACCGCCGAGCTGAAGGCGGGCCTCTGGTACATCAACCTCCACACTGCCGCCAACCCGGGCGGCGAGATCCGCGGCCAGGTCCGCTGACGCGGGCAGGCTCAGCCGCGGCCTGCCGCGGCGGCCCGCTCTTCCTCGCGCAGGCGTAGCACGCGCCGCTGCACCTTGCCGGTGGTGGTCATCGGCAAGGCGTCGATGAACTCGATCTCCTTCGGATACTCGTACGGCGCGAGCTGGCCGCGCACGTGCGCCTGCAACTCGCGCTCGAGCTCGCGCGAAGGCAGGTGCCCGGGCGCCAGCACGACGTAAGCCTTGACCAGCGCGCCGCGCTCGGCGTCGGGCTTGGGCACGACCGCGGCGTTGGCGACCGCGGCATGCTTGACGAGGCAGTTCTCGATCTCGCTCGGGCCGATCCGGTAGCCGGCCGCCTTGAAGACGTCGTCGCTGCGGCCCTGATACCAGAGGTAGCCGGACTCGTCCATCACCGCGGTGTCGCCGGTCCGGCACCAGCTGTCGTCGGGGTCGCCGGTGAACTTGGCGCGGGTCGCGTCGGCGCGCTTCCAGTAGCCGAGGAAGAACACCGGATCGAGGTGGCCGTGCCGGTCGCGCCGGTGCAGGGCGACGTCGCCGGGCGTGCCGCGCGCGCACTCGCGGCCGGCGTCGTCGATGACGGCGATGCGATGGCCCGGATAAGGGCGGCCCATGCTGCCCGGTCGGGCCGGCCAGAGCGCCGCCGAGTTGCCGACGATGTAGTTGATCTCGGTCTGGCCGAACATCTCGTTCGGCACCACGCCGAGCCGGTCGCGGCACCAGCCGAAGACCGCGTCGCCGACCGCCTCGCCGGCGCTCATGATGGCGCGCAGGCGCAGGTCGAATCGGGCGCGCGGCTCGGGCACCGCCTTCATCATCGCCTTCAGCGCGGTCGGGAAGAGGAAGGTGTGGGTGACGCGGTGCCGCTCCATCAGCGCGAAGGCCGTCTCCGGCGCGAAGCGGCCCTGGTAGGCGACGATCTCGCGGCCGAAGTAGAGCGTCGGCAGCAAGGCGTCCATGAGGCCGCCGGTCCAGGCCCAGTCGGCCGGCGACCAGAACACCGCGTCGGAACCGTCGCCTGCCGTCTGCCGCGTGACAGCGCTTGCGCCCCGGGCCCGCCGACCCGCCTCGGGACGCTTCGCCGCCAGTCCGTGCGGAAACCAGTTCTGGCTGCAGACGAAGCCGGGCAGATTGCCGAGCAGGGCACGGTGCGGCAGGAGCGCCCCTTTCGGCGGGCCGGTCGTGCCGCTGGTGTAGATCAGGAAGGCGGGATCGTCGGCGCGGGTCGCGACCGGCGCGGGCGGTTTGCCGGCAGCGTCGAGCAGCGCCTGCCAGTCCGCATCGCCGCGCCCTCGCGCGGCGCCGACCACGACCACCGTCGCCAGGCCCGGGCAGAGCGGCCGGGCGGCGAGCACGTTGTCGATTCCGCTCTCGTCGACCAGGGCGAGCCGGGCACCGCTGTCGTTGATGCGGTACTCGAGCGCGTCGGGGCCGAACAGCATCGAGAGCG